>JAYTEX010000254.1:0-7769 GCA_043734785.1 Pseudomonadota bacterium | reverse complement strand
CTGGCAGCCGAGTTGAACAAGCAGCTGCTGCAGGCTGCTATTCTCTACCCCTCGGACATTCCAGACCAGAAGGGCCACGTATGCAGTTCGGTGTGTTTGATCACATGGATCGCGGCGAGCAGGGAATCGGCCAGCAGTATCGTGATCGCCTGCAGTTGATAGCCGCTTATGAAGGTGCCGGCGTCCATGCCTACCACCGTGCCGAACATCACGGCACGCCGCTTGGCGTGGCGCGCCCGGAGACCAGTCGCTGCAGACAGTGGCCTACCGAGTCGTCCCTGAATAGTCGCTTCTATCGCCGCCAAAGCGCATGCGGGCAGCGTGTTCAACGTAGGTTGGGGTGAGCGCCGCGAACCTCAACATCCATCATCCGCCGAGTCACCGCGTAATCGCGAATCTGAGTATCTGCGCGAGCGGGTCTACTGACTGTTGGGCTTCGCAAGCTCACCCCAACCTACCCTCTCGGGTCAAGCTCACCCCAACCTACCTTCTCGGGTCAAGCTCGCCCCAACAACCCTCTCGGGTTTCGTGTCTGTGCGCGATTTTGCAAGCGTTCGCCCCGCTCAGCGGGCAGCGTGTTCAACGTAGGTTGGGGTGAGCGCCGCGAACCCCAACATCCATCATCCGCCGAGTCACCGCGTAGTTCTGAAATGGTGACGTTGAGCGTTCACGCGAAATTGATGCGCGCCTCGAGATTGGTGCGTGAATCGGCGTTGTTGAGCGCTTCCTCGAGATCAATCCGTTCTTCCTTGTAGAGATTGTACAGCGCCGTATCGAAGGTCTGCATGCCTTTCGCGCCGCTGCTTTCCATGGCTTCCTTAATGGTCCCGATCTGACCCTTCAGTATCAGATCCCCAATATGGGGGGTATTGATCAAGATTTCGATCGCGGCCACCCGGTAACCATCGCCACCTTGCACGAGTCGCTGCGAGATCACTGCTCGCACATTGAGCGAGAGATCGAGAAACAATTGCTTGTGCAGCTCCGGTGGAAACAAGTTGACCACGCGTTCCATGGCCTGGTTCGAGTTGTTTGCATGCAACGTAGAGAGACACAAGTGGCCCGTGTTACAGAGTTCCAGCGCCGCCTCCATGGTTTCGCGGTCGCGGATTTCACCGATCAGAATGACATCAGGTGCCTCGCGCAAAGAGGAGCGCAATGCCGCGCGATAGGACAGCGTATCCACGCCGATTTCGCGCTGATTGACGATTGATTTCAGGTTCGGATGCGAGAACTCGATGGGATCCTCGATGGTTAAGATATGACCAGACATTTTCTGATTGCGTTCGTTGACCATTGCCGCGAGGGTCGTCGATTTTCCCGAACCCGTGGCGCCGACCATCAGAATCAGGCCGCGTCTGTGCATAACCAGTGACTTCAGAATCTCAGGCAGGCCTAGCTCGTCGATCGTCGGAATATTCGACGGGATCCGGCGCAACACCATGCCCACTTCCCCGCGCTGCCGGAACACGTTCACCCGGTAACGCGCGGATTTATCCTCAAGCGACACGGCGAAATCGCATTCCAAGGTTCGTTCAAAACGATCGATCTGGGACTGGGTCATCATGCCGTAGGCAGCAGCGTGCGAGAGATCGCCAGTCAAAATGGTCTTGCCTACCGAGCTGACCTGCCCTTCGATCTTGATTTTGACCGGCGCGCCTACGCTAAAGAAAAGATCCGATCCGTTCTTGTCGCGCAGCAATTTCAAATAAGGGGTGGTATCCATACAGTCTCTCCGCGCGAGGCCTACCGCAGCATGCCGCTTTCTTCTGTGGATTCTTCCAAAGCAAGATGATCAAGTCCCGCCAGTTTGTCACCGACTTTAGCCGCCTTGCCCTGCAGTTTGATCCGAAGACGCAACTCATTCATGGAATCTGCATTGCGTATCGCGTCTTCGTAACCGATGTAATCCGCTTCGTAAAGATCGAACAGCGCCTGATCGAAAGTCTTCATCCCGAGTTCGTTCGACTTGGACATGATTTCCTTAATCATGTGAATCTCGCCCTTGAGGATCAGATCCGCGATCAGCGGCGAGTTCAGCATGATTTCAATCGCGGCTACCCGCCCCTTGCCATCGACCTTCTTGAGCAAGCGCTGTGAAATGATCGCCTTCATGTTGAGCGACATATCCATGAAGAGCTGTTGATGACGTTCCTGCGGGAAAAAATTGATCACGCGATCGAGCGCCTGATTGGCGCTGTTGGCGTGCAACGTGGACATCGCTAGGTGACCGGTTTCGGCAAACGCGAGGCCAAATTCCATCGTTTCGCGATCGCGAATTTCGCCGAGCAAGATGACATCCGGCGCCTGCCGCAGCGAGTTTTTGAGCGCGATTCCCCAGTCGTCCGTATCTACGCCGACTTCACGTTGCATGACGATGCAGTTCTTATGTGGATGCACGTATTCGATCGGGTCCTCGACCGTGATGATATGGCCGTAGCTGTTTTCGTTGCGATGATTGATCATCGCCGCGAGTGAGGTCGATTTGCCGGATCCGGTGCCCCCGACCATGATCACAAGGCCGCGCTTGGTCATGGAAATCTCGCGCATGACATCGGGCAGACCGAGTTTGTCGAGAGTCGGCACGTTCGTTTCGATCGTGCGCAGCACCATTCCAGTATAGCCCTGCTGAATGTATGAATTGACGCGGAAGCGGCCGATGCCGGCCGGCGCAATCGCGAAATTGCATTCCTTCGTGGCCTCATACTCCTTGAGCTGGCGGTCGTTCATGATGGCGTACGTGAGTGCCTTGGAGTTCTCGGAGGTCAGCTTGGTCTTGGAGACCGGCATGACCTTGCCGTCAATTTTGATGGCAGGCGGAAAGTCGACGGTGATGAAAAGATCGGAGCCCTTTTTGTCGATCATGAGCTTGAGCAGATCCCGCATGTACTTGATTGCTTGTTCTCTTTCCATCTCAATAGCTCCTGGCGAGTTGACTGCGCGTAACCATCTGGAATCGCCTCAGTGACCGAAGTCTAGAACAGATCCTTATTCTGCGCCTTCAACCGCGCTTCGACTTTCGAGACCATGCCTTTCTGGACCAGTTGCTGCAGACACTGATCGAGCGTCTGCATGCCGAACTGGTGGCCGGTCTGGATCGCGGAGTACATTTGCGCAATTTTGTTTTCGCGAATCAGGTTGCGGATCGCAGGCGTGCCAATCATGATCTCGTGCGCCGCCACCCGACCACCGCCGTTCTTCTTCAGCAGCGACTGCGAAATGACCGCCCGCAGGGATTCGGACAACATCGCGCGCACCATATCTTTTTCCTCCGCCGGAAACACATCAACGATGCGGTCGATGGTCTTGGCCGCGGAACTGGTGTGCAAGGTGCCAAATACCAGGTGACCGGTTTCGGCGGCGGTTAGCGCCAGACGGATGGTTTCCAGATCACGCATTTCGCCCACCAGAATGGTATCTGGATCTTCGCGCAGCGCCGAGCGCAGCGCTTCGTTGAAGCCGAGGGTGTCGCGATGCACCTCACGTTGATTGATCAGGCATTTCTTGCTCTGATGCACAAATTCGATCGGGTCCTCGATGGTCAAAATATGTCCGTATTCGCTTTCGTTCTTGTGATTAACCATGGCCGCGAGCGTGGTCGACTTGCCAGAGCCGGTCGGGCCGGTGACCAGCACCACGCCGCGGGGATAATCGGCAATATCCTTGAAGCTATTCGGTGCCTTGAGATCTTCCAGGCTCAAAATGACCGAGGGGATCGTGCGGAACACCGCGCCCGAGCCGCGGTTCTGGTTGAAGGCGTTGACGCGGAAGCGCGCGAGTCCCGGAATTTCGAAGGAGAAATCGCACTCCAGAAATTCCTCGTAATCTTTGCGTTGCTTATCGTTCATGATGTCGTAGACCAAATCATGAACATCCTTGTGCTGCATGGCCGGCACGTTAATCCGGCGGACGTCGCCATCCACGCGAATCATGGGAGGTAACCCCGCCGAGAGGTGCAAATCAGAAGCGCCGTTCTTGACGCTGAAAGCCAAGAGCTCACCAATATCCATACGACAACCCCTTTAGAAGCTTTATCTGATCAAATGCGTTTCTATAGAATGCAGTCTGTTGCAGATTTTATTTAATTTGGTTTAGTAACTTTAGCAAGTAAATCATTAGATTGTCATGCCAACCGAGCGTCCCCCGTCCGAACACGAACCGCTTCCTTCAGACGCTAGCCCCCTGGTCAACCTGCAGACCTGCATGGCCCAGGCGGCGCGCGCCGCGGGTCGTGCGCCGTGCGCCGTCACGCTACTTGCCGTCAGTAAAGGTCAATCGGTGGAGGCCATTCGCCGTTTGGCAACGGAAGGTCAAATGGCATTCGGTGAGAACTACGTGCAGGAAGCGCTGCCAAAAATTGCGGCACTCGAGGGTCTCGGCTTGAGCTGGCATTTCATCGGACGCCTGCAGACCAACAAGACCCGAGAAGTGGCGCAGCACTTTGCATGGGTTCACAGCCTGGACCGACTGCGCTTGGCGGAGCGCCTGAGCGCGCAACGCCCGGACCACCTCCCGGCACTCGAATGCTGCATCGAGGTCAATGTCGATGGCGCCCCCAGCAAGGGCGGCGTGGATATCGCGGCAGTCGGGGACCTGATCGCCGCCATTCAGTCGCTGCCGCGGTTACGCCTACGCGGTTTCATGGGCATGCCGGCGATGACCGACGATCCGCTGCAACAGCGAGCAGCATTTCGGCGCCTGCGCGGGAACCTCGCGCCGTTTTTGCCAACGCTTGAGACGCTGTCAATGGGCACTTCCGGCGATTACATCGCCGCCATCGCGGAGGGGGCGACGATCGTGCGCATCGGGACTGCTCTGTTCGGCGCGCGGGCGCGGCGCGGCGAGCGCTTGGGTTGATGCTAAACTCGCCGGCCTTCTGGAGCCAACGAGAGTAACGGCACATGACTGAACGCATTGCGTGCATCGGCGGCGGCAACATGGGCCGGGCGATCTTGGGCGGCCTCGTGCGCCGCGGTTACCCGCCGACGGCGATCACGGTGTCCGAGCCGCTAGCGTGTGTGCGCGCGGCACTCGTGGAGGATTTCGGCGTGCAGGTCACCACGGATAACGCGGCAGCCGCGGAATCGGCAGACGTGGTGGTACTGGCGGTGAAACCCCAGCAGATGAAAACCGTGGTGACCGACCTAGCCAGCGCTTTGGCTGGGCGCAAACCCCTGATCCTGTCGATCGCGGCGGGGATCACGACCGGCGCGTTGCAACGCTGGATCGGCACCGATCTTTCACTGGTCAGAGCGATGCCGAACACCCCAGCGCTGATTGGCCGCGGGGTGACCGGCCTGTACGCTACCCCCGGCACCGCCGCTCCCGCGCGAACCCTGGCCGAGTCGTTGCTGGGGGCGATCGGGTCCGTCGAGTGGGTGACTGAGGAAGCGCAACTGGATGCCGTGACGGCCTTATCGGGCAGCGGTCCGGCGTATTTTTTTCTGTTCCTCGAATGTCTCGAAAGCGCCGGTGTCGCGCTTGGGTTACCGGCCGCCACCGCGCGCCGCTTGGCGATCGAGACCGCCGCTGGGTCAGCGGAACTGGCCAGAAGCTCTAAGCTCGGTCCGGCCGAACTCAGAGTCCAGGTCACGTCCAAGGGTGGCACGACCGAGCGCGCACTCCAGGTATTCGATGCAGGAGGCTTCAAGGGTTTGGTCGCCGATGCGCTAGACGCGGCAGCACACCGAGCACGGGCACTCAGTCGCGAATTTGGAGAGGCATGATGGGCGGCGGTTACTTTTCCAACGCGGGCGGGTTTCTGCTCAATACGCTGTTCGGTCTCTATATCGGCGCGTTGATGTTGCGCCTGCTCCTGCAAATGGCCCGTGCGGATTTCTACAACCCGCTCAGCCAGGCGATCGTCAAGCTCACGAACCCGACTGTGCGGCCGCTGCGGCGCTATATTCCCGCCATCGGCAAAGTGGACACGGCCAGTGTCCTACTGATATTCGTACTCCAGATCCTGAACACCTGGTGGGTGGGCGCGATGTTCGGCGCGCATCTCGGCTGGTTTAGCATGCTCGTGGTAGCGTTCGCGGGGTTGCTTTCCAAACTCATCTATCTCTACATTTTTGCGATCCTCATCCAGGTGATCGCAAGCTGGGTCGCACCCGGGGCTCACAACCCCGTGCTCAGATTGGTCGATGCCTTGACCGAACCGCTTCTGCGACCAATCCGCCAAGTGCTGCCAAATCTTGGCGGTCTTGATCTTTCTTCACTGGTCATCATCGTGCTCCTGCAGCTTGCGTTGTTGCTGGTCGTCGCCCCGCTCGCCGACTTTGGTGCGCTACGCTGACAGAGCCGAATCTCCCAGGCGTGCCCCCGTTTCCGCTCGATTCCGTGGGGCTGGTGATCCCCCAGGTGCTGCGCTTCGCGACGCCGCTCGAGCTCGATTGCGGTGCCGTGCTCGATACCTACGAGCTTGTTTTTGAGACCTACGGCACGTTGAACACGGCGCATGACAATGCGGTGTTGATCTGCCATGCCTTATCGGGTGATCACCACGCTGCCGGGTACCACGTAGAGAATCTGCGCAAACCGGGCTGGTGGGATAACTGCATCGGTCCGGGCAAACCCGTCGATACCAATCGCTATTTTGTGGTTTGCCCCAATAACCTCGGCGGGTGCGCTGGCTCCACCGGTCCGCTGAGCATAAATCCGGCGACCGGCCAGCGGTACGGCCCCGATTTCCCTCTGGTGACGGTGCGCGACTGGGTCGAGAGTCAGGCACGACTGGCCGATGCGCTCGGCATCGGCGCCTGGGCGGCCGTCATGGGCGGCAGCCTCGGCGGCATGCAGGCCCTGCAATGGGCAGTCGATTATCCAACCCGCCTGCGGCATGCTATCGTCATCGCCGCCGCATCCAAGCTATCCACCCAGAACATAGCCTTCAACGAAGTCGCTCGGCACGCCATCCGAGCCGACTCGGATTTTCACGCCGGGCGTTACTACGAACAGCAAGTGGTGCCCGCGCGCGGCCTGGGGCTGGCCCGCATGCTCGGCCACATCACGTATCTGTCTGATGATGTCCTGATGGCCAAGTTCGGGCGCGAACTGCGTGATGGCAAACTTAACTACGGCTACGATATCGAATTCCAGATCGAGAGTTACCTGCGCTATCAGGGAGAGTCATTCGCCAAACATTTCGACGCCAACACCTACCTGCTAATGACCAAGTCACTCGACTATTTCGATCCGGCGGCGCGCTTCAACGACAGCCTCAAGGCGGCGGTAGCGGGTACCGCAGCAAAATTTTTCGTCGCCTCCTTCAGCAGTGACTGGCGGTTTTCGCCGGCGCGCTCGCGCGAAATCGTGCGCGCACTGCTCGATTCCGATCTCGACGTGAGCTATGTCGAACTCGAATCCGAACTTGGTCACGATTCTTTCCTGCTCGATATCCCGCTCTATCACGCCGCGCTCAGGGCCTATTTCCAGCGCATCACCGGCGGCGTGACGCCGGAATGAGCGTCATGCGCGGCGATCAGTTGTCCATCGCGCAATGGATTGCCGCCGGTAGTCGCGTGCTCGATCTTGGCTGTGGCGATGGTGCCTTACTGGATTTCTTGCAGCGCGAGCGCGGGGTCACCGGCTACGGTATCGAAATTGACTCCGAGAACATCATTAAGTGTCTGGCCGCCGGGGTGAACGTGATCCAATCGGATCTTGATCGCGGATTGTCGGATTTCGATGACAACTCCTTCGACTATGTGGTCATGACCGAAACCTTGCAGGCCATGCGGTATCCCCATCAAATTTTGCGCGAAATG
>JAYTEX010000253.1:0-14853 GCA_043734785.1 Pseudomonadota bacterium | reverse complement strand
GCGGCGCAGCGCTTCGGCACCGGCGGCATCGGCAAGTTTTTTGGTCCGGTGACGGTGGTGTGGTTCGCGGTACTGACCGTGCTGGGCGTCATCCACATCGCCGACAACCCGTCCGTGCTGTTTGCGTTGAGTCCACACCATGCGCTGCGGTTCATGTGGCAGCAGCCGCTGGTGGCCTTCATTTCGCTCGGGGCGGTGGTGCTGTGCGTGACCGGCGCCGAGGCGCTGTACGCCGACATGGGCCATTTCGGCAAGCGCCCCATCCGCCTGGCCTGGTTCGGCCTGGTGATGCCGGCGTTGGTGATCAATTACTTTGGCCAGGGCGCCATGCTGCTGGCGCGGCCCGAGACGGTGAAGAACCCGTTCTTCGAAATGGCGCCCGGCTGGGCGCAGGTGCCGCTGATCGTGCTGGCCACCGCCGCCGCCGTGATCGCCTCGCAGGCACTCATCACCGCGGCCTTCTCGGTCACCAAGCAGGCCATGCAGCTCGGCTACCTGCCGCGCCTGCGCGTGACGCACACCTCCGTGCGCGAGACCGGCCAGATCTACGTGCCCTTCGTGAACTGGGGCCTGTACGTGTGCATCGTGCTGGCGGTGGTGACGTTCGGCTCGTCGAGCAAACTGGCCTCGGCCTACGGCATCGCGGTCACGACCGACATGCTCATCACCACCACGATGACCTTCTTCGTGATCCGCTACAGCTGGAAGTACCCGTGGGCACTGTGCATCGCGGCGACCGGCTTCTTCTTCCTGGTCGACGCCATGTTCTTTGCCGCCAACGCCATCAAGGTGCTCGAAGGCGGCTGGTTCCCGCTGGCCATCGGCGGCGTGATGTTCACCTTGATGATGACCTGGAAGCAGGGTCGCAGGCTGATGGGCGTGCGCCTGCGCGAAGAGTCAATCGATCTGGAGAGTTTTCTCAAGTCGGTGTTCATCCATCCGCCGGTGCGGGTGGATGGCACGGCGGTATTCCTGTCGGCCGAGCGCGGCAGCACGCCCAATGCGCTGATGCACAACTTGAAGCACAACAAGGTGCTGCATGCGCAGAACCTGTTCGTCACCGTCACCCATCACGAGGTGCCATGGGTTTCGTTCGACAAGCGCGTGTCCATCGAGGCGCTGGGGCATTGCTGCTGGCAGGTGACGCTGAACTTCGGCTTCAAGAACGACCCTGATGTGCCCGAAGCGCTGCGTCTGCTCGCCGGCCGCGGCGTGCAATGCGACGACATGGAAACCAGCTACTTCCTGTCGCGCGACATCGTGATCCCGAGCATCGGCTCGGGCATGGCGATGTGGCGCGAAAAGCTCTTCGCCAGCATGCACCGCAACGCGGCGAGCGCGGCCGACTTCCTGAGCCTGCCCACCAATCGGGTGGTGGAGCTGGGCTCGAAGGTCGAGATCTAGAAACCGGGGCCGGGACCGGACGGCCGCGTCACCCGCTCGCCGCGACGGCGAGCCCCAACTCGCGCATCATCGCCTCGCGCATCACGAACTTCTGAATCTTGCCAGTGACGGTCAGCGGAAACTCCTCCACGAATTGCACGTAGTGGGGGATCTTGTAGTGGGCAATCTGTCCCTGGCAAAATGCCTGGATGTCTTCGGCTGACGCGGTAAGTCCGGCGCGGAGTTTTACCCAAGCGGCGATCTGCTCGCCTAAACGCTGATCGGGAACGCCGAAGACGGCGACGTCCTGAATTTTCGGGTGACGAAACAGAAATTCTTCAATCTCGCGCGGATAGACGTTCTCTCCGCCGCGAATGATCATATCTTTCAAGCGCCCTACGATGTTGCCATAGCCATCGGCGTCAATGACCGCCAAATCTCCGGTGCGCATCCAGCCGGCGGAATCGATCGAATCGCGCGTCTTTTCCGCATCGTTCCAATACCCGCGCATCACGCTGTAGCCCCGAGTGCATAGCTCGCCTTTGACGCCGCGCGGCACTACGCGGCCGTCCGTATCGATGATTTTAACTTGCACGTGTGGGTGAACCCGGCCGATCGTCGACACACGACGCTCAAGTGGATCATCCGGATTGCTCTGAAAACTGACCGGACTGGTTTCGGTCATGCCATAGGCGATCGTCACTTCGCGCATATGCATTTCGCGAATGACGCGCTGCATGATTTCGATCGGGCATGGGGCGCCCGCCATTATGCCGGTGCGCAGACTGCTCAAGTCATACTGGGCAAAATCCGGATGATCAAGTTCTGCGATGAACATGGTCGGCACGCCATGCAGCGCCGTGCAGCGCTCGGCGGAAACTGCTTCGAGTACGGCTTTCGGTTCGAAGGCCTCACTTGGAAAGACCATGGTGGCGCCATGGGTTATGCACATCAGGACGCCCGCCACCATGCCAAAACAATGATAGAGCGGGACGGGGATACACAGGCGGTCCTGGTCATTAAGGCGGATGGATCGCCCAGTGAAATAGCCGTTATTAAGGATATTGAAATGGGTGAGTGTCGCGCCTTTCGGCAGGCCGGTGGTGCCGCTCGTGAACTGAATGTTGATCGGATCGTCCGGTTGCAAGGAGGACGCCAGGCTCTGCATGGCGGCACGGCTGTCGTCGGTTGCCAGCGCGGCAATATCTTCAAAGCGGAATATTCCTGCATGCGCTACCGTGTCCAACGCAATCACCGTGCGGAGATGCGGGAGTTTGGCGGCGCGTAGGTGGCCCGGCTTGGCGCTCGCGAGTTCCGGTGCCAGGTGGCGCAGCATCTCCAGATAATCGCTGCCTTTGAAGCGGCGCGCCGTGATCAACGCGATGCACTCGACTTTATTCAAGGCATATTCGAGTTCGGCGAGCCGGTAGGCCGGATTGATGTTGACCAAAATAAGCCCGGCTTTGGCAGTCGCGAATTGGCTGATGACCCATTCCACTGTGTTGGGTGACCAGATGCCAATTCGTTCGCCCGGTTGCAGACCAAGAGCGCATAGCCCAGCCGCGACCGTATCGACCCGCGCGTGCAGTTCGGCATAGGTCAAGCGAACATTTTGATGCCGTACCACGATGGCCTCATGATCCGGCCAGCGCGCGCAAGTGTCGTCAAATGCTTGCCCGACGGTGGCGTATATCAATGGCTCGTCACTGGTACCGCAGACAAAGCTCAGGGCGTCTTCGCGCATAGTGTGCTGCTCAGGATTGAAGGTTGGTGGGGCCGCTTGCAGGGTGCGTTGCCGGCATTAAATGGTGGATCGCAAGTGGGCTTCCACGCTCGAGATTTTGTCTTCCATATGCTGAATCTTGTCGATCCGTGTCCCAAGTTTCAATTGGGTGAAGACCCGTGGCACGCCAAGTTCGTGCAGGCGTACGTGACAGGCTTTTACGCAAGCCATCACGGCGTCCCACTCGCCCTCAATGACGGTTCCGTAGGGATACATCTGGGATTTCAGCCCCGCCGCCGCTATCACGCGCTGACATTCGGCGATCTCCTTAGAGACCGAGACACCAACCCCGATGGGCACCACACAGAGATCGATCATTACCTGCATATCAGAACTCCAGGCTCTTTGGCGTGCGGGGAAAGGGAATCACATCCCGGATATTGCCGACGCCCGTCGCGAACATCAGCAGGCGCTCGAAACCCAGGCCAAAACCCGCATGCGGTGCCGTGCCGAAGCGGCGCGTATCCAGATACCACCAGTAATCCTCGGCATTGAACCCCAGTGATTGAATCCGATTGAGTAATTGATCGTGACGCTCTTCGCGCTGGCTCCCGCCGATCAACTCGCCAATCTTAGGCACTAGTAGATCCATCGCCGCCACGGTTTTGCCATCGTCATTCTGTCGCATGTAGAAGGCTTTGATGTCCTTTGGCCAGTCGTATACAAATACCGGTCGCTTGAAGTGGTGCTCGGTCAGGTAGCGCTCATGCTCGGATTGCAGATCAGCCCCCCATTTCGGCGCGAATTCGAAGGATTGTCCGGACGCGGTGAGAATACTGATGGCTTCCTCGTAGGGAATGCGCGCGAATTCGGAATCCAGCACGTTGCTGATCCGCGCGGTGAGATCGGGATCGACGAACTCGGCGAATAGCGCGAGGTCGTCGCGACAATCCGTGCGGACGAATTCCAGCAAATAACGCACGAATTCTTCCGCGAGCTGCATGTCGTCACGCAGATCGGCGAAGGCGATTTCTGGCTCTATCATCCAGAACTCCGCGGCATGGCGGCTCGTATTGGAGTTTTCCGAGCGAAACGTCGGGCCGAAAGTGTAAACCTTGCTCAACGCAAGACAGTAGGTCTCCACCGCGAGCTGGCCGGAGACGGTGAGATAGGCTTCTTTGCCGAAAAAATCGGCAGCGAAATCCCCCGCCGCAAGCTGGTGTGCGCCAGCGGCGCCCTGCAGGGTGGAGACCCGGAACAGCTCACCGGCGCCTTCGCAGTCCGCGCCAGTGATAATGGGGGTGTGGATGTGATGAAAGCCGCGGCGCTGGAAGAATTCGTGCACCGCAAATGACAGACGCGAACGGATCCGGAACATCGCGCCATATTTGTTGGTGCGGCTGCGCAGATGCCCCATCTCGCGCAGAAATTCGTCCGTGTGCCGTTTTTTTTGCAGTGGATAATCTTCTGGACACGTGCCGACTATCTCGAGCATCCGAGCCCTGAGTTCAAAACGTTGACCTTTGCCGAGGGATTCAATCAGCTCGCCAGTCACCGTAACGGCGCTCCCGGTGCTGGCGTCTTTCAGCCGGGCGTAACCCGCGCACTCGGTATCGACGACCACCTGCAGGCTTGCCAGACAAGAGCCATCGTTGATTTCCAGAAACGAGAACGCCTTGGCATCCCGCCGTGTGCGTACCCAGCCCGCCACCCGTACGGCGGGGCGTGGTGATTGCGCATGCAGCAGTTCGGTAATAGAGGAGCGCGCTGGGATCATAGTGCTGACTCGGGTTATTCGGGTTCGTATCCGAGGTTCGGCGCCAACCAGCGTTCCGTTTCGCGCAGATCCATGCCTTTGCGTTTTGCATAGTCGTGGACTTGGTCACGGTTGATTTTGCCGACGCCAAAATAACGCGCTTTAGGATGCGAGAAATACCAGCCGCACACCGCAGCGCCGGGATACATCGCGTAACTCTCGGTCAACTCGATACCGGTATTTTTTTCGACCTCCAGCAATTGCCAGATGAGGGGCTTCTCCGTGTGATCGGGACATGCGGGATACCCGGGCGCGGGGCGTATGCCACGGTAACGCTCACCGATGAGTGACTCGGTATCCAAGGCCTCATCCTGTGCATAGCCCCAGTATTCCTGCCGTACGTAAGCATGCAGCCGTTCGGCAAACGCTTCGACGAGGCGATCCGCCAGCGCCTTGGCGATGATCGCGTGATAGTCATCGTGATCGCGCTCGTAGCCCGCCACGATCTGCTCGAGACCGAATCCGGTGGATACCGCAAATGCGCCGAGATAGTCTGGGATACCCGTTTCTTTGGGCGCCAGAAAGTCCGCGAGCGCGAAATTCGCCTGCCCGCCTGGCTTGCGCTGTTGTTGCCGCAGACTGTGCACGACCGCCAGCTCGCCCCGGCGCCGGTCATCGGTGTAGACCTCGATGTCGTCGGTCCCGATCGCATTTGCCGCGAACAGCCCGACCACACCACGTGCCTGGAGCGCGCTATTGGCGACGATTTCCGCGAGCATTCGTTGACCGTCCGCGAACACGCGGCGAGCTTCTTCGCCGATGATTGCATCGTCCAGGATCCGAGGATAGCGTCCGGCCAGCTCCCAGGCCGCGAAGAAGGGTGTCCAGTCCACGTAGTCGACGAGATCACGCAACGGCCAATCGGTGAACACCTTGATCCCGAGCTGACGCGGCGCCGGCGGGCAATACTCGCTCCAACCGGCGTTAAAATGATTGTGCCGCGCTTCGTCCAAGGTCAGCCATTCAATTCCGGACTGACGCTGCTTGTGGCGCTCCCGCACGGTGGCGTATTCGTCGCTTATCTGGGCGACGAAACCTCGCTTCATATCACGACTTTCAAGTTTGGTGGCGACCCCTACTGCACGCGACGCGTCTTTCACATGCACCACGGGACCCGAGTAAGCGGGCGCAATTTTGACGGCGGTGTGGGTGCGTGAGGTGGTCGCGCCGCCGATCAGCAGGGGTATCTGCAGCTTGCGACGCTCCATTTCACTGGCGACATGCACCATCTCCTCAAGAGAGGGCGTAATTAAACCTGACAACCCAACGAGCGTTGCACCTTCGCGCACAGCCGCATCGAGAATATCGTTGCAGGCGACCATCACCCCGAGATCGATGACCTCGAAGTTATTGCATTGCAAGACCACCCCGACAATATTTTTACCGATGTCGTGGACATCGCCCTTGACCGTGGCGAGCACAATCTTGCCGGCCGTTCGGGTACTGCCGGCGGCCTTGGCGGCTTCGATGTAGGGGATGAGGTGCGCAACCGCTTTTTTCATCACGCGCGCACTCTTGACTACCTGCGGCAGGAACATTTTGCCAGCGCCAAATAAATCGCCAACCACACTCATACCCGCCATCAGGGGACCCTCGATCACATCGAGCGGATGACTGGCCGCAAGCCGTGCTTCCTCGGCGTCTGCCACGACGTAATCCGCGACGCCCTTGACCAGTGCGTGCGTCAACCGGTCGCCCACCGAACCCAGCCGCCAGGCCTCGATGCCACTCTTTTCGCGTTCCTCGGCCTTAACGTCACTCGAAAACGCGACCATGCGGTCGGTCGCATCCGCGCGTCGGTTGAACAGCACGTCTTCGACTCTTTCGAGCAACTCACGGGGGACCTGGTCATAGATACCCAGTTGACCGGCGTTGACGATAGCCATGTCGAGGCCGGCCTTAATCGCGTGATACAGGAACGCCGAGTGCATGGCTTCGCGGACCGGGTTATTACCGCGGAAGGCGAACGACACATTGCTCAGGCCACCGCTGACCAGGGCGTGGGGCAGGTGCTGCTTGAGCGCGCGCGTCGCTTCAAAAAACGCAATGGCGTAATCGTTGTGCTCCTCAATGCCGGTCGCGACGGTCAGGATGTTCGGATCGAAGATAATGTCTTCGGGCGCGAAGCCTACTTCATCGACCAACACGCGATAGCTCCGTTCACAAATTTCCAATTTGCGTTGGGCGGTATCCGCTTGGCCTCGCTCGTCAAAGGCCATGACGATGACGGCGGCTCCCATGCGTCGTACCAGCGTGGCTTGTTGCTTGAACTTATCCGGTCCTTCTTTGAGGCTGATCGAATTCACCACACCTTTGCCTTGTAGACAACGCATGCCGGCTTCAAGGACGCTCCACTTGGAGGAATCGAGCATGATGGGAACTCGCGAAATGTCTGGATCAGAGGCAATGCGATTCAGAAATTCCACCATCAGCGCTTCCGAATCAAGCATGCCCTCATCCATGTTGATGTCGATGATCTGCGCGCCGTTGTCGACCTGCTGGCGAGCGATATCGAGCGCCGCTTCGAGTTTGCCTTCCCTGATGAGGGTGGCAAATTTTGGCGAGCCGGTTACATTCGTGCGTTCACCGACATTCACGAAACCAGTGTCGGGGGTGATGTTCAGCGGCTCCAGGCCGCTCAGGCGACAATAGGGCGGTATCTGTGGCACCCGTCGCGGGGGTAGGTGCTCGACTGCCAGCGCAATCGCCTCGATATGCGCCGGCGTGGTGCCGCAACAGCCGCCCACCATGTTAAGAAACCCCGCCTTCGCAAAGTCTTGCAGGACCTCGGCCATGTAGGTTGGTGTCTCATCATAGCCGCCAAATTCATTGGGCAAGCCGGCATTCGGGTGCAGACTAATGAAGGTGTCGGCGATACGGGACAAGTCTTCGACATACGGCCGCAGATCATGCGCGCCCAGCGCGCAATTGAGCCCGACGAACAGCGGTTTGGCATGGCGAATGGAGTTCCAGAACGCCTCAGTGGTCTGGCCGGTCAAGGTGCGCCCGCTGCGGTCCGTGATCGTGCCGGAAATCATCACCGGCACCCGTTTCCCGGCGGCCTCGAAAAATTCTTCTATCGCGTAAATGGCCGCCTTGCAGTTCAGCGTATCGAAGACGGTTTCGACCAACAGCAGGTCGGCGCCGCCATCCAGCAAACCCTTGATCGCTTCGGTGTAACTCGCCTGCAGTTCGGCGAACGTGACATTCCGGAAACTTGGGTCGTGAACGGCGGGGGACACTGACGCCGTGCGATTGGTGGGCCCGAGTACACCGGCCACATAACGCGGCTTGGCAGCGGTAGAGACGGCGTCCGCTTCGATGCGCGCGATTCGTGCGCCTTCTCGATTGAGTTCGTAGGCGTATTCACCCAGTCGGTAATCGGTCTGCGCGATTCGCGTTGAATTGAATGTGTTGGTTTCAATAATATCCGCGCCTGCCTGCAGAAACTGGCGATGAATGCCGGCGATCAGATCAGGCCGCACCAGACTCAGGAGATCGTTATTTCCTTTGAGATCGATCGCATGCAGCGCGAACCGCTCGCCCCGGTAGTCGGCCTCCGCGAGTGGATAGGTCTGAATCATGGTGCCCATGGCGCCGTCCAGGATCAGAATGCGCTCAGTGAGTTGCTGGCGGAGGGTGAATTCCAGATCGCTCATCACATGTAATCCTTGACGTTCTTCGCCTCAACGCTGTGCAGCAAGGCGGGCGATCCGAAATCTACGCGGATTGCGTTGCATCCAGTACAGCAGTGCAATGACGGTGAGTAATCCCAGCTGGACCAACCAGGTACCGAATCCCGGCGCCAAGGCCCCTTTATTGACCAGGGCGTGCGTCACCCCGAGCAAATTGCTGTAGACGAAATATCCCGAAATCGCGGTCAATAATCCTAGATACCAGTGGTCACCCGTGCTCGTTAGCGCGATCAATACGGCCAGCAGGGGCAGCAGGAGCGCGCCCACGGGGCGCGCGATCCGCCATTGCAATTCCGCCTGAAATCCAGCGGCGTCGTATTTGATCAGATCACCGGTGCGCATGTAGTTCACTTGATTGGAAACATCAGTGGGGGCATGCGATTCGATCCGCAGTGCGTACTTGGTGAAATGGGTCACGACATAATCAAGTGCGCCCGGACGCCCGGCATAGCTGGTGCCATCGACGAAAATTGCAAAGCGATCCTTGGTTTTCTCGTCGGTTTCCACATAGGCATCATCGGAACGGAGTAGGCCAACATCAGCGCCGTCCCGCACTTGAACGAAAGCGTTCTGTAGCCGCATTTGGTCTTGCGACACCTTCTCGGCATAGAAGATGCGCTTACCGCCGCTGATTTCTTTGAACCGGCCCGCTTTGACGCCCGCAATGGTCGCTTCGTTTTCAGTCTGATTCCTAATTTCTTTGATGATTTCCTCCGCCCGCGGTTCGGCAAACAAGGTCAGGGTGGCGACAAATCCCGCCGACAGCAGCGCAAGTTTCATAGCGGCAACCAGGAGTAAGCGATGACCGACACCAGCCGCCCGCAATGCTGTCAACTCGGAATCGCGCTGCAGGCGGATAATGGTGGCAAATATACCGATGTAGAGACTCATCGGGATGAGATCGCGCAATGACACCAGCATTTTGAGCCCAAGCAAGACGATGATGTGTCCAGGCGCCATCTTGCCGTCCGCCGCTTCGCCGAGATAAGTCGCCAGTCGTGTGCTCAGATACACCACGAGCAACCCGCCGATTATCATCGCAAACGTACGCAGGTACTCGCGCATGAGGTAGCGCTCGAGGATCATGGCGTGGTTTCAGGCGTAGCGATGCGCCGCAGTAATTTAAGATTGCGGGCATATAGGAGTGGCAGGAATAGATAACCCAGGATGATCGGTAACTTGTCGACGTGGAACGCATAGACCAATGCGCAAAGGCTACCCCAGAAGCTGAGATACCAGAACACTGGCGGTACGATGAGTTGTTTTTGTCGCTCGGAGTGCAACCATTGGATTAGGAACCGCGAACTGAACAACGCGTTGCCGAATAGTCCGAACGCGGTCCACCATACGGATTCGATGTACAACCAGGGCAGCAATGAGCCGAGATAGGGCGCGAGGAATCCACTGGATGCCGTGACCACTCAGAGTTCCTCTGTTCCTGAGAGTTTGAACCGACGGCTGATGAGCCAGCTGACGCCAAACAGATCAACAATCCCGACCCACAGGCGATTACCGATGCCGTACTTTGAATAGCCGTGCAGACGTGGCCGGTGATTCACCGGAACCGACACCGAGTGGCCGCCCGCACGCTGCACCAAGGCGGGCAGAAAACGATGCAGATGGTTGAAGTGGGGTAACTGCATGAAGGTTTTGCGTGAAAGAACCTTGAGCCCGCAACCGGTATCGGGGGTTGCGTCACCCAATATGCATGCACGCACACTATTGGCGATCCGGGACGAAAAGCGGCGCACGAAGGTGTCCCGACGACGAGTTCGATGACCACACACAATCAGTGTCGCATGCTGAGGCGATAATCTCGTGGCTTCGGCGAGCAGGTTGGGGATGTCGGCCGGATCATTCTGTCCATCTCCATCGAGGGTCGCGATCCAATTTCCTCGCGCCGCCGCCACGCCTGTGCAGAGCGCTGCGCTCTGGCCGCGATTCAAGGCATGCCGGATAACCCGCAAGCTAGGACAGGAGCGTTTGAGTTCGCGCAATTTATCCAGGGTATGGTCCGTGCTGGCATCATCGATCAGGATAATTTCGTAATCCTTACGTGCACCACCGGCTACCACCACCTCAGCGACGAGGTCGGCGATGTTGTCGCCCTCGTTGTAACAGGGGATCACGACGGAGTAGCTGAGAGTTTCAACAGAATCGCTGTTCATCAACGCCTTAGTCAGAGAATTCAGGTGCCGCTACGCCGCCGCAGGGGGATTATCGGCCCCGGTATTCTAGCAGCGTAATCGCCGCTGACCCACCTCGTTTTGACACCTGTCGAGTGCATCAGTACATTGCAGTCAACGTTCACCGCAAGCCTCGTCATATGGGTCATCGGCTTTCAAAAATTTATACGCGAACGGGTGATGAGGGCACCACCGGGCTCGGCGATGGCTCTCGGGTCCCCAAACACAGCCCACGGGTGCATGCGCTTGGGGACATCGATGAACTGAATTCCATGCTGGGGGTTCTGCTGGCCACTCCAGTGCCGGCGCAAATGGCCGATCAGCTGCTCGAGATCCAGCACGATCTCTTCGACCTCGGCGGCGAAATCTCAATTCCAACAGCCACGTTACTCCCGGGCAGCGCCTGCGAACGGTTGGAAGGGTTGATCGATGGGTACAACGAGGACTTGCCGCCGTTGAAAGAATTTATCTTGCCGAGCGGCGGCAATGCGACCGCACAATGTCACGTGGCACGCGCTATCTGCCGCCGAGCCGAGCGGGTGCTGGTCGAATTGGCGACCACGGACCCTGTTAACGCCACTGCGCTGCAATACCTCAACCGCTTATCTGACTTGCTGTTCGTGCTGGCGCGCGTGCTGGCCAGGCGCGACGGCGGGCGTGAGGTGATGTGGGATAGAGCGCGTTTCAAGCCAAGCTGAGGTGGCGCTGCGCGCCGATTGGCGCGCTGGCGCTTCTCGTAGGTCACAGGGAGCAGCGGCATGATGACGGCGCGTGGGCCCGCCTTGGCAGCAATAGCTTGCTTCATCGTTACTTTTCCTCAAGTTCGAACAGCAGGCCTTCACGCCGCATACTGAAGCGGTTCAGAAACGATTGCCCGAGCAGGGCGACCGTCGGGAAATCCCCGTCCACCACGACGCCCTCGACATCGTGGAGTTCGAGCGTTCGCACTTTGACGTTTTTGAACTTGAGATAATAGGCGCGAACGACGCCAGAGGCCGTTTCGATCTGACCCGGAGTGCCGTCCGTGCGGTAGAGCAGGCCGAGTTTTTTGGCCATGTGTTTGTTGATGGCAATCATGGACGCGCCAGTATCCACTATGAACTGCACCGCATTTCCATTGATTGTACCGTCCACGAAATAGTGGCCATTGGTGCCTGGCGCGAGTCGCAGGTGATGGCCCCGCGGTCGTTCACTGAAAGTCGTCGTGATTTTGCCATCGAGAGTAAGCACCACACGCCGGGCGTTTACCTCGAGGGTGGCACGCTCTGCAGTGGCAGCCAGCAGCTTAACGCCTTCCGGACTCGTTTCGCCGACCGTCAGCGCCCGTGATTTTCCGTTTACGTTGACCAACACCTTGCCAGGGAATAGCGCGATGATCGCAAGTTGCGGTGGCGCGCTGTCTGCACGCGTTGGTTTTCCGTCAGCCAGCAGCGCGAGAATCAGCCAGAAGGCGCGAGCAAGGAGACTCGCAGACAGGCCTTTTCGCGAAGGGGCGGCTAGTGTGTGATTCATCAAGATGAAACTTCCATGGCGTGTTTCTTGATCATGCATTGACTCAGCGAAGCGAAAGCTGTCGAACGTTGCTACCCCGTTGCCACCCCGCGCATTGCGGCGGCCTGCTAATTTCCAACCGTGCCTGATAAACTCGAGGCCGTTAGGGTGGAAATCCGAAAGTGGCGTTTTCGTCCGGTCTGCGGACATCAGCCAGTATAGGCGCTTGTGCGGGGCGCCCGCCCGTACGCGACTCTTCCGAATCCGGTCAAACCTTTAACGCAGCAGAGGTGTTTGTTGAATATCGCATGTGTCGACTTCGAGGGGGTATTGGTCCCCGAAATATGGGTAGGTCTGGCGGAACGGACGGGCATCGAGGCACTGCAAGCCACGACCCGCGATATTCCAGATTACGACCAGTTAATGCGTCAGCGTCTTGAACTCATGACCAGGCACGGTCTGGGCTTGCGTGACATCCAGGCCGCCGCAGATGCACTTGAACCGCTGCCGGGTGCGGCGAGTTTCCTGGCCTGGTTGCGCACTGAATTTCAGGTCGCGATCGTCTCGGATACGTTCTACGAACTTGCCGTGCCACTGCTGCGTAAGCTGAATAATCCGATGATGCTGTGTCATCGTCTGACGATCGAGGCCGGGCGTATCAGCGGCTATCAATTGCGTCAGGCAGATCCCAAGCGGCATGCCGTGCGCGCCTTCAAGTCGATGAATTTCAAGGTGGTCGCCACCGGAGACTCCTACAATGACGTGCCGATGCTGACAGAAGCCGACCGTGGATGGTTTTTCTGCCCGCCAGAGAACGTGTGTCGTGATCATCCGAATATCCCGCCGGTGCGCAGTTATGACGCCCTGAAAGAGGCCCTCGTGTTGGCCAAAGCCGACTTTTCATAACGCCAGCACGGGTGCTACAAGCGTCGCTCTGCGCGGGACGCGCGCGAGATCCCAATGCGCTATCGCCCAGGGCAGTAACTCGCCCGGAAACGCGCCGTGCAAGAACGAGGGGATGTCGTAACCGAGCCAAATCAACGCTGCCGGTAACATGACTGGGACGGGGAACAGATCTAGAGGGGGTGCCCGCTGTTGCTTGCTGAGTTTTTGGCCGGCGCGATCGACCGCCACGGGCAGGTGAACGTAGACAGTTGGGGGTCGGTTGAGCAGGACTTGAAGATGGCGCTGGCGCGGCGCGGCGGCGTGTAAATCAGCACCCCGCACGATTTCAGTCACCCCCATGTCTGCGTCATCGACCACCGCAGCAAGATGATAGGCGGGCAGGTCTTCTACCCGCCAGATGACAAAATCGCCCCCTGCAGCGGCAAGATCCCAGTGGGATTCGCCTTGCACGGGATCGGCAATGGCGATCGGCGTGTGGTCAACTTGCACGCGCACGCTAGAACGCTCCGCAGGTGGTTCGCGACGCCCTCGGCAAGTACCCTCATAGGAGGGGTGGTCTGCCAGTGTTCGCCTTGAACACACGCAGTAATAGGCCAGCGCGTTGGCGAGTAGCACATCGCGCGCGCGCCGATGGGCGCTGAGGTGCGTGTACTGGTAGACAACGCTGCGATCCCAGTGCAGACCGAATCGTTCCAACGCACGCAGGATCGAATACACGGCGCCAGGGGGTTGCCGAGGCGGATCGATGTCATCAATCCTGACGAGCCATTCGCCCTTTGCGCTGCGCGCGCGCAGATAACCGGCCAGCGCGGTCACCAGCGACCCGAAATGTAGCGGGCCGGTGGGGGATGGCGCGAAGCGCCCGACATAGGCAGGCTCAGACATGGGGCTGCTTACGGCGACTTGAGGCCGTTCACGGCAGATTGACGGGCAGGGCTGGCACCCAACCTGGGGCGCGGTGCTCAACCACCACTGTAGGGTAAGTCCCCCCGCGGACATTGAATCGGGCGCTCAGCCTGGCGAAGCGCGGCTGACACGCGGCCACTACGTCATCGACAATCTGATTCGTCACCGCTTCGTGAAAATGGCCCTCATCACGAAACGACCAGAGGTAGAGTTTGAGCGATTTCAATTCAACACAACTCGCATCCGGCACGTACTCCAGGGTCATTTGGGCAAAATCTGGTTGGCCGGTTTTGGGACACAAACAAGTGAACTCCGGCATTTCTATCCGAATCGTGTAATCCCGGGCCAAGACTGGATTGGGAAATGTTTCAAGTGAACGTGACGGTTTGCTGGGCATTGGTGCTGGTTTCTCGGTGGCAGTAACGGTATCCAGAATACCATCTGAGTGTTTTGTCGCTGCGGTATTTCGATGGATGTTTCAGCAGTCTTAGCGACTGCCTTTCCGCTGATTATTCATGCAGATGCTCGATTCATCCCGGGCATGGCGAAGTTTGTCTGGTCGGATCTCCTACGGTATGCTGGGGACATGCGCATCACCAAAATAAAGCTTGCGGGCTTCAAGTCCTTTGTCGATCCCACCACCCTGCATCTGCCAGGCAATCTTACTGGCGTGGTGGGGCCGAATGGCTGCGGAAAGTCCAATATCATCGATGCCATGATGTGGGTCATGGGCGAATCCTCCGCCAA
>JAYTEX010000252.1:0-7614 GCA_043734785.1 Pseudomonadota bacterium | reverse complement strand
GTATGCGGTCTCGATCCAGCGCGCTTTCAGAACAAAGTGATCAGTTTGACCGATGCTGGCGTCTATGGTCCCAGCCTCGCGGCCGCTGGTGTGGAAGTTGTACCCTTACGCATGACACGCGGGATACCATCGTGGCGTGCGTGGCGACAACTACGACAATGCCTGCACGCTGAGGTGCCTGATGTGGTGCAAACCTGGATGTATCACGCTGATGTTCTGGGGCTCGTCGCCACTTTAGACCTAAAGACTACGGCTCTGGTGTGGAATCTGCGCTGTACGGATATGGATTTCGCGCGCTACCGGCGACTTACAGCGTGGATTGTTCGTCTACTCGCACGAACATCGATGAGACCCTATGGTGTAGTGGTTAACAGCGAGGCTGGGCGCCGACACCACATATCTCTTGGCTATCTTCCGCGACGCTGGGAAGTGATCCCGAATGGCTTCGATACGACCAAATTCAAACCGGATTCGGCCGCCGCGCGCCGGATCTGTTCGGAATTAGGCTTTCCTGCTGAAACGCCCTTGGTCGGGATGGTGGCCAGAGTCGATCCCATGAAAGATCATGAAACGTTCCTGCGCGCGGCGACGCTGCTGAAAGACCTGGACCAAAAGCCCGCGTTTGTAATGATCGGTGCTGGGACGGAAGCGCTCGCGCCGCACATCGCGGCACACGGGCTTACCGGGATCGTGCGTGTGCTTGGAGCAAGAAGTGATGTTGCCCGCTTCATGCCAGCGTTTAGTCTTTTAGCGTTGAGTTCGATCAGCGAAGGATTTCCTAATGTCCTCGGCGAAGCGATGGCGGCGGGGGTCTGTTGTGTCGCTACCGACACTGGAGACGTGCGCTCGATCGTCGGGGATACGGGATGGGTGGTGCCGCCGCGGGACCCCGCAGCACTTGCTGACGGGATGCGGGAAGCTCTCGGGCTTTCGCCTCAATCGCGTGCCGTGCGCGGGGCAGCCGCGCGGCAACGTATCGTCGATCACTACGCACTGGAAACAATTATTCAGAAATATGACGCGCTTTATTCCGCAGCGGCAGAAAGCGTTCGCAACAATCATTAACGACCAGATCAAACGGGTGAGCATGTGACGCGAAAGGCGTTGCTAGGTGCGGGATCGCAGAAACCTTGCGGCGTGGCAAGGGCATGTTTCCCATCGCACTGTGGGACCTCCAAACGCGCGAATTGCATTTGGCGCGCTCGCCCAAGGCAGTCCAGAAATGCATTCCAAATGCGGGCGCTATGTGATGGTGTTCAATGGCGAGATTGAATTGATAACTTCGCCCGGTCGCGCACAGATCTCGAGAGCAAGGGCGCACTCGTCGATCACGCTGATTCGTATGAGTGAAATTACTCACTATGTTGAGTAAAATGCAAAAATGTTCCAGCAACCCCAACTTTCCGCGCTTGTTGCCCGCCTGCGCTCGACGCCGCGTTTTCTGCAAATCCTCGCCGGGCCGCGTCAGGTTGGCAAAACCGCCATCATCGAGCCGACGATTTCCCGCGACGTCATGGTTCTGCCGCGCATCGACAAACCAGCGCTTATGGCGACAAAGTGTTGGCGATTGAAGTTAAGAGTGGGCGTAACAAAGGCGCTTTGGCCGGGTTGAAACTGTTTTCCGCGAGTTTTAGTGCCGTGCCCGGTCTCTTAATTGGCACTGGCGGTATTGCACTGGAAGAGTTTCTGGCAGGAGAGCCGGAAAGCTGGATGTGTGTCTGATCATGCAAATCGATAGATCATGTGCGGCATCACAGGTTTCCTGACTGCTTCCGCCACGCGCGACGGTTTCATCCCTCAGGTTCGCGCGATGACCGAAGCGATCACCCATCGCGGCCCCGACGCCGGCGATGTCTGGGTTGATGCTGAAGCCGGCATCGCGCTCGGTCATCGACGCCTCTCAATTCTCGATCTCTCCCCGGCCGGCGCGCAGCCCATGCATTCCAAATGCGGGCGCTATGTGATCGTCTTCAACGGCGAGATCTATAACTTCGCCACTTTGCGCGCAGATCTCGAAAGCAAAGGCACGCGCTTTGTCGGTCATTCCGATACGGAAGTTATCCTTGAGGGCTTTGTCACGTGGGGATTTGAAGCGACCTTGCAGCGCTGCAACGGTATGTTCGCGATTGCATTGTGGGATCGACAAACGCGCGAACTGCATTTGGCGCGTGACCGCATGGGCGAGAAGCCGCTCTATTACGGCTGGTACGGGGGCGCATTTTTGTTCGCCTCTGAACTAAAAGCCTTGCACGCCTGGCCGGATTTTCGCCCTGAGATCGATCGCGATGTGCTCACGCTTTTTCTGCGCCACAACTATGTACCAGATCCGTTCTGCATCTATCGCGGGCTTCGCAAGCTAACGCCGGGCTCTTTCATCACACTTCGAAGTGAGCTTCCCGGCAAGTTGCCGGAGCCGCGCGCCTACTGGTCGCTGTTGGAGACAGTCGCGCGTGGCCGCCAGTCGCCGCTCGGTGAATCGAAAGAAGCCGGTGTCGACATGCTCGATGCAGCGCTGCGCGAGTCGGTGCGGTTGCGCATGGTGGCGGATGTGCCGCTGGGGGCTTTTCTCTCTGGTGGGATCGACTCTTCGACGGTGGTCGCGCTGATGCAAGCGCAGAGCACCCAGCCGATCAAGACTTTCAGTATCGGGTTCACGGTCCCGCAGTATGACGAGGCGCCGTATGCGCGCGCGGTGGCAGCCCATCTCGGCACGCAGCATACGGAGCTCTACGTGAGCCCGGAAGAAACCCAGGCCGTTATTCCGCTGCTGCCCGCGATGTACGACGAACCGTTTGCCGATTCTTCGCAGATCCCGACCTATCTCGTGTCGGCGCTCGCCAGGCAGCATGTCACGGTCGCGATGTCGGGGGATGCGGGGGATGAATTATTCGCCGGCTACTCTCGTTATTCACTCGCGACTGATCTCTGGCAACGCCAGCAACGCCTCCCAGTAGCAGTGCGTAAATTCATTGGAAGCTCACTCAAGGCCGTGGCGCCAACCACGTGGGATCGCTTGTTCGAACGTTGCGGGCCGTTGCTACCGGCGCGCCTGCGCCAGCCCATGCCGGGCGACAAGCTGCATAAACTCGCCGGCCTGCTCGCGATTGATGATCCGATGCAAATGTATCTGCAGATGATTTCGTTGTGGAAGAACCCGGCCGAGGTTGTGCGCGGGGCGCGCGAACCCGCCAGCATCATGGCGTATGCGCAAGCACTTCCGGTGGGGCTCGCGATGGTCGAACGCATGATGGTGTTGGATACGTTGCATTATCTGCCCGGTGACATTCTCGCCAAGGTCGATCGCGCGAGCATGGCCGTGAGCCTTGAAGCACGGGTGCCCATGCTGGATACGGAGGTGGTGGAACTCGCCTGGCGCATGCCCCAGGCGTGGAAAGTGCACGGTGGCACCGGCAAATGGGTCCTCCGCGAAGTGCTTGCGCGCTACGTGCCTCGCAAATTATTCGAACGGCCCAAGATGGGCTTCGGGATCCCGATCGATGCATGGCTGCGTGGGCCGCTGCGCGGATGGGCCGAGGAGCTGCTTGCGGAATCGCGGCTGCGCGAGGCGGGGTATTTCGATCCGGCGGCGGTGCGCGCGGTGTGGCGGGCGCATCTCGCCGGCGGACAAAACCTGCAGTATCTGTTGTGGGCGATACTGAGCTTTGAGACCTGGCGTGAACGCTGGGGACATTGAGGGCGCCCGGAGGCGCTCTCGCTGACGGGGCCGTCCCTTTGGAAGTTACGCACCACTGCACTTCGCTGCAATAATCCGGTCAAACCCCAAGACCCCAGAATCACGCGCTTTTACGCCGCCGTTAACGCCTGCACATCCCGGCACTCCAATCGTGTCGCCGACCTTGAACATGCGGGTCAGGATCAGTGACAGGCCTGCCCCATAGTTCGAACCCGGACCTTGCAGTGCCATGCCGGCGCCCAACGCCACGCCCCCACGGCCACCAGCAACCGTGCGATGCTGACCCCGAGTTTGGACAGCGCAACGACGATTCCTTCACCGTTACGCAAGGCTCGAGAGCGATTACACTGTCCCTAAACCCCTCCTGGAGAAAGTGCTATGACGGCCCTACCTCGCGTTTGGTACCTGCTCCGGTTAGCGGTTTTCTCGCTGTTATGGCTACCCATCGCCGGATACACCGATGAAGGTGCGGCGAGCGATACCGTCATCACGCCGCTTATCGAGAAATCGTTGAGTTCGCGGGCAGCGTCCGTCGGTAGCATGCTCACAGTGGAATACGCGCCAGGTGCGAGCACCCCGCCGCATCGCCATCCCGCCGATACGTTCGTCTATGTGTTGGAAGGGGCGATCGAAATGCAAGTCGCCGGTGGTCCGCTGGTCGTGCTCAAAGCGGGTGAGACCTATTACGAATCTCCGGCAGACCAGCACGTGGTATCGCGTAATGCCAGCCAGACCGAAAAGGCGAAGTTCCTGGTGTTCTTTGTCAAAGCCAAGGACGCTCCGGTGCTGGTGCCGCTCGCGCAGTAACCCGCGTTGCCGGCGATCAGCAGGTGATTGTGGGTGAGCAGATCTTAAAAAAGGGTGCGTGCCGGCATCGATGTCGAGTTGCGCGCCTGTCTAGGTGGGTGATCGCGTTAGATACCGAGACCGGGCCGTTGTAGGGTCTTTCCGATCACTCACGAGGGTGTATTAAAGGCGCAATCTTCATTATCCTAGTCACCCCCGCCGCGACCGCGCAATGCCGGAGCATTCAGGGGGTAAGTTCAACGTAAGCATTACCGGGAGGTAGCCCTTGCTGACTTTTAAGAACCCGACCACGGTCGATGAGGCCGTCTCGCTGCTGCAGAAAGACTCGCATTCGCGGGTGCTGGCCGGCGGCACGGATCTGTTGGTGCAATTGCGCAGCGGTCGCCTGCAGGGGCAGGGCATCGTCGATCTCAAACGCATCCCGGAATTGAAAGCAATCCGCGCCGAGCGCGGCGGCTTTCGCATTGGCGCCGCTGCCACCGGTGCCGAGATTGGCGAACACCCCGATATTGTGAAAATGTGGCCGGGGGTGGTGGAAGCGCTGCGCTTGATCGGCTCCACGCAGATTCAAGGCCGGGCGAGCCTCGGCGGCAATTTGTGTAACGCCTCGCCGGCCGCCGACAGTGTGCCGGCGCTGATTGCGGCGGGTGCGACCTGCACCATCGCAGGCCCAGGCGGGCGCCGCGAGGTGCCGGTCGCTACGGTTGTCACGGCGCCCGGCAAGACCTGCCTCGCGGCGGGCGAATTTGTCGTCGATTTCATGCTGCCAGCACAAGCCCCGCACGGCGGCGATGCCTACCTTCGCTTCATTCCGCGCACGGAAATGGATATCGCCGTCGTGGGGGCCGGGATCAATCTGGTGCTGGACGGTAACGGCGTCTGCACCCAGGCGCGTGTGAGTCTCGGCGCGGTAGCCCCCAGACCTTTGCTGGTGGAAGCCGCCGGACACGCGCTGATCGGCACCCGGCTTGAGGCCACCGCGCTCGCGGCGCTTGCCGCGGCGGCGAGTGCAGCGTGTGCGCCGATCAACGACAAGCGCGGCACGGTGGAATTTCGCACCCACGTCGCCGGGGTGCTTGCCAAGCGCGCCGCCACGATTGCCTATGAGCGCGCAAGGAGCAGAGCATGAGTAAGCATCACATTACCGCCATCATCAATGGCGAACCGACCGAATTTCTGTGCGAAACCGAGCAGACCCTGCTCGATGTACTGCGCGATGAACTGGGCCTTACCGGCTCCAAGGAAGGCTGCGGCTCAGGCGATTGCGGCGCATGCAGCGTGCGCCTTGATGGCCGCCTGGTCTGCGCGTGTCTTGTGCTGGGTGCAGAAATCAACGGCAGTAAGGTCGACACGATCGAAGGCGTGGCGGCCGGCAGTCAATTGCATCCGCTGCAGCAGACGTTCCTGACCGAGGCCGCTTTGCAATGCGGGATTTGTACACCGGGCATCATTGTGGCGGCCAAGGCGCTGCTCGAACAGAACACCGATCCGAGCGAAGAAGAGATCCGTTACTGGTTGGCCGGCAATCTCTGCCGGTGTACGGGCTACGACAAAATCGTGCGCGCGGTCCAACAGGCCGCCGCTGTCATGAGGAGTGCATGAGTCATGGGTAACGAAGGCAAGCAATTTAAATGGGTGGGCACGCGTCCGGTGCGTCCGGATGGCGTGGAAAAAGTCACCGGGCAGGCGAACTACGGCGCGGATTTCACCTTGCCGGGCATGCTGGTCGGGCGCGTGTTGCGCAGCCCGCACGCACACGCGCGCATCGTGTCTATCGATACCTCGCGGGCGGCTGCGTTGCCGGGGGTGCGGGCGATCGTGACCAGCGCGGATTTTCCAAATCTCCCGTCCGAGGTCGCGACCGGCGGTGAAGCACCCGTCAATTACCGCCATGTTTCGGGGAACGCCATCGCGCGCGATAAGGTCCTCTACGAAGGGCATGCGGTGGCCGCCGTGGCCGCATCGTCTGCGAACATTGCCGAGCAGGCGCTCGCGTTGATTATGGTTGAGTACGCAGTGCTGCCGCACGTGATCGACGTCCAAGCCGCGATGCGCCCGGATGCGCCCTTATTGCACGACGATCTGTTTACCAACGGCATCGACCCTAAGCCGACCACGCCTTCGAATATCGCGAACCGCACTGAATTTGTGATGGGCGATATCGCGCAGGGCTTCGCCGAAGCGGAGGTGGTGATTGAACGCGAGTACACCACCCAGCCGGTGCACCAGGGCTACATCGAACCCCACGCCTGCGTCGCCAGTGTGGCTGCTGATGGCATGGTCACCGTGTGGTGCAGCAGCCAGGGTCAGTTCATGGTGCGCGAGTTCTGTTCTAAGCTGCTTAAACTCGAAGCCTCCAATGTGCGCGTGATACCCGCCGAAATTGGGGGTGGCTTCGGCGGCAAGACCACGGTCTATCTCGAACCGTTGGCGATCGCGCTGTCGCGCATTGCTGGCCGGCCGGTAAAGATGGTGATGTCGCGCGAAGAAGTATTCCGTGCCAGCGGCCCGACCTCGGGCGCACATCTGCGGGTGAAAATCGGCGCCAAGCGCGATGGCACTTTAATCGCTGGCGAACTCGAGCTGGCTTATCAGGCCGGGGCATTCCCGGGCTCGCCCGCGATTCCGGGCTGCATGACCGGGTTTGCGCCCTACGAAATGCCGCACGCCAAGGCGGTGGGCTACGATGTGGTCTCGAATCGTCCGAAGTGCGTAGCCTATCGCGCGCCCGGTGCGCCGATGGCGGCCTTCGCGGTGGAATCTGCGCTGGATGAATTGGCATTGGAGCTGGGCATGGACCCGATCGCATTGCGCCTCAAGAATGCGGCCAAGGAAGGCACGCGTGCGCTGTATGGACCGAAGTTTCCGGTTATCGGCTTCATCGAAACCTTGCAAGCCGCGCAAGCGCATCCGCATTACAGCGCGCCGCTGAAGCCCAATCAAGGCCGCGGCGTGGCGTCTGGCTTCTGGTTCAACATCGGTGGCCAGTCGAGCGCCGCCATCCATATCAACGAAGACGGCACGGCGGAAGTCGTCACCGGCTGCCCGGACATTGGCGGCTCGCGGGCCTCGATGGCGATCATGGCGGCCGAAGTCCTCGGCATCGATTACGC
>JAYTEX010000251.1:0-3962 GCA_043734785.1 Pseudomonadota bacterium | reverse complement strand
CTGGAATACTTCGGCGAAACACCCCTCGAGCCTTGCGGCAACTGCGACAATTGCCGCGAACCGCCAGCGACCTGGGATGCCAGCGAAGATGCGCAGAAGCTCTTGTCCTGCATCTACCGCACCGGCCAGCGCTTCGGCGCGGCGCATGTGATCGATGTGTTGCGCGGCGTGGCGAGCGACAAGACGCGCCAGTATGGCCACCAAAGCTTAAGCACTTTCGGTATCGGTGTTGCCGGCAGCGCCAATCACTGGCGCTCGGTGCTGCGTCAAGTCATGGTTCGAGGAGCGGTCTATGCCGATGTCGAGCGCTTTGGGGCACTCCGGCTCGCGGACGGCGCGCGCACTATCCTGCGGGGGGAGGTGATGGTGCGCATGCGTGAGGATATCGCCGAAGCGCGGCCTGCGCGTCAGCGCAAGACCGAACCGGTGACCACGGGGGGTGACGGCGCGCTATGGGAGCGTCTGCGCGCCTGCCGTAAGCGTCTGGCCGATGCACAGGGGGTGCCCCCTTATGTGATTTTTCACGATCGAACGCTGGCCGAGATGGCCACCCTGCGACCGGCGACACCGGCCGATCTGCTTCAGGTGAGCGGCATCGGCCAGGCCAAGCTTGAACGTTACGGGCAGCCTTTTCTCGCAGTGCTGAACGCCACCAGCGACTGATCTCAAAACGCGTCCTCGCCCCTACGACGCATCAAGTGGCGTCGTGAAAAATGATCCCGAGCGTGTGACGATGACCGCTGCGGAGCCGACTGACCCCGTGCCGCATATTCACCCGATAGACCCCACGAGTGCCCTGTACCGGGCGCTGGTGAACCGCAAACACCACGGCATCGCCCTGCGCGAGTGGCACCACTTCTGGCCGGGACTGCATCCGCGGGCGTTGCTCGGTCAGCACGAACTCGCCACCGGTGAAATCACGGCCCGGCGCGGATAACAGAATCGCGACCTGCAGCGGGAAGACATGCTCGCCATAGAGATCCTGATGCAGACAGTTGTAATCATCGAGTGCGTATTGCAATAACAGCGGGGTGGGGCGGCACTGCCCGGCCGCGTGACAGCGTTCAATAAATTCGGCATGCGTTTCCGGATAGCGCACCTCGCTTCCGAGCGCCGTCTGCCAGCGGTTGGCGATCGGCATCAGGTGCGGGTAGAGCGCGCCCCGGAGTGCCGCCACGAGGTTCGGTAAAGGGTAACTGAAGTACCGGTATTCGCCACGACCGTAACCGTGGCGACCCATCACCACGCGACTGCGAAAGAGGTCGTCTTGTGGATACAGTCCGGCCACCGTCACACACTCCTCCGGGGTGAGAAGCCCCTCGAGCATGGCGCAACCTTGCGCGTCTAGCGTACTCGCGAGCGCCGACCAATCACGCACCTGGACCCGACCGCGGATGTCGGCAATGCACAGGTGGTCCACAGCCTGCAGCAGCGCGCTCACGCTGGCGCCTCCTTCGCGAGCAGCGCGCGTTTGCGCTCCACCCCCCAACGGTAGCCGGACAAACCCCCATCGCTGCGCACCACGCGATGACAGGGAATCGCGACTGCGAGCAAGTTGGCGGCACAGGCCTGCGCCACGGCGCGCACCGCCGATGGCGCACCAATTCGCTGGGCGACCTCGCGATAGCTCGCGGTGGTGCCGGCCGGGATCTCGCGTAAAGCTAGCCACACGCGTTGCTGAAATGCGGTTCCGCGAACATCGAGCGGCAAATCGAGCCCGATGCCGGGTGCTTCGACCAGACCGACGACAGCGGCGACCAGCTGCTCGAACTCACCGTCGCCGCCCACCAGCGTGGCGCGCGGGAAGCGGTCCTGCAGATCGCGCGCCAGTGCATCCGCGTCATCGCCCAGCAGGATCGCGCACACCCCGCGATCGCTCCGGGCCACCAGAATCGATCCCAGCGAGCATTCGCCGATCGCGAAGCGGATCTCGGTGTTGGTACCACCCGCGCGATAATTGGTCGGTGTCATCCCCAACACGGCATTGGATTGCTCATAGAAGCGCGCGTTGGAGTTGTATCCCGCATCGAAAATCGCGGCCGTGACCGAGTCACCGCGATTGAGCGCTGTCCGCAGACGGCGCGCGCGATGTGCGGTTTCATAGGCCTTGGGTGTTACGCCGGTGATGGCTTTGAATAAGCGATGGAAATGATAGGGGCTTAGGCCTGCCTGCGTGGCCAGCTGGTCGAGACTCAGTGCGCTTTCCGAGGATTCGATCGCACGGCAGGCAGCCGTTATTTTCGTGGCGTGTTGCTCGCCGAGCGACGCCTGATTCGGCTTGCAGCGCTTGCAGGACCGAAATCCCGCGTGTTCGGCATCCGCGCAGGTCAGGTGAAAGCATACGTTCTCAGGGCGTGCGAGGCGTGCCGCGCAGGACGGCCGGCAGTACACGCCGGTACTTTTGACCGAATAGTAAAAGCTGCCATCGGCCGCGGAATCCCGAGAAACCACGGCAGCCCAGCGCGGATCGTGCTCCGTTGCGTGACGGAGTGCCGCTTTAGTCAAAGACAGGTTCATGGTGGCAGGCCTCTCGTCACTGTTTGGATGGAGGGCAATCTAACCCTGACGGGCGCTCTGCACACTCCGAGTCTTGCGTTCAAATTTGAAGATTGAGATTTTTATTTGCACGTACCAGGGCGACCGTCGATAATTTAACTTATCTGTCACTGAAATTGGGCAACGCCGAGCACGCCCACTGGCGATATCAAAGCCGATGCTGCCTCACACAAGCTGCTATTCCTGCTCGACAAGTTCATGCGCAAAGCGCACGCGAATGAATCAGTTACCCACGTAAGGCACTCGCGCGGCACGTGAAATTGTGACTCAGCCACAAGGGAGAATGCTCAGAGGCCTAGCAAATCCAGCGGAGCAAGTCCGGGACAGCCATGTTAATTCGTTGCTGTTTCCCAGTGCGGCGGGCTCGCTCGAGTTCGAGCGCCGCGCCATCACGACCATGGATCGCGGCGGCGCCCAAGTGGCGATTGCCGCTCTCTCCATTCCCGGCCTTCGCGGCATTCAGACTCCCGTCTATCAAGGCCGTCGTGGCGCGAATTTCCGATCATCAGTCACCGCTCGCCGCCTGCCGTGACGGCATGCTCGCCAATACCGCCGATAACGGGCTTTTCACTGCCAATCCTCCGCGCTTGATCACGTGAGTGTAGATCTGCGTGGTGCGCACGTCGCGGTGCCCGAGCTGCTCTTGTACGGTGCGGATGTCCGCGCCGCGCTCGAGCAGGTGCGTGGCAAAGGAATGTCGCCGCGAGTGACCACTCGCCGGCTGGTCGATTCCAGCCGCTTGCACCGCGCACCGCACCGCTCGTTGCACACGCTGCTCACTGAAGTGATGGCGACGACGCCCACCGCCGCGCGGATCATCCGCTAAGCCATCGGCCGGAAACACGTACTGCCAACCCCATTCGTACGGCGCTTGCGGGTACTTGCGCGCCAGCGCATAAGGCAGATAGACCGCCCCGCTGCCCGCCGCGGTATCGCGCTCGAACAGGGTGCGACGCTCGGCCAGGTGGCGCTCCATCGGCACGACCAATTCGTCGGGTAAGGTCACTACCCGATCCCGTCCGCCCTTGCCATCGCGCACGAGAATGGCGCGATGGCCAAAATCGAGATCCTTAACGCGCAGGCGAACGCTTTCGAGCAGACGCAAACCCGATCCATATTGCAGGCAGGCCACTAACCAGATGCGACCCGGCAGATGGGAGAGCAGCCGGCCGACCTCATCGACTGTCAGCACCACCGGCAGGCGCTCGCGGGGTTTGGCGCGCACGATACCCGCGAGCTCGCCGAGTGGACGGTCCAACACCGCTCTGTACAGGAACACGATCGCGTTTAGCGCCTGGTTCTGCGTAGCCGGTGAAACTTCGCGCTGAACCGCGAGGTCACTCAGGAAGGCAGCGACCTCCGTTTCACCCAGCGTCTGCGGGTGACGGCGATCATGAAAGACGATA
>JAYTEX010000250.1:0-9612 GCA_043734785.1 Pseudomonadota bacterium | reverse complement strand
AGCTGAGTATCCGCGCGAGCGGGTCTACTGACTGTTGGGCTTCGCAAGCTCACCCCAACCTACCCAATCGTCTAGCGCCGCCAAAGCGCATGCGGGCAGCGTGTTCAAGGTAGGCTGGGGTGAGTGCCGCGAACCCCAACATCCATGATCCGCCGAGTGACCCCCTGTGTCAGGCGAGTTGTCGTGAATCCGAGTGTCCGCGCGAGCTGGTCTACTCTCTGTTGGGCTTCGCAAGCTCACCCCAACCTACCCAATCTTCTCGCGCCGCCAAAGCGCGTGCGGGTAGCGTGTTCAAGGTAGGTTGGGGTGAGCGCCGCGAACCCCAACATCAATAAAGGCTGTAGGAAACCTTTCGGCGATGATCAGGAAAGCTAGTTGCATCCACTCGCTGATGGGTGCGCCATTGGAAAGTTAGTTGCATCCGCTGACTGATGGATGTGCCGATGGTATGCGCACTCGCAGCGACTGAATGAACAAGCGGTCAACGCGGCTTCAATCATCGGCCGCTGGATTCACACTCCGCTAATCGCGCCGCCTATTGCGTTCTTTCTTTTCTTTTTCCTTGCGCTTGGCGCGTTCCTCATCCATGCGATCGAGATCCTTCTCTATCTCGTCGAGACGCGCATCGACCCGCATACGTTGATAGTGGGAAATATTCGCCTCGGTCTGCGCGAGCTTGAGTTGCTCGGCGGCGAGTTCGATCTCGCCGATGGCGCGATAGTACTCGGCGAGATCGTAGTGGGAGTCTACGAGATCGCCCATGCGCTCCTCGGTTTCGGCCAGTAACTTGAAGTAGCGTGGATCGCGTTGATCAGAGACCCCGAATTCGCGCAGAGTTTTCCGCGCTTCGCTCGATTTTCCCGTATTGCTCAAAAGACTCACGTAGCCATAGGTCGCGGCGCGACTCTCGGGATCCGCCAGGCGGGCTTTATCGAACAGTTTGATTGCAGCTTGCAGATTCCCTGCCTGTTGTTCGAGGCGCGCGCGCGCAATTTGGAAGGCAGTGATGTTGGGTTGTTCGGTCAACAGTTTACTGAGTTCAATTCTTGCGCGTTCGAAATCTCCGGCTTCGGTCAGCGCCAACGCGTAACCGTAGCGTGCCGCAGCTTCGTTGCTGAAGGTGCCCTGTCGCAACACGGTCTCATAGTAGGCCTTGGCCTGCGCAGGATCGGCGGCGCTCATGACATTTAATTTGTGCCACACCAGCTGGTACTGATAACTGTCTTCGCGAATGGCGCGTGGTTGCATTTTTTCGGCGCGCTCGCGCGATTCCGCAATACGGTTGACGGTGACCGGATGCGAGCGGAGATATTCGGGAATTTCTTTCGGATCGGTATAGCGATTTGCGAGCTGCAGGCGTTCGAAGAAATCGGCCATGCTGCCCGGATTGAATCCGGCGGTGTTCAGGAGTTCGATACCGATGCGGTCAGCCTCCTTCTCATTCGCGCGCGTGAAATTAATCTGATACTGCTGTTGCGCCGCGCCGATTGCGGCCAAGGCACCCATTCCGGCTTGCGGGTCGATGGCGGTGATGATGATCGCGCCCAGGAACGCCGCCATCGTGGGGATACTCATTTGACCGGCTGCTTCGATCATGCGCGCGCCGTGGCGTTGCGTGAGATGCGAGACTTCGTGCGCGAGCACGGAGGCTATTTCGCTTTCGCTGTGCGAACCGAGGATAAGGCCGGAGTGCACGCCGATATAACCCCCGGGGACCGCGAACGCATTGATCACCGGGCTCTCGACCACGAAGAAATGGAAGTCTCCGTAATAGCCCGAGTGCTTACCGATTTCCATCCCGACTTTCTGGATGTAGTCCTCGACTTCCTCGTCAGTCACCAACGGGGCTTGACGTCGCATCTGTCGCATGAAGCCCAGACCCAGCTGCCGTTCCTGTTCGGGCGAGATGTATGCCCCGGCGGAGTCACCGAAATCCGGCAGGTCCGTGAGATCGATCTCATCGTGCTCGGTGAGTGGCCCAAGGTCTTCTTCCCCCGCCACGCTCGCGCACAGCGTGAGCCCTAACAACAGTACGACACTCAACCGAATAAAATTTGATGCTGCAGTGGCCAACAACTTAATAGATCTCCCCGCAAGAGGTATCGAGTGTACCCGACCGCGTCCCAGCCCGGCCACGCCAGCCGGATGAACGTATCGTCACTCGTGAGCGTACGTCCGCGCTTTATCCGACCGACAGGCACGCGTACGATGCTGGGCAAAGCATGCGGGGATGGACTTAAACAATGACTGTACGGAACGCCTTCTACGCGCAATCCGGCGGGGTGACCGCGGTGATCAACGCCAGTGCCTGCGGCGTATTGGAAGCAGCCCGCGAATTCCCTGCCCAGATCGGCCGAGTGCTTGCCGGGCGCAATGGCATTATCGGCGCGCTAACGGAAGATTTGATCGATACGTCGCGGGAAAGCGCAGCAGCCATCGCGGCCTTGCGCCACACCCCTGCAGGCGCCTTCGGGTCCTGCCGTTACAAAATGAAGGGCCTGGCCGAGAATCGCGCCGAGTATGCACGGCTGATCGACGTTTTCCGGGCCCACGACATCGGCTATTTTTTCTACAACGGCGGTGGTGATTCCGCCGACACCTGCCTCAAAGTGTCGCAGCTCAGCGCGGAGCTCGGTTTCCCGGTGCAGGCCATTCACATTCCGAAGACTGTCGACAATGACCTGCCGATGACAGATACCTGCCCGGGTTTTGGCTCGGTCGCGAAGTACGTGGCGGTGTCGATCCGCGAGGCTGGCTTCGATGTAGCCTCGATGGCGAAAACCTCGACTAAGGTGTTCGTGATGGAAGTGATGGGGCGCCACGCTGGCTGGATTGCGGCCGCCGGGGGCCTGGCGCATGAAGCCGAGGACGACGCGCCCCACCTGATTCTGTTCCCGGAAATCCCGTTCGATGAAGAAGGATTCCTGAGGCGAGTGGACGCTTGCGTTAAAACACACGGTTATTGCGCCATTGTCGTCTCGGAGGGGATCAAGAATGCAGCCGGGCAATTCGTGGCTGACGCCGGCACGCGCGACGCCTTCGGTCATGCGCAACTCGGCGGCGTGGCGCCTGTGCTCGCGCAGCTCATCAAGGATCGCTTGCAGTACAAATACCACTGGGCCGTCGCTGATTACCTCCAACGCGCCGCCCGCCATATCGCGTCGAAAACCGATGTCGAACAAGCCTATGCGGTCGGCAAAGCTGCGGTGGAACTCGCCATGGCGGGTAAGAACTCACGCATGGTCACGATCGTGCGCACCTCGGATGATCCTTATCGGTGGGAAATCGGAGATGCCGAACTTGCGGACATCGCCAATGTCGAGCGCAAGATGCCACGCGACTTCATCACCCCGGATGGCTATGGCATCACGCCGCTTTGCCGTCGCTATCTGAAACCGCTGATTGCGGGCGAAGACTACCCTCCGTTCCACGAGGGACTACCGCAATACATCAAGCTCAAGAACCTCGCCGAACCGAAAAAGCTCGCCACGTCTTTCAAAATTCGCTGATTTCTACGAAAATCGCCGGGCTCGGCTGTTCGGGGGAGGGTCGAGCGATTAAGTACGGGCGTTTTCGTGCCCGTCACTCTCCCTGACGAGGACCTATCCTCATAACGCTGCGCACACAGGGCGTGTGGTCCCAATGGCGCGCAGGAACGCACGCAATTGCAGGTATGTGGGGGTTCCGAGCACCACCGAAACGCAAAATGCCGCGTGCGATCGTTTCAAGACAAGTTCTAGACAACACCAATATTGAGGGCCTTTCCATGTCTCCCACGTCCTATTTAGGATTTTCCATTCTGTGCGGCTTTCTGGCCATCGCCTACGGCGCGTGGTCGGTGCGCTGGATTCTGGCGCAACCCGAAGGCAATGACCGCATGCGCGAAATCGCGGCGGCGATCCAGCAAGGCGCTTCCGCTTATCTCAACCGCCAATACATGGCCATTGCCGTCGTCGGCGCCGTGTTATTTGTCTTGCTGTGGATGGCGCTGGATAGGTTCACAGCCATCGGCTTCCTGGTCGGCGCCATCCTGTCCGGCGCCACCGGTTACATCGGCATGAACGTGTCCGTGCGGTCCAATGTGCGCACCGCGCAAGCGGCGCACAACGGCATGGCTGCGGCATTGGCCGTCGCGTTCCGTGGCGGTGCGGTCACCGGCATGTTGGTGGTCGGCCTCGGGCTCCTGGGGTGTGCGGGCTTTTATATGCTCGCCCCGCAACTTCTGGGTGCAGACCACGAACAGGTCCTGAGTGGCTTGATCGGCCTCGCCTTCGGTGGCTCCCTCATCTCCATTTTCGCGCGACTCGGCGGCGGTATCTTCACCAAGGGGGCGGACGTCGGTGCGGACCTCGTCGGCAAAGTCGAAGCCGGTATCCCGGAAGATGACCCGCGCAACCCGGCGGTGATCGCCGACAACGTGGGTGACAACGTAGGTGACTGCGCAGGCATGGCGGCCGATCTCTTCGAAACCTACGCCGTGACCGTGGTCGCGACCATGGTGCTGGGCAACTTGCTGATCGATAGCTTGGGCCCGAACGCTGTGTTGTACCCGCTGGTGCTGGGGGGCGCTTCGATTATCGCGTCCATCATCGGCACGTTCTTCGTCAAAGCGCCCGATCAGAAAATCATGAAGGCGCTCTACAAAGGCGTGATCGTCTCCGGGGTGCTCGCGGGCGGCGCGTTCTACTTCATCAGCCAGCAGATGATGGGCGAACACGCCATGTCCCTGTTCTATTGCTCGCTGGTGGGACTGGTGTTGACCGGCGCCATCGTGTGGATCACCGAGTACTACACCGGCACCGAATACGCGCCAGTACAGCACGTCGCGTCTGCCTCCCAGACCGGTCATGCGACCAATATCATCGCCGGCCTCGGCGTCTCGATGAGATCCACCGCCTTGCCGGTGCTCGCGGTGTGCGTGGCGATCTACGCCGCCTACGGGTTCGGTGAGCTGTATGGGATCGCGATCGCGGCGACGGCAATGTTGTCGATGACCGGCATGATTGTGGCGCTCGACGCGTACGGTCCGATCACGGACAACGCAGGTGGGATTGCGGAAATGGCCGACCTGCCGAAAGAGATCCGCAACATCACCGATCCGCTGGATGCCGTGGGCAACACCACCAAGGCCGTGACCAAGGGCTACGCGATTGGCTCGGCGGGTCTCGCCTCGTTGGTGCTCTTCGCCGACTACACACACAAGCTCGAGCAAGCTGGGCATACCGTGTCGTTCGATTTACAGAACCACATGGTGATCATCGGCCTGTTCATTGGCGGCATGGTGCCCTATCTTTTCGGCGCCATGGCGATGGAAGCCGTCGGTCGCGCGGCGGGCGCGGTAGTCAACGAAGTGCGTCGCCAGTTCAGAGAGATCAAAGGCATCATGGAAGGCACGGCCAAGCCGGATTACTCGCGCGCCGTCGACATGCTCACGAAGTCCGCCATCAAGGAAATGATCGTGCCTTCATTGCTGCCGATTCTGGTGCCAGTGATCGTCGGCGTCGCCCTTGGCCCGGAGGCCCTGGGCGGAGTCCTGATAGGCACGATCATTACGGGTCTATTCGTCGCGATATCCATGACCACCGGTGGTGGTGCGTGGGATAACGCCAAGAAGTACATCGAAGATGGTCACTTCGGCGGCAAAGGCTCCGATGCGCACAAAGCAGCCGTCACGGGCGACACGGTTGGCGATCCGTACAAGGATACCGCCGGCCCCGCCGTGAATCCGCTGATCAAGATCATCAATATTGTCGCGTTGCTGATCGTGCCGTTGCTGTAATTAATCGCGCGCCGGCGCGTCCTGAAAAGCCCCGCCATCGAGCGGGGCTTTTTTTTGCTGCGATCCAAGCTCGTGTCACACGAACGGTGCGGTGCGCGCATTAAGCCAAGCCAACGCGTCTCCGCTCACCCGCAGTGCCAGGCGTTCGCGCACCAGCGCATGGTAGGCATTCAACCACGCCACTTCATCCGCGCGCAGTAAATTCCGCTCGATGCAGCGGGTGTCGATTGGGCACAAGGTCAAGGTCTCAAATTCGAGCATTTCGGCGAAAGTGTCGCCCTCCGGGGTCTGCGCGGGAATGTTCAACACGAGGTTCTCGATGCGCACGCCCCACTGGCCGGGCCGGTAGACCCCAGGCTCGATCGAGGTGACCATGCCAGGCTCCATCGCCATGTGTGCCTCGGGGATAGCTTTGCTGATGCTCTGCGGGCCCTCGTGTACATTCAGAAAATAGCCGACGCCATGTCCCGTGCCGTGACCGAACTCGAGGCCGTGCTCCCACAATGGCGCGCGCGCCAAGGCATCCAGCATCGGGCTCAAAGTGCCGCGCGGAAATTTCGCGCGACTCAAGGCCAAAGTGCCCTTCAAGACCCGCGTGTAATCACGTTTCATCGCGTCGCTCACATTTCCTATCGCCCACACGCGCGTGATGTCGGTGGTGCCTCCGAGATACTGGCCGCCAGAGTCGATCAAAAGCAGACCGTCGCCCTCGATCACCGCGTGTGATTCCACAGTGGCACGATAATGCGGCATGGCGCCGTTGGCGTTAAAGCCGGCAATGGTCGGAAAGCTAAGCCCGACGAATCCAGGTTGCCGCGCGCGGGCCGCCGAGAGCTGCTCGTCCACCGTGATCTCGGTCACGCGTTCGGCGCCTAACGCCGCCTCGAACCAGGCGTAGAACTCGCACATCGCAGCACCGTCCGTGGCCATCGATCCGCGGATATGGGTGGCTTCCTGCGCGGTCTTGCGACTCTTCATCAGCGTGCTTGGATTGATCGCTTCCAGCACGCGCACTTGCGCACTCACCTGCTCGCGCAACCCATAGGTGATACGCCTGGGATCGAGCAACAGTATGGCGTGCGCAGGCAGTGTCTTGAGCGCGTAGCCGACCTGCCCATACGGCTTAATTTGCACGCCATCCGCGACAAGGATGGCGTGCAAAGCCCCGTCAATCTTGCCATCGCCCACATACAACGTCGCGGCGTTGCGCTCGATGAGCAGGTGGGCCAGAAACACCGGGTTGTAGCTGACATCGGCGCCGCGCAAGTTGGTAAGCCACGCAATATCATCGACGCTGGAAACGACGTGATGCGAGGCGCCATGCTGCGCCATTGCCGCGCGTACTTGCGCGAGTTTGGTCGCCCGTGTCACCACAGCATGGGGCGCGCGGTGCTCATAGATTGCCGCAGTGGGCAGGCCCGGGCGCTCGGGCCAGATCGCATCGAGCACATCGCAGTCTGTCCGGAGCCGCACCCCGGCCTGGTCGAGTGCGGTCCGCAACGCCACCGCGGAGGTGAGCCCTAGCACCTGGCCGTCGACCGCCACCGTGTGTCCCGCTGGCACGTTCGCGGCCAACCAGGTGATGTGGGCGTTTGCGTTGCTGGTCGCGATCTTCACCAGCTCGATGCCAGACCCTGCGAGTTCCGCTTCGGCTTGGACCCAGTAGCGACTGTCCGCGAACAACGCAGCGTGCGTTACCGTGACGACCAGTGTGCCCATCGAACCGGTGAAGCCGCACAGCCATTGCCGCGACTGCCAGCGCTCGGGCAGATATTCACTCAGGTGAGGATCGGCGCTCGGCACCAATAACGCATGCACGCCCACTTGGCCGAGCGCTTCGCGCAGGCGCTCGATACGGAGACGGTGCGGCGAGCTGTGGCTGTCCATGATTCAAAAATCTCCTTTAGGTGAGGCGATGCGCAATACCGGCTTTGTCGAGCAAGGACAGCGTTTCCGCGAGCGGCAAACCCACAACGTTGGAATAGCTGCCATCAAGACGCGTCACGAACGCGCCGCCCAAGCCCTGGATACCGTAGGCGCCAGCCTTGTCTGTAGGTTCGCCGCTTTCCCAGTACCGATCGATTTCGTGCCTGCTCAAAGCGCGAAACAGCACACTGGTCTGCACACAGATCACGTCCATTTCTTTGCCCGCGAGTACCACGCCGGTCAGCACCCTATGCCAGCGCCCCGCTAATAACGACAGGATGCGCCGCGCATCCGCGGCATCAAGCGGCTTGCCAAGGATTTCATCGTCGCACACCACTGTGGTGTCCGCCGCCAACACGGGCCGCGAGCTACCGACCACGGCCCGCCCGGCAGACGCTTTGGCTTGCGCGAGCCGCCGCACATAGGCGGTCGCGGTTTCCCCACGCTGCGGCGTTTCATCCACTGCCACATCCACCACCACAAAATCGACGCCGAGCGTGCGCAATAATTCAGCGCGGCGCGGCGAGCGCGAGGCAAGAACAAGTGACGGAAGCGGCGCGTTCACGCGCGGTGATAGGGATGGTGATTGAGCAGCGACCAGGCGCGATAGATCTGTTCGATCACCAACACGCGCGCGAGTTGGTGTGGTAGGGTCAGGCGAGATAGCGACCACACCCGCGCGGCGGTCTCGCGCACCGAATCTGCAAGCCCCGAAGCCCCCCCGATGATGAGCGTCACGTGCTGGTGGATCTCACGCCAGGCCGCGAGATGCTCTGCAAGATCCTGAGTCGACCAGGCGACTCCGCGTTCGTCGAGTGCGATCACCTGCGCGCCGGCGGGCACCGCGCGGCGTATCGTGTCACTTTCGCGCAGGCGTTGTTCCAGCGCGTTGGCCGCATTCTGCGCTGGCGCCAGTTCGCGCACCTGAAACTCTAGTTTGCCCTGCAGCCGTTTCAGGTATTCGTCGCTAGCTTGCGCAACCCATGCGGCCGGCCGCTTGCTCACACACAAGAGCTGCAGCCGCATCGTCGCGCGTTATTCCGCCACCACTTTTGGCTTACGCTCACGCGGCACTGGCGCCCAGAGTTTTTCAAGCTGATAAAACTCGCGGGTCTGGGCCTGCATCACATGCACGATCACGTCCCCCAGATCGACCAGAATCCATTCTGCGGCTTGCTCGCCTTCAATACCGAGCGGTTTCTCTTTGAGTGCGCGTGCCGCCGTGGCCACGTGGTCTGCGAGCGCTTTGACTTGACGCGACGAACGGCCGGTGGCGATTACCATGTAATCCGCGATGCTCGTCAGTTTGCGCACATCGAGGACTTTGATATCAACGGCTTTGCCGTCTTCCAGCGCCTGGTTCGCCACCGTCAACAGTTCTTTGGGTTTTAATGCCATTGAGTCGGTTATCTCCTCATGAATACAAATGGTGATGGGTGATGTAGGTGACCACGCCAGGCGGCGTCAGGCCCGCGATACTGCGCCCGGCCCGCACCCGTGTGCGCAGCGAGGTCGCGGCGATGGGCAACAACGGGATCGCTTGCAGCAGAATGCGGCCCGCCGGCTGCATCGACAAGGCTGCAAGGGCCGCGGGCACGGCAACTTCCGTGCGTGCCAAGAGCGCGGGCAGTTCGCCCACCGCGGGCGGGTGATAACCTGGCCGGGTGGCGATGACCAAGTGCGCGAAATCGAGCAGTTCGGACCAGCGATGCCAGCGTGGCAATCCATTGAACGCATCCTGACCCAGGATGAAACACAGCGGTTGGGTGCCGCACTCCGCGCGCAAGGCAGCGAGGGTCTCTACGCTGTAGGACACACCGCTCGCGTGCAGTTCGCGCGGATCGATGCCGAGACCGGTGCCGGCCACTGCGATCTCGAGCATGGCGAGGCGTTGTGCCGGGCTCGCG
>JAYTEX010000249.1:0-7739 GCA_043734785.1 Pseudomonadota bacterium | reverse complement strand
ACTGCGCGAGTTCGGGTGTCAGTTTATTCTGAGTGATTTCGGTGGCGTGCAGGGCAATTACGATTACCTGAAGGAACTTGCGGTGGGCTTTGTAACCATCCCGAGCAAGTTTATTGTTGATGGGCGCCAGGACCCCAAGGATTTCGCGATGGCGAAGTCGATCAACGAGCTGGCCCATTTCATGGGTAAACTCACGATCGCCAAATCGCACGGTGAGAGCGGCGCGCTCGAATTACTGCGCGAAATAAAAGTTGATTTTGTGCACGATGTGGTGCGCGCGACACGCCTCATAATGGAAACAGATGGCAGACATTCCTAAGAAAATCGGCAAATACGATCTGATCGATGTGCTCGGTCGTGGGGCGATGGGCGTGGTTTATCGCGGCCATGACCCGTATGTCGACCGTCCGGTCGCCATCAAGGTCGCAACCAACGCTGATGTCGAGAGCACGCAGGGCGTGGCGCGACGGATGTTCATCAACGAAGCGCGCTCGGCAGGACGCCTCGATCATCCTAACGTTTTGAAGGTCTACGAAGCGGGGGAAGATAACGATCAACCCTACATGGTGATGGAATACATCCATGGCGGTGACACCCTGCGCAACTACTGCAAGAGCGATACCTTGCTGCCGATCCCGACGGTGATGCGAATTGTCCGCCAGTCGGCGGACGCACTCGATTATGCGCATACGCAAGGCGTGCTACACCGCGACATCAAGCCCGCCAATATTATGCTGACCAAGGATGGCGCCGCGAAGATTGGCGATTTCGGGATCGCGCGTCGGCTGGGCGTCGATCAAACCCTGATTGTCGGCTGGTTCGGTTCGCCGCTCTATATGTCCCCCGAGCAGGCGCGCGATCAGGACATCACCTCGCAATCCGATTTATTCTCGCTTGGGTCGGTGTTCTACGAGATGCTGGCCGGCGTGCCACCGTTCGCCGCCAAGGGTTTAACCGGCTTAATTCAAAAAGTTGTGCATGAGGATCCGCAGCCGCTGACCGAAGTCCGCACCGATGTGCCTGACGAATTGTGGCGTATCGCAAAGAAAATGCTCGAGAAGGAACTCGGCAAGCGCTACAAGACCGGCGCCGAGATCGTGCGCGATCTCGATCGGTTGCTCAATGACGCGGGTAATGTGCCGTTGGTCCAGAGCGACGAGCAGAAAATTCATCGCATGGGCGAACTCACATTTTTTTCAGGCTTCACCAAGAACGAACTCAAGGAAGTAAACAAGGCAGCGTTCTGGCAACGCTTTGATTCAGGCGCTGCCATATTCTCGGAAGGTGAGCGCGAACGCGGCTTCTTCGTGATCGTGGATGGCGCGGTCTCGATCGTGATCAATGGTGTACGAATTCGTGATCTTGAAAATGGCGAGTGCTTTGGGGAGATGGAGTACCTGGCGAATGGTGGACGCAGCGCGACCATTGTGACCAACCGGGATACCACCGTGATTAAAGTGGAGCGCGATTTCAAAGAATGGGCGTCATTGCCGTGCCAACTGCGCATGAGCAAGGCGTTTCAGATGATGCTGATTGAACGTCTTCGGGCGACGACCAAGGAACTTGCGCGCGCGCTGCGTGGTTAGTGCCTTCAGCGGCTGGCGTGTTCCCACCACACGCCAGCCCAGCACAGCGCCACCAGCGCAAGGGCCACGAACACGGCCGCAGAGCCTAAATCCTTGGCGCGACCGCAGAGCTCGTGATGCTCGGTGCTGATGCGGTCGGCCAGCGTTTCAAGGCTTGAATTCAACAGTTCTACGCTGAGCACAATGAACAACGGTCCGATCAGTAGCAGATACTCGAAGGTCGATTCTCCGAACCACATGGCGAGCGGAAGCAACACCGCAGCGAGCGCGCATTCTTGGCGGAACGCCGCCTCATAACGCCACGCCGCGCGCAAGCCGGCCAGCGAATAGCCGGTCGCCCTCCGCAGCCGATCAAACCCTTTGCGTTCGCTGGCCATGCTATTGGGACCTCACCAGTGCGTGAATGTGGGCGATGAGTGATTGCGTCATACGCAGGCCGGCGAAGTATAACGATGATTCCCGCGCGCCATAACGTTGCCTACGAAGGCTAACGTCAGCCCCGACAGTCTCGCGCCATAGGATTTCAACGTAAGCGGCGCTTGCGTCAATTCGATTGCACTGTATATATTCACACCTGTTCATAAACACAGGTTCCGTGATGGTCGAATCGCTCACCGCGCGGCAGTTGGAAGTGTTGGTCGCCATCCGCCAGGCAATCGCCCGTACTGGATCTCCCCCCACGCGCAGTGAGCTGGCGCGCGCGCTGGGCGTGCGGTCAGCGAATGCTGCCGAAACGCATCTGCGCGCGCTGGCCAGGAAAGGCGCCATCATCCTGGTGCCGGGTGCCTCGCGCGGTATTCAACTGAAAGAGACGAATGCCGAGCCGACAGGCCTGCCGGTGGTCGGGCGAGTCGCGGCCGGCCAGCCAATGCTCGCGGCCGCGCATGTAGAAGACTGGCATCGCCTCGATCCCGCGCTGTTCCACCCACCTGCCGACTATCTGCTCCGTGTCCATGGCACCAGCATGCAGGAGGCCGGTATTCGCGATGGCGATCTGCTGGCGGTGCACGCGACCAACGTCGCCAGGAACGGGCAAATCGTTGTTGCGCGCATCGAGGATGAGGTCACCGTGAAGCGCTACTTCCGTGCTGCGCACCTCGTCACGCTGAAAGCCGAGAATGCGGATTTCCAGCCGCTCATGATTGATTTGCGCACGCAGGCTCTCGCCATCGAAGGTCTTGGTGTCGGCATTATCAGAACGCGCGGACTTTAGCACCCACCCCCACCTCCACCTCGCCGCAAGCGGCATCCGACTCGAAAGGAACGTCATGAGAAATCCTAAACAGCGCCCGATTTCACCGCACTTTCATGCGCTGTTTCATCAAAATTCCGCGGAGCAGGCGGCGCTGACCATGCCGCGCCAGGTAGCGTCGCACGCCATCGGCGTGAAAATTATTGTTCCGCAATTTCCGATGGAGGTGGTGTTACGCGGGGTAGAACAGGCACCCCCCAGCGTGCTGACAGAGCCGGGCGATAGCCGCGTCCTCTGTGCCAATGCAGCGGCGGCCGGTCTTGGCGTGCGCGGCGGTCTGCCGCTCAAGGCCGCGACTGCGTTAAGCGCGGATATTCGAGTGTTGTACCGCGATCCTGGCGCGGAAAGTCAGGTCCGAGCGAATCTCGCGCAATGGTTTCATGACGCAGGGTATGACGCGCAGTTCGGCGACGGCGTGGCCCTTGAAGTCTGGCTGAGCTGCGGTGCCTCACGGTCGTTTGAATCTCTTGCGACACGCCTACGGCGTGACTTGCGGGCGCTTGGGCTTCGCGCCTATCTGACTGAAACCGTCCCGCTGGTCACTCCGCTGCCAGCGTTGCATCGCGAGCGGATCCGGCTAGGGTCACCGGCGATGGCGGCGCATTTTTCATCCCGCCTCACACTGCCCTGGGCGCTTGCCCGCCCGCGGGATTTGTATACCGCAGTGTCGCGTTTGCTCGAAGAGATACGCGTGATAGGTGAGGCACGGCGGGTACCCGTGCGTTGGGTACAATGGACATTCCAGCACGTCACCGGAACGCGCGACCACCATCTGTTCGAACTCGACACCCCGGTGCGTGCTATCGAACGATTAAAACTGCTGGCGCGCGAGAGATTACACCGCATGCCGATGGCTAATGCGCTTTGCGCGCTGGAGATCAAGGCAGGTTTCTAGATTCGCCAGATGGTGGGCGTGGTGCTCGGCCTCGGCGGATTCCTTCAGGGGCTTCCGCCCGACCTGGGTTCCGTACGATACTGGTGCCCCGCCATGTAAGTAATGAGGAGGTGATCCAATGTCTAGTGAGAAGAAATCGATATCGCGCCAGCGGATGGATCTCGACCGGCTCACCACGCAAGTGGGCAGCGCCGATTGATATTCTTGGTTGGTGAATGCGATCCAGAGGTTGACGATATTCAATCTCAAGGGGGGCCGCTTAAATGCGGCCCTTCTTTTTTCTGCAGCGGTGAGGCGATGACAGTGCGCGCGTGAAGATTCAGTTATTGAGCGATCTTCACCTGGAGGTTGACCCGGCATTCCGGCCCCAGGTGGCGCCTGCTGCTGATGTGCTGGTGCTCGCCGGTGATATCGGTGCGCGGCCAGATTCGCCGGGGGCGCAGCACGGCGAGATTGACTGGTGCCTGAGCCGCTTTTCCCCAGCGCTCGGCCACTGGCCGGTCCCTGTGTTGTATCTTCCTGGCAACCATGAATATGACGGCCAGGATTTCGATGAATGTCGCGACGCGCTACGCGAGACGGTCGAAGCACTGGGCATGATCTGGTTAGATCGTAACCACACCATGGTGCACGGTGTGCGGTTTCTGGGCACCACGTTGTGGAGCGATTTCGATTGTTTCGGTGACCAGCCATCCCACGTGCCGGGCTCGATGACCTACAACCTGCGCATGCGCGAGAAGTGCTTTCGCGCGGCGAATTTTTATCTTGAAAAGGCCGCGACCCTGCGCGAGGGCTTGTTGTTCGATGCCGCCGCTATGCGCGAAGAAGCGCTGCGTTGTCAGGCTTGGCTGCGCACCGCGCTGGCCGTGCCGCACGCCGGCCCGACGGTGGTGGTTACGCACTTTGCCCCCAGTCTTCGTAGCCACGATCCACGCTTTGGACTGACGCCGGGCACGGCAGGATTCTGCAATACACTCGATGAACTGGCGCCACTGGCGGATCTCTGGCTGCACGGCCATTTGCATTGCGCGAGTGATTACAGCGTGGGGCGTTGCCGGGTGCGCGCGAATCCACTGGGCTATGCGGAGCAGGGCGAACAAAAGACCTTTCAACCGTGTTGTGTGATTGAGATTTAACCTAACCGTGACCATCCACTCGCAGACCGGCGTGCCAGGTCTGCGCCCGGTGATAGGCGTGGAATGCAAAGTGTGCGATGGTCCCGCACGACCCTGCGCAGTATCACCGTTTCACCAATCACCTCGAGGAGCGACTCATGGCTTTATGGCAAACCGAAACCACCCACGGCATCGTCATCGCGAGGTATGTCAATCCGCCCATGAACTACATGACGGCGGAGGGTATGCATGAACTCAAAGCCTTGATCGAGGCCTGGCGCGCGCCCGAGGTGCGCGTGGTGATCCTGACCGGCGGCCTTCCTAATCGCTTCATCACGCATTACAGCGTGGAAGAACTCATTGAAAGCGCACGCAACAAGCCGCTGATGATGAACACGGGACGCGCGTGGTTGCATCAGCACAACGCGACGCTCACGAACCTGCGTGATTTACCCAAGCCGGTGATCGCTGCGATGAGTGGTAGTACCATGGGTGGCGGGTTCGAGACCTCGCTATCGTGTGATATTCGGATCGCACAGGCCGGCGATTTTCGCTATGGCCTGCCCGAAGTCACGCTCGGCATCCTGCCCGGTGGCTGCGGGACTCAGCGCTTGTCGCGCTTGATCGGTGCCGGACGCGCAATCGATTTCATCCTGCGTGGCCGGATCTGCAAGCCTGATGAAGCGCTGGCCATGGGCATCGTGCACGAAGTGGCACCTGACGCCTGCGCGCGCGCGAGAGAGATCGCCCAGGCCATGCTGCTCCTCTCGCCAGTGGCGATCGCGGAAACCAAGCGCGCTGTCTATGAAGGCAGCGAAGTTCACCTCCAGGCTGGGTTAGAAATCGAAGGCGATGCGTTCATTCATACCATGCTGACGGACGACGCAGTGGCCATTATGGAGGCGTATGTCGCGCAGCCATTCGAAGCGCGCGTGCAATGGCTCGAACGCCACCGCGCGCTGTTGCATCCGCAATAGGCGGTCGCAATCCTGAATGGATCACGCCGCAGGAGGAATTAAGCATTGCCCACGGAGGGTGCAGAGAAGTTAATCTTGGTCATCCCGGGCGTAGACCCGGGATCCAGGGGCACGTGATAGTCAGCAGGGATCTCGGATAAGCGCTACGCGCTTTTCGGGATCACGGAATTGAGGGTCGACGCAACATCTCGAAGGCATCCATACTAAAGTGCACGCCCATTGACCGGCACGACCCGCGCGGCGTCGATTTAACCTAGAACCCTCAGTTGAACGCCGAGCACAGGCAGGTAGTGTGTGGTGGCGCGCGTCTGGCGTCGCCGTCCGCAAGGCGAGTCGATTGAGGTATTCTCGCTCAAACTCCAGAACCATCCTGTCAACCGCGCGCGAATGGGCTGGCAAAGCGCCCTGATACTCATGCAAACGCAGACATCTCCAACACTGACGCCCACGGTAGGCGTCGCCGGCCGACGCAATCACGGGCATGTACAGATCGGCGTATTGGTCATTGCCGCATTGGGGCTCGGGATCGCCGCCTATCTCGTGGTGCATCACGGTGCACGCGACATCGCGAGCGCGGTAGCGGGAATCGGCTGGGGCATGGTGGTCATCGTCGCGGCGCATGCCGCGCAAGTCGCATTGTCGGGGCAAGGGTGGCACGCGGTGGCCAGTATCGAGCACGCAGCGCCGGTGCGTGTGTTCGTGCTGGCGCGGTGGATCCGCGAAGCGGTCAGCGGGCTTTTGCCGTTGACGCAGATCGGCGGCGAGGTGGTGTCCTTGCGCATTCTCGTTTTGAACGGTTTCCGGAGTGGCATTGCGGCGAGCACGATGATTGCGGATCTCGGCACGCAGATCATGAGCCAGGCAATTTTTACGTTACTCGGACTCGCCATGCTGATCGTCGATGGCCATCACGGTCCGGTGATTGAATGGACCGTGATCGGCCTGCTCGCCTCGCTGTCGGTGTTGCCCGCGTTCTTCTTTGCGCAACGGCGCGGCTTGTTGCGCGCCACCGAGGATCTCTTCATCAAGCTGGTTGATCGGTTTCCGGCGTTCCAGGGCAGTTCTCTTGATGGCTTGCATGATTCAATACACCGCTTGTTTCGCCAGCCCCTGGCGCTCCTCAAATCCTTCAATGCACATCTGCTGTCGTGGTTGCTCGGCGCTTTCGAGATTTGGTTGATCCTCCACTTCCTTGGCGCCGATGCCAGTCCGCGCGAAGCGCTGGTGATCGAGAGCCTTAGCCAGGTCATCCGCAGTGTGGCATTTGCGGTGCCCGGCGCGCTCGGGGTGCAGGAAGGGGGGTTCCTGCTGCTCGGCGCGCTTTACGGCCTGCCGCCACAGACCTGCCTGGCCCTGTCGCTGGCCAAACGGGTGCGCGAATTGCTGCTCGGCGTGCCGGCGCTCCTGATCTGGCAAACGCTCGAAGGTCGCCGGTGGTGGGCGCGGCGACGCCGCGCCCCTGAACAATGAGCAGACCATCCCGGTTTCCAGATTATGTGGCTGGAGCCGCCGCATGAGGCAATCATTTGCAGCTGGCTTGGTGGCGGGCTTACTCGCCGTTATCGTGTGGGGTGTGCAGTTTCCGATTGCGAAGGATGCCTTTGCCGTTGTCGACCCTTTTTATGTCACCCTCATTCGATATCTCATCGCCGTGCTGATTCTGACGCCAGTGGTGCTACTTCGCGAGGGACGTTCGGCCTTGTCTTATCAGGGCTTGGGACCACTGGTGTGTAGCATGGGCGCGATGGGCATGAGCATGTCGCCACTCATGGTGTTCTACGGTGTCTCGATCGCTGGCGCAGAGCATGGCTCGGTCATTGTCGCGCTCCAACCGTCCGTGATGGTGATCGTCCAGTGGATAGCGTTTAACAAGCGCCCCTCGCGCTTTACCTTGATCTGCATTCTGGTCGCATT
>JAYTEX010000248.1:0-8426 GCA_043734785.1 Pseudomonadota bacterium | reverse complement strand
CTTCCCAATCCTCGCGCGGTAGACCATCGCGATCCCAGTCGGTACGCGCAGGCACGCAGGACACAGCAAGCGCAGGGGTTAGGCAACGTTACGCGCGGGGCCGCCATCCGCCATTGCCTTGCCTACGCTGTCGCGGGTCATTGGATCGCCGCTGATGGCATCTCGCCTGGTCGTTGCCTAATCACCCGCATGTGGCCGTCTTTGACTTCCCACATTTTCAGATCGCGCGTCACCACATAGAGCGGTAGACGATAATGCAGGCTGAGATAGATGTGAATCTCGAGCGGGGTATCGCTCAGATTTGCGCGTATCGCAACGCCTTGGCTGCCATCGGTAGTCTGGAGCTGGGCCAATGTGGTCTTCGCGCAAGAAGTCGACAGCGCATCCGCCTGACGCATCGTTTGTCCATCGGCGCTCAACGAGAAGCGGTGATGGCCACCGAGCATCACGTCAGTTGGAGTTTCTTCGAGAGCGAGCGCGTAGAGCAGTAGGCCTGCTGTGACGGGATCGGGCACCGCGACACTCTCGAAATGGCGCGAGCAGGGTTCTCGTAGATGGGGCTGCACTGTTTGCCGTGCGGCGATCTGACTCTGCTGAAAGGGCGTGAGATTTTTCCGCAACGGCACGCTAAAGCTCGGCAATAGCAGATCCTCGAATGTCGCATCAAGCACCGGTTCAGCGCCTGAGTCGGTCAGGCGTACAAAGCGAACCAGCAGCCGATGAGGTTCGCCCTCGGTGACCCACGCGCCGATTTTCTCCTGCTCAGGGTCGTAATGTTCGTTCATGAGATCGACCGCGATATCCGTGCGCCGTTCGATCTCGAATATTGCGCGCCCGAGTGCTTCGGTCTGGGCGATAGTGAATGTTCGGAGTTCTGCCGCATGGCTTGCGAGCGTGCACAGACCGAGGACGCTAAAGACGATAACGCGGCGCACCTCGGTGAGGTTCAAGCTGGCAGCCGAATCGTTAAAACGAAAACGCTTAGAGATATCCATAAGCAGTCCAACCCCCGTCCAACACCATAACATGGCCGGTCATAAACGCGGCATCGTCGCTTGCCACATAAACCACCGCCTTGCCGATTTCCGCGCCGGTGCCAAGGCGTCGCAGCGGCGTGCGCTTTTCCATGGCCTCGTAGGTCACCTTCCCTTCCTGGACGAGCGTTTCGATAAGGTCAGTTTTGACATACCCTGGCGCGATGCAATTGACTCGAATGCGGTATTTCGCGAGCTCGATGGCAAGTACTCGGGTCAGGTGATCGACCGCCGCCTTGGAGGTGCAGTAGCCCAGCGTTTGCGGCGCCGCGTTTTGGCCGAGGATCGATCCGATATTGATGATGCCGCCGCCTCGCCCAGCCTCTTTCATTTGTTTTGCAGCGGCCTGCGCGCACAGGAACACCGACTTCACATTGACGTCCATGTGGAGATCCCAGTTCTCCTCCGTCATTGAGAGTAAGGGCATGGGTTGTGAGATGCCTGCGTTGTTGACCAATAGATCGACCGGGCCGAGTGTCGCGTGCACTTGCGCGAAAGCAGCGGCCACGTCCTCCGCGCGCTCCACCCGACAGCCGAGCGCCATGGCGCGCCGACCACGCTTGATCGCCGCCGCGGCGGTGTCTTGCGCATTGGCGGCAACCGTCGCGAGACAGGCCACATCGGCACCTGCGGCGGCGAGTTCCAGGGCGATCGCTCGCCCAAGACCGCGACTTGCGCCCGTCACAATTGCCACCTTGCCTAGTAACTTCATCGCGGAATCGCTCCTGCTGGGTTCATAATGCGGCCATCATACTGAACTCGAAGCTGCGAGGAAAAAAAGGGGACGGAGGGATTAAAAATTAATCAGATCATCCGTCTTCCATATCGCGGCCGCCCGCGATCCATCTGACCCAGCTTGATGGCGTAGCGTTCTTCAATCTGTTGCCGGAAACAGTCATCCGCCTCCGCTGGCAATAATGCGCGGCGCGGCGAACCCGGTGCGGAGGAATCGGGAGCAGGTCAAATTTAACGATGAATTGAAAACAAGGGGAGTGCCCGATGAGTAATGTGTACAGCGAGCAGCATCGTAAATTGCAGGATGAGTTTTCCACGCGCAAGATGGCCGACCGTCTGGAGGAGATGATCATCAAAGATCACGTAGACGAAATGGACAAGGGGTTCATCGAATCTCGCGATTTTTTCTTTCTTTCCACGGTCGATCAGCACGGTCATCCTACCGTCTCCTACAAAGGGGGCGATCCGGGTTTCATTCAGGTGATCGATCCGCAGACCATTGCGTTTCCGAGCTACGACGGAAACGGGATGTTTTTCTCGATGGGAAATCTCTCCGCCAACTCGAAAATCGGTATTCTATTCATCGATTTTGAGAATCCTAATCGCCTGCGACTGCATGGAGAGGCGTCCGTCATCGCACACGATCCATTGCTCGCCGCCTACCAGGAAGCTGAACTCATCGTGCGGGTGAAAGTCACCAGCATCTGGGTGAACTGTCCGCGCTACATCCATCGCATGAAACGCGTAGCAGCTTCCCAATACGTGCCACGCGCAGCCTGCGAGACACCGTTGGCGGTCTGGAAGCGGCTCGATGTGGTGCAGGACGTACTGCCTCCGAAGGATATTGGACGCGCCGAGAAGTCAGGTGGCGTGATGACTTTCGACGAGTACGTTGCCAAACTGGTGGCCGGCGAAGCGTAGCGTTAGCGCGTGAACGGACGAACACGGCCGGCCAGGAGTTTGTGGACCAGGAGTTTGTGGGTCATAGCCGCCGCAGCCTGCGGGATCTCGGCGCCGCCGGTCGCAGCAGACCCCAGTGTGGGGATGGTCGTGCGCACTTGCGAACAAGCGCTTGGGGTCGGATACCGCGATATGGATGCCGCGATGTGTGATTGGTATGTCCGCCCGTGCGGCGTGTGTGGAGAAACACCCCAGGTTGCCTGGTGTGTGCCGTCCTCGGTCACGGCCCCGATGCTCGCCGCAGAAGTGCTGGCCGCGTTGAAGCAAGGTGTGGATCTCGCCGTGCCGGCGCCGCCGGAGATCGAAAAAATCTTGCGCGCGCACTATCCGTGTGCCGCGCAAGACGGACCGCGCGATTAGCGCGCGGCTCCTTGTGCGATCGACCGTGGGCGACCACGGCTCCATAAATGATCAGCAAGCTCCGGCGAGCCACGACCATCTTCCACCAAGCCATGATTGCGTTGATAGGCGCGAATCGCCGCCTGGGTGCGTGTGCCGATTACGCCATCGACCGCGCCGACTGGGTAACCAAGCCGGTTCAGGCTGGTCTGGATCGAATTGACGACTTGAGAGTTGACGGGTGCCGGCGCGCCTTCGATCGTCGACAATGGCGTCGGTCGCGCGCGCTGCTTCCATGCCGGCTCGCCGAGATTGATTTGGCGCTGATCGGTCAGGGCGCCCGTCAATGCGCCCGCAGCCGCGCCGATTAAGGCACCACTGACGACGGACATTCCGGTGACCGCACCTAGGGCGGCGCCGACCCCCGCACCCAGCGCGCTACCACTCAAGGCGCGATCCTGGGGCATGCTGCCGCAACCAGTGAGGCTTAAGGCCACCAATCCGGCGAGTAAGGTGTTTATTTGCATGCGGTCACTCTCCCATGCGTTGCCGAAAAAGCGTCGTCTGCGAAGCCGTTCAACAGCCTGTCATTGCGCTGACAACACTTCCCGTTTCGAGGGCAATGGACGGTGTCGCGGCCGCGTAGGGCACCGTGACACGCAAGTTCAAACAGGGGTTCGAGCTTGGCGTCGTAGTCACATTAAACCCCTTGATGCGTGGCGCAGCCGTGAGCAACGTCACAGAAATTAACAATTCTCGGCGCTTACCCCAGTTGCGGTGGCTGGCGATAGCCCGTCGCCTGCTCGAAGGCATAGGCGAGCCCGAACAGGTGCGCTTCGGCATAGGGGCGCGCGACAAACTCCAAACCGACGGGCAGCCCAGCCTCAGTCAGGCCCGCCGGCACGCTGATGGCAGGTAACCAGGTTTGCGAGGCAATCAAGGTGTTGGTGGGAAAGGTTAGGGTCGTCCACACGCGCGCGTTGAGCTGTTCGCGAGTCGGCGGTACCACCTGTACATCGGGAAATATCAAGCCATCTAATTGATGTTGCGCCATCACATTGAGTACCACGCGCTGGAACACTTCGCGTGCCGCTAGCCGACGGTAGTACAGCGGATCATATTCCGGCAATTCAGGACCGGTCACGCACGCATCAATCAGATCGAGCATGGGATGATAGCGGCGCGTTTCATAGATTTGGTTGAGCGTGCGCAGCGGCGCGTCGGGGCGTGCCGCCAAGAAGGCGTTGATATCGTGCTTCGAACAGTTAACGTACATTGAGGTCGCGGCCAAGTGCTGCAGGAGATTTGGAATTTCGATCTCGACCACCGTGCCGCCCGCGCGTGTGATGGCCGCGACGGATTCGCGAACCCGGGCATTCACGGGCGCCGCAAACGGATCGTGATCGCTGCCCAGCGCGTTCGTGACCAGACCGAGCCGCGCGCGCTTTAGTGCGTGACGGTCGAGCGCGCTGCTATAGCGGCGCGGCGCGCCGGCAATTTCGTAATGCACGGTCAACGAATCCGCAGGGTCGTAGCCGGTCATCAATTCGAACAACGTGACGGCGTCGCGTACCGTGCGCGCCATCGGGCCGACGGTGTCCTGCCCAAAGACCAGCATCGAGACGCCTTCACGACTGATGACGCCTGGCGTCGAGCGGATCCCGACAAGGCCGTTGCAGGACGCTGGGACCCGAATCGAGCCGCCACAGTCGGACCCTAGCCCAATGGCGCCCAGATTGGCGGCCACGGCAGCGCCGGTGCCGGCGCTGGACCCACCTGGATCGCGGCTCAGATCATAAGGGTTGCGGGTTTCGCCACTCATCGACGAATACGCCCACCACGAGGTCGCGAAATCCGGCAAGGTTGTTTTGGCCAGTACGATAGCACCGGCCGCGCGCAGCTTGCGGATCACCGTCGCATCCCGCTTCGGTTGATAATCCGCGAAGCCAGTGCTGCCGAACGTCGTCGGCAAATCTGCGGTCTCAATATTGTCTTTCACGAGGATCGGGATGCCGTGTAAGGGACCCTGAAGCTTGCCGGTTTTTTCGAATGCCTGATCGAGCGCGGTCGCTTGAGCGCGCGCATGCTGATTGATATTCACGATTGAATTCAGGCTGGGGCCGCGCTGATCGAGCGCTTTGATCCGTTTCAAATAAGCGTCCACGAGTTCTCGCGCGGTCAGGCGCCGAGCGCGCATCGCGCGGTGGATCCCGCTCAGTGTGGCTTCTTCGAGTGCGAAGGGTTCGGGGCGAGTCGGCTGAGCCATGATCGGCACCTTCCTAATAAAGAGGGGGCTTCGACCGTAAGATTAGAACAGCAGGTTGTCAATCAGTACCCTGCGTTTCCAAACCTACACTACACGCGTCGCCCCGCTTGCCACGCGACGATGCGCTAAGCTCCCGCCGGGCTAACCCACAAAAGTTTCGTCGACCCCCTGCCGTAGAGCGAAGCGCACAAGGTCAGCGGTGGTTGAGAGCGCCAGTTTCTGCAGTAACCTGGTCCGGTGCGTGCTCACGGTTTTCACGCTGAGGTTCAGTTCGTTGGCGATCTGGGTGGAACCTTTGCCGGTCACGATCATCTGGAATATTTGATATTCACGATCCGACAGATCCTCGAGACTCGCTTCTTCGCGTTTGCGATTAACGGCTTCCTTCAACAGCGCACCAACGCTCGGTGTGATGTAGGTGCCGCCGCCCGCAAGCGCGCGCACTGCGGCAATGATCTCGTCCGGATCGGCGCCCTTGTGCAGGTAACCCGCGGCGCCCGCGCGCAACGTGCGCACCGCATAATGCTCGGCGGGGAAACGCGTATAGAACAGCACCGGCAGCTTCGCGTGACGCGCCATGATATCGCGCAGCACTTCGATACCGTGCTTGCCAGGCATCGAGATATCCAGGATTGCGACATCGAACGTATTATTGGCAAGCGCGGCGAGTGCTTCCTCGCCATTCTTGGCGGAATCCGCGATCGTGATGTCGGTGGTGTCCGCAAAGACATGCTTCAGACCGGCCTGCACCAGCGGATGATCGTCGATGACGATGACTTTAATCATGAGGTCTTCTCCTTCAAGGGGATTTTTCTGGGCAAGACAACCAGCACGCGCGTGCCCCGCGGTGCTTGGTTTTGAATTTTCAACGTGCCGCCGAGCTGGGTGACGCGGGCGTCCAGGCCGCGGACCCCAAATGCGTCAGGCGCACCCAGGGCGTCGGCTGTGAACCCGATGCCGTTATCGACAATGCTAAGCGATAGCTGCTCGTCATCGATCGCAAAGATCACACGGACCAGGGTTGCGGCAGCGTGTTTGGCGACATTCGTCAGACTTTCCTGCAAGCACCTGAACAGGGCAAGCGTCTGTTGTTCTTTGAGCGCTTCGCTTTCCTCGGGCAAGGTGCGCAGGCAGCGGATCCCGGTGCGCTTCTCGAACTCCCCGATATACCACTCCAGCGTCGCTGCTAACCCTAGATGACTCAGCATCTGGGGATGCAGGCCATTCACAATCTCGTCGAGTGATTTGCCGGCGTTGGCGATCATTTCCTTCGTGCTTGCAAGGAGCGCGCGCGTCTGCGGTGGTGCACCCCGGAGCTGGTTGCCTAGACGATAAAGGCTCAGATTGGCGGCGGTGAAAACCGCGCCAAATTCGTCGTGGATCTCGCGTGCGATATGGCGTCTCTCGTCTTCCTGCAGATGTTGCAAGTGGTGCATCAGCGCGCGCAGTTCGTCGCGTGAAGCGAACAATTCCGCTTCGATTTGCTTGCGCTCCGTGATGTCTTGGAGGATACCGATGATGGCCGTTGCAGTCCCGTCGTGACTGCTGATGGTCTCGCCCAGACTGTGGATGAAGCGTTCGCGGCCGCCGCGCGTGATAACCCGAAAGCCGAGGGCGTAGGGCGCGGCCCCGGCGAAGGTCGGGTTAAAGGCGGCTGCGACACTGGCGCGGTCATCCTCGTTTACGAACTCGAGGAAGGAGCGGTAGCTCATCGGTGGTGCCGGTTCGATTTCAAGAATTTCATAAATCCCTGCTGACCAGGACTCATGCCCGGTGCGCATATCCCAACGCCAGCTCGCAATGCGCGCAATCCGTTGTGCCTGCGCGAGATTCGCTTCGCTGCTGCGGAGCTGCTCGTGCAAGCGGAATTGTTCCGTGATATCGCGGCATACACCCGTTAAGACCGGTACATTTTCGGAGTCACGGTGCATTTCACCCAAGGAGTGAATCGTACGTTCACCACTCTCGAGTAACAGGGTGCGGAAGGTGATGTCGTAGGGCACGCCGTCGTTGAGCGTCGCATCAATGGCCGCAGAGACGGTGCCCCGGTCGTGCGGATGAACGGACTGCAGGAAACCGGCGCGCGACATCGTACCCGCGGGGGGAGCGGTATGCCCAAAGATGCGTTGTGCCTCAATCGACCACAGCACATGACCGGTGCTGGGCACCCATTCCCAACTGCCGACCTGCGCAATCCTTTGTGCGTGCGTGTAGTTTGATTCGCTGCGGCGGAGCGCGAGTTCGGTCTGTTTTCGATCGGTGATATCGAACATGGTCCCGGTCATGATCAACGGACTGCCGTCGGTGGCGTAATGGGTCACCACACCTTCGACATGCAGATACCTTTCCTCGCCGTGCGGACGCACGATGCGGAAATCATCTTTGAACTCAGTGCCGTGTTTGACGGCGGCTGCCAAGACTTCGCGAAGGCGTTCGACGTGGCTGGGATGAATATAGGCCGAAATTGTGGGGTAAGAAGACTGGAAGCTCCCAGGATCGAGGCCGAAGATGCGATAACACTCATCGGACCAAACCACGCCATTGGTCTTCAGATTCCACTCCCAGCTGCCGAAATGTGCAATCTTCTGAGCGGCTGCAAAGCGTGTTTCGCTGAGTCGCAGCGCATCCTCAATGCGCTTACGCGCCGTGATGTCGCGACCAATGCCAATCACACCTACGATCTGGCCGTGCGCATCGCGCAAGGGCGACTCGGCGGTGTGGACATAGATATTGTGCGCGCCGTGCGAGGCGTCGATTTCGTAGCTGGTGGGTTCACCCGTGCGCAGGACCCTCTGATCAGATTCCGCAACAACACGCGCGTCCTCCGGCGGCAGTAGATCCCAATCAGTTCTGCCGATGATTTCATCCTGCGCGCGACCGAAATACCGGGTCACGGCAGTGTTGACTATCAGATATCGACCTTGCGCGTCCTTCGCGAAAACACGGTCCTCGGTCCCCTCGAACATACTCGCGAGCAACTCATAGCGCTCCTTGATCGCAGGGCTAGGTGCCGCGAGGGCGCTCCGGGGATCTGTCGGTGGAAGATCGGAGGCGTTGTTCATTGTGGCGGTGGGTTACACCAAGCGGCATCA
>JAYTEX010000247.1:0-6625 GCA_043734785.1 Pseudomonadota bacterium | reverse complement strand
GTTCCGCCCGTTCCTGTGGGCAATGCGACATCAGCTCCACGAACCGCGCTGCTAACCGCTTGCTCCGGGAGGGCTCCGTCGCCACCCGGTTTAGCACAGCGCGGAGTCTATGCGAGGGGTAGATTATTTATAACTGTACGAGGAGTAACCAGTAACCGTATGCCATCACAATCCGCAGTGTCTGACATGGTCAGAGAAAACGACGACGCCGAAGTGCTCGATGTGCTTATTATCGGCGCAGGCTTTTCCGGCCTATACCAACTCGATCGCCTCCGGCAATTAGGCTTTTCAGTCAAAATCTACGAAGCCGCGCCCGCGCTGGGCGGCGTTTGGTACTGGAACTGCTACCCAGGCGCACGCTGCGACACGCATGGACCTTTGTATCAATTCTCGCGTGAAGATTTGTGGAAGGACTGGGACTTCGACGAACTGTACCCATCCTGGGACAAGATCAGGGAGTACTTCCACTATGTCGACGGCAAACTGAACCTGAGCCAGGACATTCGCTTCAATACGCGAGTAAGCTCCGCGGAATTTGATGAGACGCGGTGCCGGTGGGTGGTGCGAACGGAAAACGGCTGTACTGCAGACGCGCGCTTCCTGGTGCTGTGCACCGGAATCGGGTCGAAGCCTCATCTTCCCGATATCAAAGGCCTGCAGGACTTTCGTGGCGCCGTGCATCATACCGCGCAGTGGCCGCAAGAGGGCGTCGATCTAACCGGCGAACGAGTCGGGGTGATCGGCACCGGTGCCACCGGCGTTCAGGTGATTCAGGAGCTGGGCCCTATCGTGTCGGCGCTCACCGTGTTTCAACGAACGCCGAACATGGCACTTCCGATGCGACAACGTAAGCTCGATGCCGCGGCGAAGCTGAAGTTGAAGGAAGGCATGGCGGAGAAGTATGCGAAGAGAGCGCGCACTTTCGGCGCATACGAATACGACTTCTACGACTACGCAGGGCCCAGCGCCGCTGGATACAGTCCGGAACAAATCCAGGAGATGTACGAACAATACTGGGCCGAGGGCGGGTTCGTACCCTGGCTCGGCAACTTCGCAGAAATCTGGACTGATGAACGGCTCAACAGGGTTGCTTACGATTTCTGGCGAGACAAGGTGCGGCAGCGTATTGCTGATCCGGTCGTTGCGGAAAGGCTGGCGCCCACTGTCCCACCGCATCCATACGGGGTCAAACGCCTCTCACTGGAGCAACGTTATTTCGAGGTTTACAACCAACAGAACGTCTGTCTAGTCGACCTGCGGGAGACCCCGATTGAGCGAGTCACCGCTAGCGGTGTATTGACAACCGACGGTCAACATCACGATATAGATGTGCTGATCCTGGCAACGGGTTTCGACATGGTCTCCGGTGGTCTGACGGCGATCGATATCAAAGGCACCAACGGCACGACATTGCGGGACAAATGGAAGGCCGGCATCAGCGCCTATCTTGGCTCGATGACCCATGGCTTTCCGAACATGCTTTTCGTGTATGGGCCCCAGGCCCCTGCAGGGCTGAGCAACGGACCGAGCAGTTCGGAGCTGCAGGGAGAAGAAGTCGTCAAATTACTGGAATACCTAAGGGATCACGACCGAACCCGAATCGAGCCAACCGAACAAGCGGACCACTTATGGCGGGAGCGTGTGGACCAATATGCGGAGACAACTTTGTTCGGGCAGGCCGATTCCTGGTACATGGCCTCGAACATCCCGGGTAAGGTGCGGCAGATGATTAACTACCCGGCTGGCATGCCGGACTATCTCGCGCAATGGTGTGTGTCGCAAGATGCAGGGTACTCAGGTTTCAAAATCCGTTAAAAACTGCGCGCTGCGATCGCCTGACCGATAATCGCTGAAGGTTCGGTGCCGCGCCGCGCGGGTTCGGCACCGGTTTCTAACGCAAAGTAGGCGGACCGCACACGGGCATGCATCGAGCGATGCGGCACGGTGTGAAGCATAGCGGCCTGCCTTGGGCGCGTGCCATCGCCTGATCGTCATCACCCACAACGGCGCGGCACAAATGGAAAGCAGGAGGGACAGCGGAAATAAACCAGCGCCGCGCCCGGCGCTAGCGCGCAATAGCGTCAGCCCTTCAGCTTGCCGTTCAAGAAATCATCGATCGTCGCGGTCACGAGCAGGTTGCCGCTGCTGTCGAGGACGTCAAAGAGTTTTCCGTCCACTGCCTCCACACTAAAAAACACCACCGCGCCCTGTGGTCCGCCATGCTCCATGTGCACATCACCGCCCGGATTGCGGGAGAAATGGCCAGGCTGACGGATCTTGTGCACAGTTTCGGTAGCGGTGGTCTCGATCACATGGTGCTCGCCCTCCAGCACCAGCAGGGTGGTGGGGCCCAGGTGGCGATGGTAGTGACAGTAAGCGTTCGGCTCCCACTTGCTCAAGAAATCTATCCGGCCAATCTCGGGCTGCGCACCCAGGACGGCCACCCAGTAATCGATGGGGTAGTCAAAGCGTGGAGTGCCGAGAATACGCTGCCATTGGATGCCGTCCGTCTTGTAGCCGGACACGAAATTCACGGGATTGGATTGCGCTACGGTCATGCGATTTTGCCTCATGCAGCTATCAGTGAGGGTAGATTGTCCCTCGCCGGCATCACAGGGCGCAATGCCGGCGGGTGCGGGTGCGTTGCGCTGACGGCGCATTGGCGCGCGAAAGTGGCGCCTGCGGGGTGAATGAATCGTCTAAGGATCCGCTGCGGAAGCCCCGATCCGGAAATTTCATTGCTGTCGCGGATGGGCTGGATGCGCGTATCCAGGACCACCATTGACTCGCTTGATCGAATCTTGCCGCTGCACCTGACTGGCTCACGACGAACGCTTAGAAATCACGGCCGAGGCCGATACTTAAAGCATCAGCCGCTGCCCATGCCTTGACCGGGACCCCGAAAAAATTCGTTTTTCTATTTTGGGTCGTCGCACCGAATCCATGCAAATAGGCGATGGATATTTCTTGCCCACCGGGCAAGCGATAGCTAAGCCCGGTGGTAAAGTCGTCCCGCATGGAACCGGGCGCCAGCGGTGCCAACAATGCCGCGCTGCTTGGGGCGACCTCTGAACCATGGTCCCAACCAGCGCGCAGCGTGAGCTTGTCGCTGTATTGGTAGATTGCGCCAATTTTGTATACGGATTGATTATTCCAGCCGAACCCGATCCCCTCTGCTCCACCAAGACGGCGCGCTGGCGCAATATTCCCGGTGAGCTCCGCCAAGGTCGGTCCAGGATTTCCAATCGTCCCTATCTCCGCAAAAAGTATTCGTTGGAAATCGAATCCAACGGTAAGTTTCGGCGATACGTCCCACGCAAACCCTACTGCAAAATGAGACGGGCCGTTGAAACTGCCGTTATCCGCGAACAATCCGTTGTATTTTGTATAGCGATGAATAAACAGCTCACTGCTGTATTGCGCACCAAGGCGAACGTCTGGTCGCAATTGATAGATCGCCCCCACGCGAACCCCACCGCCAAGTTCATAGTCGGAGTCGCGACCCGTCAGACTGGTGCTGTCCGCTGATAGCGCTGCGAAGCTCTCCAGACCACGCGAACTGAATTTCTGGATCACGAGTATCGGCGCGATCCCCAACGTCCAGCGTTCGCTCGCACGATAAGCGACGCTCGGCGCGATAATAAACTGGGCGAAGTCGATCCCGATCTTGCCGTGGGTGGGGAAACCGGGATCCCCAGGGCGCTGCCCGGCAATTCGCAGCGCGGTTTCACGATACAAGTCCCGCGAATAGCTCGTGTTCAACCCGCCATTCGCGTACGTCGAGACACCCAGCGTGGTGCGCTCGCCCCATCGTCGGCTGTAGCCAAACCCCGGGATCACGAAAAACTCCCGCTTAGAGCGGTCGCGTACGGCTTGGTCACACTGGCCAATGCCGGTGCAATCAAGCAATGCCGAGCGCTGAGGATGTAGCAACGTCGCGCTTGCATCGAAACCGGGCGCAACGAGCGCCATCCCTGCGGGATTATTCGAGGCCGCAAGTCGATCCTGTGGCATCGCAACCCCAGTGCCAGCAACGCCGAGGGATTTTGGCCCGTAACCCGGCAGAAAGTAGCCATTGATAGCCGATGCTGTCGACATCGTTACAATCAATGCAAACAGCGTCGCGATTCGCGCACTGGCTCGCGAGGTCGCCGCCTCGCATAGGTAAATTCTGAAAGTCATCAATTGCCACCCCTTGCGCCAAATTTTATTCATTGGATGTTCGGCCGGTGACCATTTTCGACGATCGATGACGAAGTCAAACCAGCATACAGTCAGGATAACCGCCCTCCCCCACCGAATCGAGCGTCGCTGGTGCAGAATTCGAACGCCCGTGCCCCGCGCGGCAACTTTGGCCAGGGCGGGGCACTAGCGTTTATAATTGCATCATCTGCCCGCGAGCGAGCGAGCCTCAACAGGAATTTCCAGACAGGAACCAGCATGAACGAAATGACCCAAATGCTACGCGAAACCTTGGGCGAAATTGACTTCGACCCGGCAACCCTCAAAGCGAGATACCTGCAGGAACGGGACAAACGGCTCCGCGATGACGGCAACGAGCAGTACATCGAGGTCAAGGGCGACTTCTCCAACTACGTTGCCGACCCTTACGTTGAGCGTATCGAGCGGGCGCCGGTATTCGACGAAGTGGAGATTGCGATCATCGGCGGCGGCTTTGGCGGCTTGATGATGGGTGGCCGGTTGCGTGAGGCAGGGTGGGCGCACGGCATCCGCGTCATCGAGCAGGGCGGCGATTTCGGCGGCACCTGGTACTGGAACCGCTACCCCGGCGCCATGTGCGATGTCGAATCTTATTGCTACCTGCCCATGCTTGAGGAGTTGAACTATATCCCGAAGCACAAGTATTCGTTTGCGCCCGAGATCATGGCGCACTCGAAGAATATCGCGCGGCATTACAAGCTCTACGACAATGCCCTGCTGCAGACCACGGTCACGGCCATGACCTGGGATGAATCCGACGAAAAGTGGGTGATCGAGACTGATCGCGGCGACCGCATGAAGGCCCGTTACGTCGCCATGGCGAACGGCCCCTTAAGCCGGCCCAAGCTTCCCGCCATCCCCGGCATTGAGTCTTTCAAAGGCCACACATTCCACACCAGCCGTTGGGATTACGCTTATACGGGCGGTGATAGCAACGGCAATCTGCATCAGCTGGCCGACAAAAAAGTCGGCATCATCGGCACCGGCGCCACGGCGGTGCAGTGCATCCCGCATCTCGGCGCGTCGGCCGCACAGCTCTATGTCTTTCAGCGCACACCCTCATCCGTCGACGTCCGTAACAACCGCGAGACAGATCCCGAATGGGCCGAGTCGCTGGCGCCGGGTTGGCAGTATCGTCGCATGGCGAATTTCAATATTCTGGTCAACGGCGGCGATCAGGACGAAGACCTCGTCGCTGACGGCTGGACCGATATCTTTCGCAACTTGACCGGCGTTGCGGCCAAAACGGCTTCGCGCAAGCTGGGCCGCCGCCTCACGGACGATGAGAAGACCGAGCTAATGGAGATGGCCGATTATCAGAAGATGAACACCGTGCGCGCTCGCGCTGATGCCATCGTTGAAGACGAGGAGACCGCCGAGAAGCTGAAGCCGTGGTATCGCCAGTTCTGCAAGCGCCCTTGTTTCCACGATGAATACCTGCCTACCTTCAATCGTCCTAACGTCGAGCTCGTCGACACGGTAGGTAAGGGCGTCGAGCGCCTGACGGAAAACGGCGTGGTGGTCAACGGCCGTGAGTACGCGCTCGACTGCCTGATTTTCGCCACGGGTTTCGAAGTGGGCACGAGCTACACCCGGCGGGCGGGCTACGACATCGTCGGCAAAGGCGGTCGGACCTTGAGCGAGAAGTGGGAAAATGGCCTGCGTACGCTGCACGGCTTGCAGACCAACGGCTTTCCGAACTGCTTCTTCTTAGGCTTCACCCAAAGCGCGGTCACGGTGAACGTGCCGCAATCCCTGAACGAACAAGCCCGCCACGTTACCTACATCCTCGACCAGGTGAAGGCTCAAGGCGGCACGACCGTGGAGGCCACGGTCGAAGGCGAAACCCACTGGGTGGCGGAGATGCAGAGTAAGGCCAGGATGGGCGAACAGTTTCGCTTCGAGTGCACGCCCGGGTATTACAACAATGAGGGCAAAAGCGGTAATCCCAACGGCTTCTTCTCGTTCGCCTACGGGGCCGGCCCGCTGCGCTTCTTCGAGATCCTGGAAGAGTGGCGCGCCAGCGGAACTCTGGACGGCTGCACGATCCGCTAGTGCCGCCGATTGCGCTAACGGCACGCTACGCCTGCGGTATACTCCTTATACTCCTGCCATGTCAGATAAGCCCGTACCCGCCAAACCGTCTGCGTCCGTGGTGGTGGTGCGCGACCGCGCACAGTCACTTGAAGTTCTGCTCGTTCGTCGCAACGAGAAAATTGCGTTTCACGGGGGGGCATGGGTCTTTCCAGGCGGACGCGTCGATGACAGCGATAGCGCGGGCGTAGTCGGCACAGAACTCGACATTGCGAAACGTGCAGCGGTGCGCGAGGCGCAGGAGGAAGCCGGCCTCGTCTTGACCGTCGATGCGATGTTGCCGTTCGCGCACTGGACGACGCCGGTGGAA
>JAYTEX010000246.1:0-2685 GCA_043734785.1 Pseudomonadota bacterium | reverse complement strand
TTGCCCACGCCCGATATCCCGGCCATCACCGTCGTGCTGCCGAGGAAATAGCCGCCGTTGACCAGCGGGTCGAGCCCGGGAACGCCGGTCGACACCCGTGTTGTTGGATCGAATGCGGAAGCCCGGTCGCGGCTTGCCGCACGGGGCGCCTGGACGCGCCGGTACACCTCGATTCCCTTGCCGTTGACAATCCTCATCGAATGGCGCCCCATCTGGAAGTCGTGTCCGCGCGACTTCACGATTTCAATCGAGCGAGCCGTCGCGCGCTGGATGTCTTCCTTCCTGAGCCGGATGCAGGTATCCGCGATCGATTCCTCAAAGCGAGTGATAAATTTTCCGTCCGTCAGCAATTCCGCATCGAGGGCCAGCATCGCGGTCAGGCGCTCGCGCTGCAGGCCCTGCACCAGGATGTGAAACGTTTCGCGGGCGTCCTGCCCCTCATTGGGAGAGAGCAGGGCGGCGGCGCCGTCGATGAAAATCCGCCTGGCGCCGATCTTGTTCGATTCCTCCAGGAGCAGGCTGTCGGGCTGCTGCATCTCCTGATGGAAGATGTCGCGCGTGGTATAGATGACCTTCAGTTTCTGGCTTTTTTCCAGGGCCGGCAAATCCCAGCCTAAGCCTGCGGCATCGCGCGCCAGCTTGTCGGGCGAGACTTCGAATACCACGATGATGCCGGGCTCATCGAACTGCGTGATGCCCCGATAGATGAATTCCACGCCCACCGTCGTCTTCCCTGTGCCGATCGCGCCCTCGATCAGGATGACATTCCCGCGCGGAATTCCGCCGGACAGGATCTCGTCAAACCCGCTGATGCCGGTCTTGACGCGTTGCGTATCGGGTGATTCCATGGTGAATCTCCGGGTCTTGCGACTTAGTTGGTGAGCGACGCGCTTTGGTGTTCGCCGTGAATGAACGGGCGTTCGGACGCGGCCGCGAGCAGCCGCATTACGCCCAGGCGGCCATCGCGGGAGACGGCGAATTCCAGCAAAGACGCGAGCGCCTCGTACGCAGGGCCCCCTCGCTCCATTACATACAAATGAACGGAATTCGACCGGCTACGGGTTTGCTTCAGGACGCCGCCCGCGATCAGCCCGTCGAGCGCCTTGGCAACCGGCTCGCGATCGTAACCGACGCAGGTAGCGAGGCGATCGCTTGTCAGCAAAGCGCGAGGATGCCGGTAAAAGAACAGCATCAGGTCGAGATCGCATGCGTGGCGGATGCCCCCGACGCGATCGAGCAACGAACGAATATCCTGGGTGTCAATGGCTAACCTCTGCTTGCTCAATGGTGGACATGTCCGCATCCCCGGAACGATGAGCCGGTCGGACCATTGCCCCCGTTCTTTATGCGCCGCGCCATTCATCGATGCGTGAAGTGTGTTCTCTTGCGATATTGAAGTTCTGTGCGGTGCCGTACATACGCCGTGGATCTTTCCACATAGTGTTGTGCATCAGCCGCCTGCAGCAGGGCCGTCGGGACGACACGATGCCCTTTGAGATTCGAAACGATTAGGTGTTCCATGACCGCAACGTCCACGCCCAAACAGAACCATCTTCTTGCCGCACTGCCCTCCGCCGATTACAAACGCCTGCTACCGGAACTGGAATATGTGCGGCTCGAACTCGGCCAGGTGCTCTATGAATCCGGCAGCGGGCAGGCGTATGTTTATTTCCCCACCGACAGCATCGTGTCCTTGCTCTATGTCATGCAGAACGGGTCGTCGGCGGAAATCGCCGTCGTCGGCTATGAGGGGATGGTCGGCATTGCCCTGTTCATGGGCGGCGAGACCACGCCGAGCCGCGCAGTGGTGCAAAGCGCGGGTTCCGCCTACCGATTCAGGGACAGCGTGCTGAAAATTGAATTCGAGCGCGGCGGCGCGCTGCAGCATCTGCTGCTGCGCTACACGCAGTCGCTGATCACGCAGATGGCGCAGACCGCGGCGTGCAACCGCCATCATGCGGTCGAGCAGCAGTTGTGCCGCTGGCTGCTGCTAAGCCTGGACCGCCTGCACTCGAGCGAGTTGACCATGACCCAGGAACTGATCGCCAACATGCTGGGCGTGCGCCGCGAGGGTGTGACCGAAGCCGCGGGCAACCTGCAGGCGGCGGGATTGATCCATTACAGCCGCGGCAAGATCACCGTGCTGGACCGTTCCAAGCTCGAAGCGCGGGCCTGCGAATGCTATGCGGTGGTCAAACGCGAATCCGATCGCTTGCTCAGTGGCAGGACCGTGCGCGTCGCGCACCATTCATGATCGAGAACCTGCACGGTAACCTGCTCACGCCGCCTGCCTTACTGCCGCCGGCGCAATCCGAGCGCGCGAGCACAGGGCGGCAGGCGGGCCCCGAATCGACGCAAAACAGCCTGCTCGCCGCCGTTTCCCGCAAGGAATACCGGCGACTGCTCGGCATGCTCGAACCGGTGACGCTGACTTTCGGCGACGTGCTCTACGAGCCGGGGGATGTGATCAGCCATGTCTACTTTCCGGGCGTCTCGCTGGTGTCGTTGCTGACCCTGGTGGACCACCACCTTGCCCTCGAAGTCGGCCTCGTCGGCCGCGAGGGCATGGTGGGCCTTCCGCTCGCACTGGGCGTCGGGGTGTCCTCGACACGCGCCCTGGTGCAGGGAGCCGGCGTCGCCATGCGCATGAAATCCGCGCACTTCCTCAAGGAGCTCGGGCACAAT
>JAYTEX010000245.1:0-4303 GCA_043734785.1 Pseudomonadota bacterium | reverse complement strand
TTGCCAATCCTGGGCAATGCACTGCTCGCGCAGCGCCAGTACGAAGAGATTCTGGATACCATCAAGAGCAATGATCCCGCCTCGGATGGCGGATTCGAGATCGTTTTGCTCCGCGCCCGCGCACACTATGAACTTGGCCGACTCGAAGAAGCGAAAAGTGGCTACAGCCGCGCCGCAGAACTTGCCCCGCAGCGACCTGAACCTTTGACCGGCCTGGCCCAGACAGAATTCGCCAACGGCAAGCTTGATGTTGCGCTGGCGCTGGTGAAACGCGCGCTCGAACTCGCCCCCACTGATATTGAAGCGTGGTATCGCCAAGGCGAATTTCTGCGCGCACTACCGGACGCTGAAGGCGCCCTTGCGGCCTACGGCAAAGCACTCGAAACAAGCCCTAAATCTCTGCGAGTGCGGCTGGCGCGCGCGTCGCTGTTGCTGGACATCGGCCGGGTAAAGGCCGCGCTGGACGACGCGCAGTTCGTGTATGACGCGAATCCCGAAGACATTAATGCCGCATTCCTGTTGTGGCAGATTCACGAAACTGCCCGCGACGGCGCGGCAGCCAAGGCAGCGCTGGACAAAGTCACAGGCCGGATGGCCCAATTCAAAGAAGATGCCGTGTTGAAGGAGCCCTTGCTGCTGCGGATTGCGGCGATGGTGAACTATGCGAAGCGCGACCTCGTGCGCGCCGAGCAATATCTGAAGGTTTATTCCGGGCTGCGGCCTAACGATCGCACGATGCGCCGCCTGCTTGGGCGTGTGCAACTCCTGCTCGGCGATGCGAAATCGGCCATCAGTTCGTTGTTCCCGCTGCTGAAACAGAATCCTAACGATATCGAGTTAATGCTCGGTCTGGGGCAGGCCTATCTGCAGACCGGTCATTATAGCGAAGCCACTGCGATGCTTGAGAAAGCCTCCGCACTCGTCCCGACCGATACGGGTATTACTTCGCAACTCGCGCTGAGTCGGGTTGGTCTGGGCCAGATGGACGACGCACTCGAAGGCCTCAAACAATCCCTGAACCGCAACGATAGCGGCCAATCCGCCGCGCTGTTGCTGACGCTCCTGCAGTTCAAGAACGGCGATCGCGAAGGCGCACTTGCCACCGTTAAGAACGTTTGTGCGCAACATCCGAATGATCCCCGCGCGCGCAATCTCCTAGGCGTCGTACAAACGGCACTTGGCGATGTCATCGCGAGCCGCGAATCGTTCGAAGCGGCCAACAAAATTGCGCCAGACTACGTACCGCCAGTATTCAATCTCGCGAAACTCGATCTTCAGGCAGGGCATGTAAAAGAAGCCATCGCACGACTAGAAAGCATTGTCGCGCGCAATCCGCGCTCGGACGCGGCACTGATGGCCTTGGCAGACATCACACTGGCGGTCAACGATCGAGAAGCAGCACTGAACTGGCTGGATAAAGCCGCAGCCGCGGCGCCCGATGCCATCAATACCCAGGTGCGGCTTGTCGAAATGCGCTTATCGATGAACCAACGCGAAGAAGCGATGAATACGGCGCGGCGATTGGTCGATCGCAACCCTGAAAATGCACTCGCGGTGGAGACGCTGGCGAAAGTGCAGGTCATTTTCGACAAGAAAGACGGAGCCAAACGCAATTTTCGGACTGCCGTTCGCTATGCCGGCTACGACGGTGCGCAGTTGATGCGTATCGCCCGCCAACAAGTTGTTCTCGAAGATTACGCCGAAGCGCGCAAGACGCTGGTCAAGGCGACCAATTCAGCAGTGTCTGCCGAGGCGCAGATGGCGTTGATCAGATTGGATACGCGTATCAGAGATTTCGATTCGGCGCTCGCGCAGATCGAAGACATCCGCATATCGGGTAAGCAAAAGTATCTGGCGGATATTCTTCTCGGCGAATTGCATCTGCAGCGCCAAGCGTTCGGGCCGGCGCTGGCGGCGTTCGAGAATGCGCAGCTCACTTTCCCGAGCCCCGACGGAATCCTGGGGGTAGCCGATGTCTTGATCGCACAGAACGATTTAAAGGAAGCGATAAAGCGTCTGGAACAATGGTACGCACAGCACCCCAATGATGGCGCCGTGGTACGCAAGCTTGCGCTTACCTATCTTCCAGTCGGGGAACTCGACAAAGCACGCGAACTGCATGAACTGCTGTTGAAGGTGAATCCCGATGATGCCGTCTTGTTGGCCAATTTAGCGCGTATTTACCAGCTCGCAAAAGATCAGCGTGCGCGCGGCCTGGCGGAGAAGGCGCAACGCCTCGCCCCTACCTGGTCTGTCGCCCTGGATACTTTAGGGTGGATCCTGGTCACTGAAGGAGAGACCGCCAAAGGACTCGAACTGCTGCGCCAGGCGCTTGCCCGACAGAATAATCCACTCACGCGTTACCACCTGGCGCAGGCGCTGAGCGAGCTCGGCCGACCCGCCGAAGCGAAGATGGAACTCAAAACCATTATTGCGACTGGAAGGCCGGAGGGCTTGGTCAGAGATGCGCAGCACTACCTGGACACCCTTACGGATAGTCACTGACCTAGCCGTTGTGACCACAGGTGAAGCATAGCATCTGGATGGCTGCACTGCGCTTGCAACGACCGCCAGCACTCACCGACGGGCGCTTTATCGTTCCCCGCCACCCTGATTAACGTCATCGACGCCTGAATAGGCACCGGCCCACCGTGCGCCATGGTTGACAACCTCCGCCCATCATTGGAAGGTCACGCTAAACCAAGCGAGACAGGGCACGCTGTGAATACCGAACCTAACTCCCGCGCGCTAGGCGCCGGCCACGCCCAGGTGGATAAGCGCTACATCAGTCGCCTGACGCGTGACACCCTGGCCTTGATCCTGGCCGGGGGGCGTGGCCATCGCCTGCAGGATTTAACCAAATGGCGCGCGAAGCCGGCGGTGCCGTTCGGTGGCAAGTTCCGCATCATCGATTTTCCGCTGTCGAACTGCATCAACTCCGGCGTGCGCCAGATCGGTGTGCTCACGCAGTACAAAGCCCATTCGCTATTGCGGCACCTCTATCGCGGGTGGGGATTCCTGCGCAGCGAACTGGGCGAGTTCGTCGAGATCCTGCCGGCCTCTCAGCGCATCGACAACGAATGGTATGCCGGCACCGCGGACGCCGTGTTTCAGAATTTGGATATCCTGCGCGCTCACGATCCAGACTATGTGCTCATCCTCGCAGGCGATCACATCTACAAGATGGATTACGGCCAGATGCTCGCCTTCCATCATGAACAACGCGCAGATTTGACCATCGGCTGCATTGAAGTGCCCGTGGCGGATGCCTCCGGATTTGGCGTGATGAGTGTGGATGAATCCCATCGGGTGGTGGAATTCAACGAAAAGCCGACGGCCCCGCGATCCATGCCAGGCCGACCGGATCTCGCGCTCGCCTCGATGGGGATCTACGTGTTCAACACGCAGTTCCTTTTCGAACAACTCATCAAGGATCGCGACACGCCGCGCTCCAGCCACGATTTCGGCAAGGACATCATTCCCGCCGTGATCGGCAAGTACCGCGTTCTCGCCTATCCCTTCCGCGATACGCAAGGCGACGCCTACTGGCGCGATGTCGGTACAGTCGATGCGTATTACCAAGCGAACATGGAACTGCTGGGCGTGACGCCACAGCTCAATCTCTACGATCGCCAGTGGCCGATCTGGACCCATCAGGAGCAACTGCCCCCGGCCAAATTCGTCTTCAACGACGATGGGCGGCGCGGCTTTGCGGTGGACTCCATGGTCTCAGGCGGCTGTATCGTGGCGGGGGCCGAAGTCGCGAATTCGCTGCTGTTCTCCAACGTCCATATCGAGACTGGCAGCCGGATCAGCCAGTGTGTGGTGATGCAGGACGCGCGTATCGGTAGCGACTGTCAGATTGAGCGCGCGATCATCGATCGCGGTTGCATCATTCCACCAAACACCGTTATTGGCCATGATCTGGCGCGAGACCGCACGCTATATACGGTAAGCCCAGAGGGCGTGGTGCTCGTGACGCCGGAAAGCCTGGGCCATCCGCGTCACACCGTGCGGTGATCGATCCACGAAGCATGCCTCAAAGCCACAACATCCGCCCCATCTCGAAGCGATGCGGCAGGTGCAGATGGGAGGGGAAAGCGCGTATCCGCAAGGCCACGAGGCCCGCAGCGCTCGGGGTCAGCATGGCACTGAAAGTCGTTTCTTGATCGTGCACAGACTCGGTAGCGCGCAGCGGGTGTTCCTCGATGACCGTGAACTCACCGGTCGGTGTGATGCTGCCGAGCTGGGCTTCGACACATAAATCATCTGGCACCAATCCCTGCAGTTGCACGGCGATTGA
>JAYTEX010000244.1:0-4169 GCA_043734785.1 Pseudomonadota bacterium | reverse complement strand
ATCGGCATAGAACAAGCGACCGTCCACGCGCGGTGGCGCGTTACGCAGCGCCAAATCGCCGAATACGTACTTGCCCACGAGTTCCTGGATAGCGCTGCCGCGATAGACGAAGCCGCCAGTAATCGAGATGCCGTCACCGTGATCGTATTCCAGTGTCCCGAGTGTGCCGACGATGGGATCGATCAACCCCGCAGGATCCCCCGGGCTGCGGGCGCCGACGGTGCCGTTGCCGCGATTAAATAAGGAATCCCCTTCTTTGATTGCCCATCCGTAGTTGCCGCCAAGTACCACCCGGTCGATCTCTTCGATGCTGTTCTGGCCAACGTCCGCGAGGATCAAGTCTCCAGTCACATGGTCGAAACTAAAGCAATAAGGATTGCGAAAGCCATAGGCGAAAACTTCGGGCACCTGACCTGCACCTTGGAACGGATTGTCGGTTGGAATCCAGTACTGCCCGTTACTGCTGGCCGGATTCGCGCTATTCGGGGTAAGTGAGGGATTCAACGGATCAATGCGTAGCATCTTGCCTAACGGCGTGCTCAGATTTTGCGCGTTGCCACCCGGTTCAAGATGGCTCGCGCCGACATCCTTGGCGTTGCCGCCGTCACCCAGCCCGAGAGAGGTGGCCATGCCCTATCACTCATTAGCAGCCGCGTTGCTTCTAGACCGAGCCGCGATTATGAATCGTGATAGCCACCCCGGAGGTGGCTATCACGTGGCGTCATTAAGGCAATTTACGCAGCGCGCCGGCGGCGCAACTGGGCCACTCCAAGCAACGCCGATCCGAGCAGCCAGCCGGCCGCTGGAATAGGGACCGCAGAAACTCGGAAGGCAAGAACCACCGTGTCGTTTTCTAGATTGACACCCGCCGCACTGGTATTCTGCAGCACGCCGTTCTGGTCAAGGTACTTACCGCTTGCAGATAAGAAGTCGTTATCGTTTCCGACAAATAGGAAAAAGTCACCGGTCCCATCGTTGATGGGCGCAAGGCTTAACCCCTCCCATTTCTCAGATAGGGTATTGATATCGCCGGGCCCGGCATTGAGGTTCAACCCGAACTGTGCAAGCTCGGTGATACTTAGATCGAGCTTGCCAAGAAGATTGAGCGCCTCTTTCCACTCGATGGGGGTGACGCTGCTGCTGAGCGAACCTCCTGGCGCAGGGCCTTGGCCTTCGGCATCGAACGTGCCATCGAAATTGGTCGCGCCGTTCAAGTCGGCAAGGAGAATCGATTTGAACACCGGCGAAACGGCTGCACCGCCGCGACCGTTGCCGTCTCGGGAGAGGATTAAAAGCTGATGGTCGTTCAACGCGACGATTGCACTCTGCGCGGCAGTACGGTTGACTGCCGGCGTGCCCCCGTTATCGTCCACGCGCGGCAGTTGAATCACATACTGTTGCGTAGGATCGCTCGGCACATCCGTGCCCGTCACGTCGTACACCACCAGTCTTGCATTTGAACGACCTACGTTGCCAGCAGCTGAATCCTGAATTGTCGCGCTCTGCAATAATCCAAAAAGTTTAGTCCCGTCCGGACTTAGCGCGAGGCCTTCCAAACCTTGATTGGCGCGCCGGCCGCTGATGGGCGGATCGGCGGCAAAGTTGGTGGTGCCACCCGGCGAATGCGGGATTAGCGCCGCCGGCAACGCAAGTTGCCCATCAATCTGCTGGCTGCTATTGAAGTGGTAGATCGAGGCGCCGTATTCGTCACTCAGCCAGCCGCTGCCAGCCTTGCCGGGGCGCGTGTCAAAGGCGAGTCCTTCTGCGTCAATCGTGAGCCGGTTGCTAAAAGAGCCGTCACTTTGCGTGGTGCTGCCAAGCGAGGTTGGAACCGTCGTGCCGAACAAGGCACCCGTGCCTGTTGCCAGCAATCCGGTGCTGAAGATCGGCGCGGTGCCCGCAGTGTTATCGTGATCATAGGTAAAGCGCGTCGACCCCTTAAAGCTCATGGCGATCTGATTCTGTGCGCTGTTCGTCGCGGCGGAGGTATGCGGCGTGAACGTAAAATCAAAAGCATTAATGCGTGCGGCATAGTTGGAGAACGTCGTCCCGCTGTTGAAGCCGCGGTCAGGCAAAAAGTGGAAAGTCCCACTAAAAGTGCCGTTGTTGTTATTCGTAAAATTAGTGATCTGCATGTCTGAGATTGAACCGAGAGACTCTCCGGTCGCGGCGTCAAGCGCACTCGCGGCGACGCGGCCAACGCCTTGCAAACCGAGATTTCGAAACGTCGTACCGCCTACATTGATACCGGCAGACGACCAGGCGCCGGTATTCGGGAGCAGCACGTCGCGAGTGGTCGAAGTAATCGCATTCACATCAGCAAGCGCGAGATGCGGTGCGACGAGAATCAGAGCCGCGTTGATTCCAAGGATTAATGGATGTCTTAGCAAAATTGTGCGACGCATGGAGAGCCCCCTAAGAGCTGTAAGTCTGCCTGAATTGGTGATCTTGGTTTGATGTCAACGGTATCTACGGCCCGCCATCTAGCCCGCGACCGATTTCAGGCTGAGCTTAAAAGCAAAATGTGACGAAGCCGTTACAAAAGGTCACGGTGCCGGCTTGGTCTGTTTTTGATGGCCCCAGCTCTCGACGCGATGCGAACCAGCCAAGCCGGAGCTGCCCTGTCCCGCCTTGCCGTGCAGGTCCGAGCGCTCCTCGCAGAGATCAATGGGAAGTTTAAAGACCAGCCACGCCGCCACCTTTTATACCCTTTGCGGCACAGGGCCAATGATTACGCTAACCCCGAAAACCTATGGTGCCTGCGCCGTAATTTGGGCGGAGATCCGATCGCTAGCTTTCCATCTCGTAATGTTAGCGAAAGGTTATGGTTAGTCGGGGCACTCGAGAATGGATTCCCGACGTCGCGCTGCGCGGCGTCGGTGTTTTGATTCTCTTAAATTATTTGCGTATGGAGCAAATCTCATGAAAGCACGACGATCCAATTTCCTGCGACCGATCCTGTGTACTGGCATGTTGCCGTGCGCGCTCGCGGGCGCGATGCTACCGGCGCACGCGCTCGAGTTCGGGAAGGCAGAGCTGTATTACGAACTCAACAACACCGATGGCGATCTCGGCATCCATGGCTCCATCGATGGCGGCCCTTATATCGAACTCGAAATCCACGATGGAAAAGAGTTGACGATCGGTCGGCTCACGGCGCAAGGCGCGCTTGCCAAACAGGGCTTGACCCAGTTCTTTTTCGAGAGTGCAGAGCCGAAATTCACTGAACTCTCGCCGCGCAAGTTCTTTCAACGTTTCCCCGAAGGCGAATACGCGATCGTGGCCGAAACCGCGAAGGGTGAGTTCATCGAAGCTGAAGTGCAACTGAGTCAGCTAATGGCGGCGCCGGTCGGGAACATCACGGTGGCTGGTATTCGCGCCGCCGTCCACTGCACCGCGCCGAACCTGCCGGTGGTGAGTGCAGCGGCACCGATCGTCATTGACTGGGATCCGGTCACCTTCTCGCATCCCTCGATTGGGAAGCGCGGGCCGGTCCAGATTGCGCAGTACCAGTTCTTCATCCAACGCGAAGGCGTGAAACTCTCGCTGGAACTGCCGCCGGACGTCACTTCCTTCGAAGTACCGGCCAGCATCATCGCGATGGGTAATGATTTCAAGTTCGAGATCATCGCGCGCACCATCAGCGGCAATAACACCGCGATCGAGTCCTGCTTCTTGGTCCAGTAAGCAGCGCCTGCTGGCAGGCTGCCGAAGTGGAAGCTTTGGCAGCCTTCCCAGAGCACCGCGCTCAAGGGCCGCAAGTTCGAATCGATCGACGCCCAGAATGCGTGGCTATCCCACTGGGAAGCGCGCTGGGCGGCACCGCGTATTCACGGCCGCAAGAAGCGCCAGGTGCTGGCGATGTATTTGAAAGAAAAACCCTACCTCATCCCGCTCCCAGTGCAAGGCTTTAGTTTCTTCAAGCAAGTCACTCGCACGGTGGACGATGCCGGCTTGGTGCAGGTCGACAGCTCGTATTACTCGGCGCTGCCCGCACCGCTGTATAGCGAAGTCACGGTACGGATGCTACCCCCATAGCATCGAGATCCTTGATGCCATGGGTCAAGTGCTGCGCCGACATGATAAAAGCACCCGGAAGGGGGAGTTTGTGATCCCCGCCGCCGATCGCCTGTTCAACCCGTCACGTGAGACGGCTCGCTTGTTCGCCC
>JAYTEX010000243.1:0-10837 GCA_043734785.1 Pseudomonadota bacterium | reverse complement strand
GAATGTCGCAAGCGCGTCGACTCAGGTCGCCACAAGGGCGAGCCGTCGGCGCGCAATAAGTACCACTCGGTGACGTTGAGATTGCCGTGCGGACGATCGAAATCCAGCGGATCAGGTTGCTGATGAACCGTCAACGCTTCGTATTCGGTTAAGCGCCGCCGCTGCGGTTTAATGAAGGTGAAATCCCGTGCCGGTTTTACTGCGGCGAGTGCCTGACTTGTTGTGTTCATTGCAAGACCCCTGCTGCGCCTTGCGATGGCAGATGCTTCAAGGGATCACGGATCTCGTAGTGCTGCGCGCGGATGTCGGCGATTGTCCACATCTTGCTGCGATTCAAATGCGGTTGAGCAATGAGCGTTTTGCCATCGGCCCGGAGCAGGCCACATTCTTCGATATAGTCAGCGAGATCGTAGCCGTCGAAGTGTTCGAGCCAGGTATGGTTCATCGCGTAACGATGCGGTTCGAGTCCGAATGCGCGTTCGCAGCCGTTCGAGCAAAAGGCGTGCTTGAGACCGTTGTGGTCCTTGATCCTTATCGTCGAGATGTCGGGCCGTGGGAATACGCAGGGCATGTGACAGACGCGGCAAAGCGGTGGCATTCCGTCGACCATCGACAACGCGAGCGTGCCATCGGCCGGATCAGTCATCGCGGCGAAGCTCTCCCAAAACTTGCCGTAATGCCCGTACCACCCCGGATATTTCCGCTCGAACCAGTCGAAATCGCGTGCGGTTAACGGATCGAAACGCAGAAACTGCATCGGCCAGCTGGCGGCGAAGAGCATCATCGCAGTATGGCCGAGCCATTTCATGCGGCTGGCCGCTTCGGCCCACCCGCCAGGCAAATTCACGCCGAACGGTTCGAGTCTCTGAATGTACGAGCCCGCCCAGTCATTTCCCACCCACTCCGTCCACGCCTCGAGGTATGAGCCGCCGCGTGTTTCCTGAAAGTAGTCGTATACCGCGCCCATGAACGGATCGAGGAACGTGTGCTGCCGCCAGAACGCCGTATCAAAATCGCGTTGTAACAAGGGCAGATTGTCAGGCACCGAAGCGATAGCCGCGAGGGTCGCATATCCGTTCGCCATGTGGCGAGCTTCATCGGACTGCACGCTCAGAAAAGTCGTTGGGGTTGCTTGGTCACCGTTGGCGGCCGCAACTTCGGTCAGTGTCACAAAAATTGGGTTGGTGTAGGCCGTTTCAGCCACTACCTGGAGATTCAACGCTCCTTCGATGGGGTTGCCGGCAAAAAAGCCGTCGAATGCCGCGCGGCTCGCCCGGGTAATAAAGTTCGTGCTGCGCATTTTATAGCCGCAGTCGAAACCTTCGGGATCAACCGCGTGCTTGGCCAAATAGCGGGCCAAATAGGCTTCTTGATTGACATGCCGCACCTCGTCGATCATCTGCGCCAGATAGCCTTGGCGCAGCTCCGCGTTGTCGACAGCATCGATCAACTGCCCAGTACACTTCATCGCCGCGTACTCGGCATAGGTGGTCACCGGCAACACCATCTTGAGAACCTCCGTCCATCGCTCGGAGGCCTTAGCCGGCATCTTTGCACGCGCCATGACGTCGCTCATGGCCCCATATTGGCGGTCGTCCTTGTCGCGCTCCATGCTGCAGTAATCGCGGATAAGGTGACGGAACGGATCGCTGGTTTTAGCCGGAATGCGGTACGGCATCGGATAGCGCTCCGCTGATTTGACGTATGACGGGGTCCAGTCGAAGTCTTTGACCCTATCGTGTGCCTTAATGAAATCAGTACTTTTCACGCGACCTCCTCATCAAATAGACGCCTTGTTTCTACGCCAGCCCGGCGTTGCCGCAGGTGTTGCGAGCCCCGAATCTAGTGGGCGGAGACCGCAATCCCGGTCCGAACACCCAAGCGATTGTCAGCGCTGAAGCTGCGATCAAGCGTAGTCCTTGGCAGGCGCGAACGCCCCCACCAAAAGTTGGGTTTTAGCGCGGAGGATTCGGTTATAGTCAATATCTAGGCGGGCGCTACCGACGTGATCGCCGAGCAACGCCGCGCCTAGTGCGCGGCACGTTCAGGAGGCTTGCCGAGGAGATTTGCGAGTCATGGTAGCGGGGGACGAAGCACGGCAATCCGAGCCGGCTTTAATCACGACCAAGCTCAGCCATCGACACGATGGTCAAGCGACGGTCCTACGCGGGCGGCTTCTGACGCACCTGTCGCAGCTGCTGACAGGGCGACCGCGCGTCGCCGCCGTCGAAGCACCCGCAGGTTATGGTAAGAGTACGCTTCTGTCTCAATGGCGGGAGCACATCACGGAACGCGGGATTGCGAGTGGGTGGCTGAGCCTTGAATCCGCGGATAACGACCCTGCGCGCTTTCTCTCCTATCTCACCGCGGCGCTGGCGCCCCTCCTGCCAGACTTTGACCCCCGCCTGCGCTCGGGATTTTTAGCTGGCAACCCCATCTCGATTGATTCGCTACTCGCCACGATGGTGAAGGCGCTCGAACGCGATGCTCGCCCGTTCGTTCTGTTTCTGGATGATTTTCATGTCATCGGTGCCGGTGAAGTGCTCGCTATTGTGTCCCGCCTTGTGTGGGCCACTCCGGCGCACCTGTCGTTCGTGATTGCCGGGCGCCACCGGGCCCCCCTGCCATTCGCCCAGCTAAAGCTGAACGATGAGCTGCTCGAAGTATCCCCAGAAGACCTCGCTTTCCGCGACGATGAGGTACGCACCTTCATGCGCGATGTGAAAGGGATCGTGATCGACGATGCGCTGCTTCGCGCCTTGAGTAACCGAGCCGAAGGGTGGATCGCGGGCCTGCAACTTGCTGCACTCGCCTTACGGAATACCGAAGATGCTGGCCAGTTTATCCGCGACTTCTCGGGGAGTGATCATGACATTACGAACTACCTCGGTGAGGTGGTGCTCGATCGGTTGCCCGAAGAAATACGGGAGTTCTTGTTATGCACTTCGGTCCTAGGCCGTATGAACGCGAGCCTGTGTGACGCCATCACCGATCGCCGCGATGGTCAGCGAATGCTCGAGCGTGTTGCCAGCGCCCATCTGTTTCTGCATCCGCTCGATCGTGACCGGAAGTGGTACCGCTACCACCAGCTATTCAGCGATTTTCTGGCGAACCGCCTGGAAACTTTACGGCCTGGCATGAAGACCACGATACTGAGTGTGGCAAGTGCGTGGTCTCATGCGCACGGCTACGCAACCGAGGCAGTTGATTACGCCTTCGAGGCCAGCAGTATCGAGTTAGCCGCCGAGGTTATTTCCAGTGTTGCGCCAGACCTCGCACACCGGCACGGTGAACTGCACACCGTCCTCGCGTGGGTGGATAAACTGCCTGCCGTGGTGTTATGCCGATTCCCTAAAATTCAAATCGCGAACGCATGGTGCCTGACATTCTGTCGCCGATGGGAGGCCGCCAATGCACAGTTATTGTCGCTAGAGCGTGCTGCGCTCGAAGCTGAAAAACTTGACGACATGGCACTGGCGTGTGATGCAAAGTCGATCCGTTCATCGGTCGAAATGAATCGCGCAATCGCCTTTGCGCTACAGGATCAATATTATCTAAGTCGCGATTCCTGCGCTAAATGGCTCAAAGATTGGCCCAACGGCGACGCCGTGGATATTGCCGCCGTGGCGACCGCCTTGGTCTATTCCACGATCAACACGTTTGAATTTGACTTAGGCCGCCAGAAGTACGCAGAGGCGCGGCGAGCTTGCGAGAAGTGCGCGAACGACTATGCGATCGCGTGGAATTTTTGCAGTCTCGGGATGATCGCCTTACGGCAAGGCCAACTAAAGGAGGCGATCCGGATCTACCTGGAAGGCTTGGAGGTCGTCGATCACGGCAGCACCTCACATTCGTTTATGACCTCGCTACTGTCGATTTTTCTGGCAGAAGCGTTTTATGAAGCCAACAATGTCGCCACGGCTCACCACTATCTTACGGAAGCACGACCGTTTCTGAGCAATCACGGGACGGTCGAGGTCGCGATTGCCGGTTACCACACCCAGGCGAAATTATGCGCGCTGGAGAACCACCATGCGGATGCGCTCAGCGTGCTCCGCGAAGCTGAACAACTCGGCTACCAGTCTGGCCTGCTGCGCTTATCTGCAACCATGCTCTCGGAGCAGATCGCGGTACATTTACGGTGCGGGGATCGGGCCTCCGCCATCGCCGTGGCGGAACAAGCCGGCTTTCTGACGGCGAGCAACCCCCTTCTCGATCAAGATCGGCGTGAGGCCATGCAGGAGATCCGTAGGCTGGCATGGGTGCGAATGCAACTTTTTGACCAAGCAGCGGAGCGCACGCTGCCGCTCCTGACGCAGGATATCGCGAGTGCAAAGCGCAGCGGACGCATACGTCGCCAGCTTGAATTGCAGATCCTACGCGCTAACGCGCTCTGGCTTACGGGCAAGGAGATGGAGGCACTGCGCGAAATGGATGCGGCGCTTAGTCTCGCAGCACCGCAGGGCTTTATCCGGGTTTTCGTCGACGAAGGGCCGCTCACGCGAACGATTATTGAACGGCTTGCAACTCTCCGGGCACCCTTCAACGCAGCGAAAGCAGACACGATACCCCAACCATTTTTCAGGGTGCTATTGGAGGCCTTATCAAACCAAGCACCTGAGGCAACGATGGCGTGTTCCGACGGAAACAGATCTACGACTGAGGCCATGGTAGTGTCGTGCGAAGGTAGCTCAATCGATCTCACCCGGCGCGAACTGCAGTTATTGAAGCTCATCGATTCGGGCTGTTCGAATAGCGAATTGGCGGCAGCACTTTTTATTTCAGAACAAACCGTAAAATGGCATCTACACAATCTCTTTATCAAGTTGGGCGCAAAAAATCGTACCAGCGCGATTGCGCGCGCTCGCAAATTGGCGCTGCTATAGGACGGCGTTTCGGACGTGTGGCGGCTTGCTGGGTTAGTACGGAGTCTTGTGATAGTTCGCGTTGACAAAACTTTGGTCTGTCGTGCTAAGCCTCTTAGTGAATCGCTCATTCCGCGATCCGGTTTTCCAGTGCTGTTATCCCTGTCTGTGATGAGGCGCTATCTGAGAAAATTGAACAAAGACAGACCCTGTACTCGAACAAACGCCTGCTGTGCTGCTTCCAGCACTTGGGTCTGGCGTGCGAGACGACTGATCGCTTCCACCAAGTTGACGTCCTCAAGCTGAGACTTAATGGTCTCGAGTTGCACACTGACATCGGCGTTGGTCGTGGTCTGCGACTCGAGCGCATTTTGACGAGCGCCGATCTGCGCGCGGATTGAATTCAGACTATCCATCGCGAGATCAATGTCACCCAGGGCGCGATCGAGATTGAACGAGAACTTCGCGCTGAGTTCGGCGCTCACCAAGTCAACCGACATCTCTTGCCGGGCCTTGGCAATCGTTGCGAACACGGATTGATGCTGACTTGGGCCGATCAGGAATGCGTCGCCTACCGCAGGTGCACCCGTGATCGCGACCGAGACCCCGTTGAACGCAAGCGCGGTCCCATCCGTGTAGGTCTGGGCGGTTTGCACTGTGGTGCCACTCGTGTCATTGATGAGATCGTAGGTGTTCGGGGCCGTGAAGACCACGCGGAAGGAATCCGTCGTAACGGCGGTAATGTCCGTGACGTTATCGTTAATGACCCGGCCGGTACCGGTATTTGACGCGCTGAGATTGGTCACAAAGGTGCCGTTACCATTCCGGATCGCCATGAATACCGCAGCCCCGGACATGCCTTCGCCGATGGTGCGCCCTTCGGCGATCTCGAGTTCGCGCACGTTCTGATTTCCGTTAAAAAGCACGGTGCCGGCAGCATTGGTGGTAAACGGCACGGTATCGACGGCCGTACCAGCGAAGATGTATTCGTTGCTCGAGTTGCGCTTATTACCAAGATTAAGCACTTCGTTCAGACGCTCGCCGACTTCGGCGGCGATAAAACGACGATCGGCAGTCGTCATCGCTCGATTCTTAGCCTGCAGAATCAGCTCGCGCACACGCTGCAGGGTATTCTGCGTGCTCTCGATCGAACTTTCCTGTTCGGACAAACGCAAGGTGGCGAGATTGGCGTTACGGTCGTACTGCTTTAACGCGCCCAGGCGCTCGCCCAGATCTAGGGACTGCGCGGCGGCCACGGGATCGTCCGCCGCCTTCTGGATGCGCTTGCCGGTCGCAACCTGTAGCTGATACTTTTGAATGTCTTCCTGCAGACTCAGCACGCCATTCAGCGAGCGGGAAAAAATCTGGTTGTTGGTGACTCGCATCACGACCTCACTGCTTGCAACAACGCGTTAAAGGTTTCGTTCGTCACCTGGATGATTTGCGCTGCGGCCTGAAACGCTTGCTGAAAGCGAATCAAGTTGGCGGCCTCCTCATCCAGATTCACCGCCGAGACTGCATCACGCGCCGCTTCCGCGTTTTCACGCTGCACTTTGAGGGCATCGCGACTAATCTGCGCCTGCTGCGCGCGCGATCCCACGCGCCCGACCAGCTGGCTGTAACCGTCCTGATAACTTGCGGTACCCCCCACCAGAATTTCCGTGGTGCGCAGAGTCGACAGCGCAAGCCCATTGCGGTTATCGCCTCGGCCATTGGTGTTCGGATCGACTCGAAAGGTATCTCCGGCATTCGCGGGGCCCGTTAACTGGATCCGCCAACCATTGAGGTCGATATTCGCACCGCTCGTATACGGAATGAGCGGCCCGACGCCGTTGATCTGAAAACTGCTGGGCGGATTCGCGAACACAATCTGGACCGGCGTGAGCAAACTCACCTGGGTCGCATCCAGAATCTGCGGGGCGCCGATCTGCGCCGCGCCGATGTTGGTCAGCGCGGCGCTCGATTTAACAGGACTCGCCAGCGCAAGCTTGAGCGGATCGGTGATCTGGGTAGTCATTCCGCGCGCCAGGAAGCGACTCGGCTGCAGCAGATATTGATCGCCGGCAGCCGGCGCGCTGCCGAGCGTGAGGGTGACGCCTTCGACCGCGAAGGGTCCTGCGCCGATTAAGCTCTGCTGGGTGCCGTCCGTCAAACGGGTGAGGATGAAATTGGTGCCGTTATGCACGAGCTGGTAGTTGGAGTCGGTCAGGCTGCTGAGCGCATTAGGGTCCAGTGCCATCGTAAGGGTGCCCGTATTGCCCACTGCCGCATTGACTGTCGCGCTGCCGAGCGCAAACAGATTGCCACCGAGCGCCCCTTGCAAGTCCAATCCGGCGCGATGTTGCGCGTTCATCGTGATACTGAACGCCGCCGCGAGTCGACCGATCGAATTTCGGCTGGGATCCAGCAGCTCGTCACGGAACGCGAGGATCCCGGCGAGTTCGCCATTCGTGAAAGCATCGCTGATCACGCTGGTACCCCCCCCGCTCCCCAAGCTGACTTCGGTGCGCCCTCCATCGAGCGGGTTTGGCGTCGCCACCAGCGGGATACTGGTCCCGCCAGCCACCAGTAACTGGCCGTTGCCGATGAACACGTTCACCGCCCCATCCGTTTGCTCGAGCGTAGAGATATTGACAGTCCGCGACATCTCCTGCAGCAGACGATCGCGCTGGTCGAGGAGATCATTCGGCGGTTGCCCCTGGGATACCCCAAAAGCCTGCACGATATCCCGATTGAGACTTGCAAGCGCGGCAGTATAGGAATTGACCTGCGTGACGCGTTGCGCGATCTCCCGGTTGACGTTCTCATTCAACACACTGAAGCGCGTATCGAGATCCTGGAAGCGATCAGTAAGCGTTTTCGCGGTGGTCAGGAATACTTCGCGCGCCGGGGTGGATGACGGGTTGTTATTCACATCCTGCAGGGAAGAGAAATAGCGCTCCAGCGCGGCTCCGAAGGTGCCATCACTGATCAAGGCATCGACCTGATCAGTAAGTTTCCCGAAGATGGCCGAACGTGCTTCACCGGCCGCGTTATTGCGCAATTGAACATTCAGAAAATCACTGACACTGCGCGTAATGGTGGAAACGTCCACGCCCTTGCCCAGAAAGCCGACGCCCACGAACTGCGGCGGCCGCTGTTCCAGTGCGACTTTCTGTCGCGAGTACCCCTCGGTATTGATGTTCGCAATATTATGGCTGGTCGTGCTGAGCTGCCGCTGGCTGGCGAGCAGCGCCGACACCCCGATATCGAACGCGCCTGGCATTGCTTATTGCTCCGTTGGGATCGCGGGCGGTGCAAGCCCCGCGATCTGGTCGTGAATCTGCAAAATCTTGCGCGCGTACTGGGGATCAGTGGCGTACCCAGCGCTTTGCAGCGCCTGCACATAGGCGCGCGGATCCTCCGCCCGTGCCAACGCGTGTTGATAACGCGGGTTTTCTTGAATGAAGCGCGCGTAGTCGTCGAAGGCCGCGCCGAAATCTTCGTAAGCACGGAACGCCGCATTCACGCGCACCGGTCGGCCAGCGTAAACCTCGAGGGTCCGTCGATTCACGGTGCTACCTTCCCAACTCGGGTCTGCTTTGATCCCGAACAGGTTGTGCGAACTGCGTCCATCCTGGCCGGACATCACGTGTCGTCCCCAACCCGTCTCTAGCGCGGCCTGGGCCACCAGGATTTCAGGTGTGGTCCCGAGCTTGTCGGCGGCGCGTTTAGCATCCGTTAGGAGCCTGGCCGCGAACGCTCGCGCATGATCGGCAAACGAGCGATTCGTCACGCGTGCCTGCCAACTTGAGATATCCACCATTTCGTCCGCCACCACAGGCTCGGGCGCCGGTGCATAGGCACGGGTAGTTTCAGGAAACAGCCGGCGTTCAGGCAGCTTGAGCTCGACGGGCCCGTCATTGACTGCCGCCGCCTGCGGGATCTGCCGGCGCAGCATCTCGGCGAAACCGAGGCGGCCTTCGCCCGCCATGTTAAGCGCGATTTGATTATCGAACATCTCGCGATACAACTGGGCTTCGTGGGTGTTGAATTCGCTGTCTGCTGGGGTGGCGTCCCGCGCCGCTTTCAACATCATCTGAATAAACAGCGCCTCAAATTCCTGGGCCACCTTGGCCAGCGCTGCCGTGGAATTCTCATGCGCCTGCGTCCGCAGCCCGGCAAAGCGGCTGAAGTCGGTGTAGCTCGTGGCGGCAGCGGTGGTCATGGATTAAAAAACTCGGGCGTCGATTGCTTGGTTCAATGCACAGTCGATGCCAAGGTTGTTAAATAGCCCGCGGAGGGTCCTTAGGACCGGGCGGCCGTGACGCATTTCACATGCAAGCGCTCGATCGCGAAAAAAGGTGCTTTTGTCGGCGGCAATGGGTTGCCAGCAAAACGTCCAGGAATTGCCGCCTGCCTGGACCGATGGGGTTTAAAAGTCACTCCTCAAATGACGATCAATTCGGCCCTTAACGCACCCGCCTGCTTGAGCGCTTCGAGGATCGCCACCAGATCGCCTGGCGCGGCCCCGACATTGTTGACGGCCTCTACGATGTCACTCAGCGAGACCCCGGGATTGAACAGGAACATGCGGTGCTTTTCCTGCTTCACATCAATCTGGGAATTGGGTACGACCACAGTTGTACCGCCCGCCAGTGGCTGCGGCTGACTAACGATGGGATCGTTGGAGATGGTCACCGTGAGACTGCCGTGCGTCACGGCGGCGGCGTTCACGTGCACGTTCTGACCGATTACCACCGTGCCGGTACGCGAATTGACGACCACCCGCGCGGGCGCCTCGCCAGGGGCCAGTTCGATATTCTCCACAATCGCCATGAACGAAGTACGCTGCGTGGGATCGACGGGTGTGGTGACGCTGACCGACGAGCCATCCAGCGCATGCGCGGATCCCGCGCCCAGGATCTTATCGATCGCCTGCGCCATACGAGTAGAGGTTGTGAAATCCGGTGCGTGGAGGTTCAACACCAACTCGGGACTCGTCAAGAACGGGCTCACGACCTCTCGTTCCACCGTGGCGCCATTCGGAATACGCCCGACACTCGGCACATTGACCGAGATACTTGAGCCATCCTTGGTTTCGGCACCGAATCCACCGACCACGAGATTGCCCTGCGCGAGCGCGTACACGCCGCCGTCGGCCCCTTTTAAAGGCGTCATGATGAGACTACCGCCGCGCAGACTCTTGGCATTGCCGATTGACGAGACCGTGACATCGATCGTGCCACCGACTTTGGAGAACGGCGGCAAGGTTGAATGCACGATGACCGCCGCCACGTTCTTGAGTTGCGGGTTCACGTTCTCCGGCATGGTCACGCCCAATTGCGTCAACATGCTCTTGATGCTTTGGATCGTAAAAGGCGTTTGACTGGTCTGATCACCGGTACCATCAAGGCCGACCACCAGACCGTAGCCCACCAACTGGTTATCGCGCACACCGGCGACAGTGGCGAGATCTTTTATGCGCTCCGCGCGGGCCGCCGGCACCACCGCCATCACGCTGATGACAAAAGAAAGACCAAGGCTGCGTATGACATGGGACATGAAAATTCCTTTAGAACGGTAACAGCGAGCTGATGAAGAAGCGCGCTAGCCAGCCGATTTTGCTTGAATCTGCTTCTGCGCCCTCGCCGTTGTAGACGATCGTCGCATCCGCCACCTTGGTCGATAGCACCGTGTTATTGGCCTGGATGTCGATGGGCCGCACAATGCCTGAAATCTTCACGTATTCGTTGCCAGCGTTGAGATTGATGCGCTTCTCACCGCGGACCATCAGATTGCCGTTCGGGAACACATCCGCGATGGTTACTGTGATATCTCCCGTCAGGCTATTGCGCTGGGCCGTCGCACTTTTCCCTTTGAACGCGTGCTGTGAACTCAGACTTGTTTCGAGGCTATTGCCATCGGTGAGATTAAGCGGTAACACCCCCGGCAAACCGAATTGAGGGGTCGCACCGAGGATCGTCGGATTG
>JAYTEX010000242.1:0-3561 GCA_043734785.1 Pseudomonadota bacterium | reverse complement strand
ACATTGAGGCCGAAGCGCCCGCCAGAAATGTGATCGATGGTGACCGCTTGTTTGGCGGCGAGCACGGGATGGATTAAGGGCACGGCAGTCGTCGCAAAGACCTTGATACGCGTGGTCGCTTGCGAGAGGCCCGCAGCCCAGGTGTAGGTCTCGAAGGTGCGTGCATTGAAGTCGCTGGGTCCCCCGAAGCCCTTCCATCGGCAGACGGGAATCAAGGCCTCGATCCCGATGTGTTCCGCAAGTTGCGCGAGCCGAACCGATTCCGCCCAGTTGACGTCGATCCCACCGGGCGCGGTCGAGATGGTGCAACCGTGGCTTACATTGGTACCGAAGACAGCAAGTTTGAGGCGATTCATCCGCCGCACTCTGCGCGCTTTAATCGAGGATGCATACGGGACATACAGAGTAACGCTCGCGCCGCCGTCTTAAATCTCGCGCCGCCGTCTTAAATACGCTTAAGGGCTGCGGCTTGCACGGTGCACGCAAACACCGGTGGCGTGGGCGGGGCAAGGCCTGTTTCCGCCACACAGCGCGCCCTGAGTGTGTCGAGTGAGGCACCGAAGTTGAACAACGGGGGCGCCTGCTCCGTGGCCAGCGTCGCGCGCAGGGCGGCCGTCGCGGTGCGATCGATGGTCTTATCGGTGTTCAACACCACGCCGAAGCGTGTCGCGCCTGCCGCCGTGATCAGGCCGCTTTCCAGATCGTATTCGATCGCTTCGAGATCGCGCTCAAAGGGCAGGCCTAAGCCACCGCCGCCCCAGGTCTCAAACAACAAATAGTCACCGGGTACCACGTGGATGTTGTCGACCTTGGCGGCCAGGATCTCCGCGCGTCCGTGCGCGCGTTGCAGGATCTTGCGGCTACGCGCACCGGGATCGCCGCCCTTCACGCCCCACGGGTAGGTGAACCAACGATCGTCATGGATGGAGATCTTGCCCGCGGCAAGAAACCGATAACCGATGCGCATGCCATTGCCACCGCGCAGACGTCCCGCACCACCGCTGTCTGGAATTGATTCATAGGTCTCAATGCGCACCGGAAAATAGCTTTCAAGATACTCATTGGGCACGTTCGTAAATTTTGGCCACAAGGAGTGACCATCCAGACCGTCACCCAGCGGTCGCGCCGGCACGCCGCCGAAGCCGATCTGGAACAATAGAAACCAGCGTCCATGCTCGTCATGCCCTGAAAACATGAAATGCGGACTCGCCGAGAAGCCGGCCGCGCACAAGTAGGCGGGATTCGATTTACCGAAGAGCGCGCTGATCACATCGAAGATTCGGCCCATGGCATGCGTGCGACCATTGAGCGCCGCCGGGCGGCGTGGGGCGAGTAGCGATCCTTCCGGGATCCTCACTTCCATGAGGTCGAAGAAGCCATCGTTCAGCAACACGTCTGGGTCGAACATCATGACCAGAAACTGCGCACAGAACATCTTGAACATCTGCTCGCTCAGCAGAAAGTTGATGTTGCTCTGGGATTGTGGGTCGGTCGCGCCGAAATCGAAGATCAAGCGCTCGTGCTCGCGCCACATGTGGCAGGCGATCTTGTACGGCCCCATGCCAATACCGTCGTCGCACAGGAAATCTTCGACGTAGACTTTCTCCTCCGGAATCGTCTCGCGAATAATCTTGCCGATCGCGCGTCGATTGCGGGCCAGGAGTTCGTCGAGTGCCGAGGTGAACAGGTCGGGGCCGAAGCGCTCCGCCATTTCGCGACAGCGCGCTTCACCGATCCGGGCCGAGGCGACCAGCGCATTGAAATCACTGCGATTCCATTCTGGGATCCGACAGTTGTGCAAAATAACCCTGAGCACATCTTCCTGCAGCTCGCCGCGCCGGATGATCTTGATGGGCGGAATGTAGATGCCTTCCTCGAACATTTCGCGCGCATCGGTTGGCATGCTGCCCGGCACTTTGCCGCCGATGTCCGACATATGCCCGAACATGGCCGACCAGTTGATGAGGCGCCCTTGATGGAATACCGGCACACACACCAGCCAGTCATTGGCGTGGCTAATGGAGCCGTTACAGGCGTAAGGATCGGAGGTCAGGAATACATCGCCTTCTTCCACCGTGGTCTCGAAGGCATCGATGAAGCCCGACACGGGTGATCCGAACTGACCGGCAACGAGACGACCAACGCGATCCGTCAGCACCGGAAAGCCATCGCGCTGCTCTCGAATAATGGGTGACATGGCCGTGCGGAACAGCAGAGTGTCCATCTGCTGGCGGGCATTGATGAGCCCATTCTCGACCAAATCCAGCGTGATGCGATCGACCGGCACGGTGCGAAAGGGTGCGAGATTGGTTTCGAGAAAAGTCGCCATCATGATGCTCCCGGGTTGCCTTGCGAGGGTCGAATCAGAAGGTTGCCGTAGCGATCCACGGTGGCGGTGTGGTCCGGCAGAATAAGCGTGGTTGAATCCATCTCCGTGACAATGGCTGGGCCTGCGATCTGATCGCCTGCCCGCAAGCGAGCCCGCGCGTAGATCGCGGCCGGTTGCCGGCGACCGCCCGCATAGAGAGTTTGGGTCTCAAGATGTGCCGCAGCAGGATCGCCGTCGCCGACTGCGATCTCCTGGGCACGTGCAAAAGTGCTCTGGCTCGAGGCCACGGCGCGCAGGTTGATCAGTTCCTTCTCGCTGGTCAGCGCAAACGTGTAGAGCTGGCGATGGGTGTCGTCGAAGCGTTTGCCGATCCCCGCGAGCCCCGCGTTGAGGAGTTCGTCCGGCGTGACGTCCAAGGTCAGTTCCATCGATTGCCCGTGGTAGCGCAGATCGAGTTGATACACGACCGTGCAATCTGCACGCGGTATCTGTTCGGTGAGCAGAACTTCCAACGCCTTGGCGGCAAGTTCCACCAGGATGGTGAGCAACTCATCCACTGTGACCTGGCTGAAGCGCCTGATGAATGTACGCGAGGCTTCATTGCGCATGCGGGTGGTCGCATCGCCGTAGGCACACAGCACCCCGGGTCCGCGCGGAATAATGACCGGCCATGCGCCGGTCAGGCGGGCTAGCGCATTGGCGTGCAGCGGGCCGGCTCCGCCAAAGCCCATCAGTGCGAAATCGCGTGGGTCGTAGCCTTGTTCGATCGAGATCAGGCGCAGTGCGCCGAACATGTTCTCGTTCACGATGTCGATGATGCCAGCGGCAGCCTCCTCCAGGCTAAGGTCCATGGCATCAGCGATTGTCTGCACAGCACGCTCGGCGCGTGCGCGATCAAGCGGCATATCGCCACCGAGCAATGATTGCGCGGGCAAATAGCCGAGCACAATATTGGCGTCCGTGACCGTCGGCTCTTCGCCGCCTTTGCCATAGGCGGCCGGTCCCGGCACTGCGCCCGCACTCTGTGGCCCCACGCGCAGCGCGCCTGTCAATTGGGGCACGCGCGCGATCGAGCCGCCACCGGCGCCCACGGTGCGTACATCCACTGAAGAGGCCCGCACGACGACGTCGCCGACGCGGGTTTCGCGGCGCAGATGGGCCACGCCGTTCTCGATCAACGCGACATCGGTCGAGGTTCCGCCCATGTCGAAAGTCATGATATTGGGGAATCC
>JAYTEX010000241.1:0-10515 GCA_043734785.1 Pseudomonadota bacterium | reverse complement strand
GTTCAGACTCATACCCCGTTGGACAAGGCTCTCCCTTGCAACCCGTGAACTGCCAAGACACACTCATCGTTTAGCCCTAGATTAGGAGCGCAGCGCGTGTCCATGCTTAACGAGCAGCAACGTATTATCACCGAGACCGCGCGGCGCTTCGTGCGCGAGCAGATTATCGAACCGCGACTCGACCAGGCGCTTGACCGCGCGAGCGAGTTTCCGCATGCCATCATCAAAGCGATGTGGGATCAGGGGCTTTTGAACCTGGAGTTTCCGGAAGACGTCGGTGGCGCCGGGCTTTCTTGTCACGACCACGTACTGGTACTGGAAGAAATCAACTACGGTTGCTTAGGTATCGGGACTTCGGCGGTGGCCAGTAGTCTGGCGGCGCTGCCGCTGCTGCTATCGAACAACGTGGCCGCCCGTCGCAAGTATCTTCGCCAGCTCACGGCAGAGCCGCGTTATGCAGCCTTTGCGTGTTCAGAGCCGGATGCAGGGTCAGATGTCGCGAACATGTCCACGCGCTACATCAAACGCGGCAATACTTATGTGTTAAACGGTCGCAAGCGCTGGATCACGAATGCGGACGTCGCGGATTTCTACGTAGCGTTTGCGCGCGAACAAGGAACCAGCGGGCACCGTGGTATTGCTACCTTCGTGATCGAAGCGGGAACTCCGGGCCTGCACTGGGAGAGCTTGGTCCATAAACTTGGCCAACGCTGTTCGCACACAGGCGATGTGGTCTTCGATGAGGTGGAAGTCCCGGCCGAGAACATGCTTGCCGGACCGGAACATGGTTTCAAGATTGCAATGGCGACCTTCGATCGCTCCCGACCATGGATCGCCGCCGGGGCTGCCGGTGTGATACGGCGCGCGCGGGATGAATCCGTACGCTACGCCATGCAACGCAAGACTTTTGGCGAACCGATCATCAACCATCAAATGGTGTCTGCGATGCTCGCGGACATGGAGATCTCTTACCAGGCTTCACGCCTGCTCTGTCTGCACGCCGCAGAAGCTGTGGATGCGGGCAATCTGCGCGGCAGCCATAGCGCGTGTGCGAAAGCGTTCGGCGGGGACGCCGCGATGCGCTCGACCACCGATGCGGTGCAAATTTTCGGCGGCTACGGCTACACGCAAGAGTTCGTAGTCGAGAAATTGATGCGCGACGCCAAGCTGCTGCAGATCTACGAGGGGACTTCGCAAATCCAACGCCTGGTCATCGCGCGTGATTTGATGCGGCAGGTAGGGTAGGCCGCGCGCGTACACATGTGTCCAGTCCGGATTGGGCTCAAACGGATAAGAGTAGGACGCAGAAGGAATGTCGACCGTGAGGCCGGGGTAGGTATTGTCGCGCCAGGTGCCGCCGAGATCGTCGGCGCGTTCCAGGATCACGAAGTCATGCAGGTACCGCTTTTGAGCTGGATCCCGAGGCCGAGACCCGAGAAGCCGGCGCCAACGATGATGATTTCATGATCCACACGGATCTCGGACTGCACGTGTTCCATTGTCTGCCCCGGACATCGTTATCGTGTTGAACGAAAATCGCCGCAACGCTTGCCCAGCCGCAACGCTTGCCCGGCCGCAACGCTTGCCCGGCCGCAACGCTTGCCCAGCCGCAGCGTGATCGCAACGGCCGGCAGAATCTAAGCGCTTCGGCTATTTGTAGTACTTCATGAAATCCGGCGTTCGCTTCTCGTTCAGCGCCTTTACGCCTTCCTGAGATTCCTCGGTGTTGTAGTAGAGACGGAGCGCTTGCATCGCGACACCACCCATGCCGCGGATGGATTCGCTATCAGAATTGAAGCTCTTCTTGGCCAGCGCAATCGCGGTCGGGCTGCGCAGATTGAGTTCGTCGCACCAGGCCTTGACCTCGGCATCAAGCTGATCATCCGGGACCACCGCATTAACCAATCCCATCGCGAGCGCTTCCTGCGCCGAGTAGCGCTTGCACATGTACCACATCTCGCGCGCCTTCTTTTCGCCGACTACTCGCGCAAGATAGGCTGTGCCAAAGCCGGGATCCACCGATCCCATTTTGGGTCCCACTTGACCAAAAACGGCACTCTCGGCGGCAATCGTCATATCGCAGATCGTCGCCAGCACATTGCCGCCGCCGATCGCATAGCCGCGTACTTTCGCGATGATGGGTTTTGGTACATCGCGCAGCACCGAGTGGAATTCCTCAACCGGCATGCCAACCGCGCCGCGCGCGTCGTTTTCGCCATACTGGCCACCGGCGTGATCGGATTGATCGCCGCCGGTGCAGAAGGCTTTGTCGCCGGCGCCGGTCAACACAATTGAGCCGACGTCTCGATCCCAGCCTACCTTCAGAAACGCATCGAGCAACTCGACGATCGTGCGTGGCCGGAAGGCGTTGTATTTCTTTGGACGGTTGATACAGACCGTGGCGGTGCGGCCATCGCGGGTGACGATAATGTCTTCGTAGTCGCTCATGCAAATCCTCACTGAAAATTAAAAATAATGGGTTGTCGGATCTAGCCCGCCATCGTGTAGCCGCCACTGACGCTGAGCACTTGCCCCGTGACGTGGCCGGCCACTGCATTTGAAGCCAGAAAAAGAACTGCGTTCGCAATATCCTTCGGTCGTCCAATCTTCTTTAGCGGCAGGGCCTTGGCGATTTTGTCCAACTGATCGGGTGTGAACATCGAATCCTTGTTTACCCACATGCTGTTCGCGCCGACTTCTTCGTCGTCCTCTGGAATCGTGACCCCGGGGCACACTACATTACAACGGATTCCGTTGCGGCCGTTCTCCTTGGCGATCGTCTTCATGAAGCTGTTAATGCCAGCTTTCATGCCACCGTAAACCGCTTCGCGCGGTTCACCCTGACGGCTTGCATCGGAACTGATCGAGACGATAGCGCCGCTGTTCTTTGGCGCCATAATGCCGAGCGCGGCATAGGTGCAGTTCAGCACACCGACGAAATTAATCTGGATGATCTTCTGCCAGAGCTCCGGGGTGGTCTGCGTAAAGAACATGAGCTGGTCCCAGCCCACGTTATTCACCAGCACATCGACGGTACCGAAGCGTTCGACCGCTTGCTTGAACATGGCCTGCACCTGGTCGAGTTGCGTCACGTCGCAATGCGCGATCTCAGCGCTTGCCGCGCCAAGTGCGAGCGCTTTAGTCGCCACCGCTTCCGCTTGCTTGGTGTCAATATCGGCCAGGGTAATTTTCGCGCCTTCGCGCGCGAACCCTAAAGCGATTGCGCGCCCAATATTGGACGCGGCCCCGGTCACGACCACCGATTTGTCTTTAAGTTGAAGGTCCACCCTGCGTGCTCCTTGCGCTGATTGACAGCAATAATATGTACGGCAATCGCGATTATATTTCGTCGGCGTAGTGCGCCTCGCGACCTTCGCGAAACGCGGCGATGCCTTCCGTGAAGAAACCTGCGCTCGCGCACAGAATCTGTCCGCGGTCTTCCAGCGCCATCGCGAATTCCAGACTCGGCGCATCGGTGGCCAAGCGCAAACCCTCCTTGGTCAGGCGCAGGCCCATAGGAGAAGTCTTCAGCATGTCTTCGGCCAAGGCCCTGCCAGCAGTTTCGAGATCAATCAGTTCGACTACTTCGGAGACGAGGCCCACCGCGAGCGCACGCTCAGAGCCGATGAAGCGCCCGGTCATCATGAGTTCTGCGGCGATCGACTGCCCTACCGCGCGCGGTAGGAAATAGCTGATGCCGACATCACAACCGGTGAGGCCGACTTTGATCATCGCGACATTCATTTTGACGTCACGCGCGGCGATCCGCACATCGCTCGCGAGCGCGAATGCAAGGCCACCGCCGGTAGTCGCGCCATGCGTGAGGCAGATGATGGGTTGCGGGCAGCGTCGCATGCGCATGAAGACTTCGCTGATCTGGCGTTGCACATTCATGCCGACAATCGGCCCGGCACTGACGCGTTCGGCGTCCTTGATGTCATAACCTGCGCAGAACGCGCGCCCGGCGCCGCGCAGCATCACCACGCGCACCGCAAGATTCCGCAGCAGACTGTCGAAATAGTGCTGCAACTCATCACACATCAGCGGGTTGATGGTATTGAGCCGGTCCGGGCGATTAAGGCACAGCCAGTCGATGGCGCCTTCGTGGGTGATTTCGATCGTTTGATAGGCCATGCGGGGGGCTCCGTTGGTAATGTCGGGGTTGAGAGCGTCGTGTGCGTGCGGCGCCGAGAATACCATGCAGTGCCGTTTACGCCCCCAGGGCGTCCTTGGGCTTGCGGTACTTCGTCCATAAATGGCGCGCCAGCAGCAGCGGCGGCATCTTGACCCAGTGCGAACGCAGATAGAGCCCACGGAGCGCGCCGCGTTCCAGGAAGGTCGGTGGCAAACCGGGCAGCACTGTGCGACGGATAGCCCAGTTCATCGCCTGTCGAACCGGCCAGCGCGGAGCGTGTGCGGCAAGCCGTGCCATCACACCTACCGGCACCTCAGTCCCGAGCACGGTGGAGGCGACGTGGAGCGCATAGTAAGCCGGCCTCTCAAAGCGGAATTGCGCTGTGCGCCGCTGAAAGTTCGCCCAGAAATCCGGCGACTTGTCCGCAAAGTGGGTGACCAGCTCGTGCACGTCGAGCACATCGCGCCAGCAGTTGGTGAACTCTCCGCCATAGAAGCCATGCACGATGCTGTGCAGGACCATATCCGCCGGCGCGAGGATTTTGAGGCGCGAGTCCGGCAGGGTCACGGCCTGTGCGATCAGCGCAGCGGGATCCGGACATAAACGCGAGGTGCGCGGGAGAATATTGTGATGGACATCGAGCAGGGCGCCGCGCGCCACGTGTTGTAGCGGCGGCAGTTCATGCATCCATTCGCGGTAGTAATGTTCGTCGTAGGCGGAATGGGGCGGTGACTGCCAGCCATGGCGGTGCAGCACCGCTTCGGCTTCGGCTAGACGCGCATGCGGCACTAGAATATCCACATCGGACAGGATCCGCGCCTCGCCGGGCGGCAGACCCGCGAGGACGTAGGCAGCCCCTTTTAGCAAAACGATAGGCAAGTCGCTGTCGCGGAAGGCATGGGCAATTCGGTTGGCCTCCCACCGCGCCATTCGGGTGCGGTCAGCAGCGAGCAGGTGTTCGGACCACAGGTGGCGGCGTATGGGCGGCGCGATCTGGTCCAGCAGCGCTTGGGCCTCAAGCTGCGCATGCCAGCGGCCGACTATTCCATGCAGCCGACCCAACGCCAGGGACCGTTCCCAGTCCGGGACGTCCATGGCGATCAGTGCCTCAGCATGCAGCGGACTAAAGGGGAGCGGAGGCGGAACGGGCACGTCAATATTCTTTACAAAATAGGGGTCCGCGAGGGTGGGATTTGTAAGGCTGGCTTTACATAATAGCCGCCACGGACGGATTCCAGAAATCTATTGAGAGCAGGAATCTGAAGAAGATCCAAAACTTACGCAGTACACCCGTTAAGCTGGCGTATTTCTTGCAGTGTTATCAGTATTTCGCTCCAGGCATTGATGTTGGATACCGTCGAAGGTCGATCGGACGCCGTAGACCATCGAGCTAACGCCTGCGCGCTCTCGCGAGATCCTGGCGTTTCTCAAATGCGTTCATTCTGCCGGGCGACTTGGAGTACGCGAAGCCTCAGTTCATTCACAATCTGGAAAGAGCCCCCGCTCTGTAAGGAGACCTCCATGCTCGTATCAAGATTTGCCATCGCCGCGATGATCGCGCTGCCGATCACCCTTGCCCCTATCACGGCGATGGCCGTGCCGATCACGTTTTCAGCCTCGGGGAACAATCAGGCTGCTATCCAAACGTCGGTGGACGCCTTCCGTACCGCGCTCGGCGCGCTGAATCCCAACGTGGCTGGTTCGTTCGGCAGTGGCCGGCGCCAGATCGACTGGGACGGCGTGCCGGATGCGCGCAGCGCACCAAACCCTCTGCCGGCCAACTTTTTCAACTCTAATTCGCCGCGAGGCGCTGTGTTCTCAACGCCGGGCACCGGCTTCCAGGTGAGCGCCAACGTGGCATCAGGCACGCCGGTCGAGTTCGGCAACCTGGATGCGAGCTATCCCGCTCAGTTTCAGACCTTCTCCGCGCAACGCCTGTTCACCGCGCTTGGGAGTAACGTGCTCGACGTGAACTTCTTTGTTCCGGGCACCGCCGCCGCCGCAACCACCCGCGGGTTCGGCTCCGTGTTCACAGACGTGGAAATTTCGAACGTAACGAGCCTGTCCTTCTTCGACGGCAACAACGCGCTGCTCGACACCTTTTTCGTGCCGGAGGGGCCTGATGGGGGCCTGTCGTTCCTCGGCGTGGACTACGGCAGCGCCGTTGTTGCGCGCGTGCGCGTCACCAGTGGTAACGACGTACTCGGGTCACCTGAGAGCGGCAACGACCTCGTCGTGATGGACGACTTCATTTACGCCGAGCCGTTACCTTTACCCGAGCCGGGCACCATGGCTCTGTTGGTGATGGGGACGCTCGGCCTAGGACTGGTTACCTCACGCCGCCGGCGCACCGGCTGAGCGCGGCCGGCGCCGCGCATAGGGGAATCGTTCGGAGCGGAGAGGTAATTGGCGACGAACCGGCTCCGCGATCCGGTCCAGAAGCCCCTGGGTCTCAAGTAGGGCCCGCGACCGACAATGCCATATAGCCGGCCCAAGTCAGCGTTCGCTCCCAGCCGGGAGTGTTCGGTGCGACCAGTGATTCGAAATGTAGGGGACTGAACGGTAGGGGCGGCTGAGGCACGTCAATATTCTTTACAAAATAGGGGTCTGCGAGGGTTGGATTTGTAAGGCTGGCTTTACATAATAGCCGCCACGCACGGATTCCAGAACTCTATTGAGAACAGGAATCTGAAGAAGATCCAAAAGTTACGCAGTACTCCCGACAAGCTGGCGTATTTCTTGCTGTGTTATCAGCATTACGCTCCAGGAGCTGAAGATGGAAAAGAACTCAGAACAAACTCATGAATCCGTAACGGCCCCGTCTAGCCCGCAGGGCTCGACCCGCCGACACTTCCTGAAAGGGACCACCCTGGCCTTGCCGGCAGTGGTCACGCTGCATTCCGGCACCGCGCTGGCGGCCACCAGCCTCGGGTGCGGTGCGTTTAATGGTAATACGCAGGTTTACGCAAAAGTACTTTGCGATAGCAACAACCCGCCGGAAGACAATCGGTTCCGGGTGCCGGTCTTGCTTTACCGAAAACTTACAAAAAACAACGCGGGTAAGTGGGGGGTTGCTGATAAGAACGGTCCCGGGCACTACTTCAACGGTAAGGTCGGCACTATAGATAATTGGCGCTTCGTCGCTGACGGGACTCTCGTGATCGGGGACGAATTAACGGCCGTGATCAACGCCGCGAACTTAGACGTGAAAGATTTTAAAACTACGACGACCAAATATGCCATCGCCCACGTCGCTACCCAAGGCGGCGCGATTGTCGCGGTCGGAACTCCAGTCAATACCCCGGTCACGAGCGCCATTGTGACGAGCTGGACTGGCGCCTGCCTCACCTCACTTTACGGTGCCAGGCTCGTTTAAATTTCGCGCGACACGTTAGATAGAAGTACCCACGGTCCTTGACGCAATCGACGCACCGCTGGACTGTAGACTGCACTCCCCCACTGGGCCATCACCAATGGGGGGATGCCCATTTCGTTTTTCATCCTGCCTCAGGCCAGACGCACTACCTCAACCAGGCCTGTGCGGAGATCATCGCGTTCCTGGTGGAAGAGCCGGTCGGCGTTGAGGCAATTTTTCAGCGCTTATCAGAACATCACACCAATGACGACGAACCGGAACTCAGAGGAGCTATCGGGCGCGTCATCGCACTTCTCGAACAACTCGGCGTCATCTCGTCGTCGCCGTGAATACAATGCCGGACTGTGTGCTTCGCGACCACTCTGTGGGCGCGCTTCATGCGCTCTTGAAGCGGGAGCTGCGGCTCAAGATTGGCCCCTTCGTGGTCCATTTCGAGGGCCGAGAACGCGCACTCGCCGAACGCCTACACGCGCATTACCCGAATTACCCGCTCGCCCCACGCGGCGCTTTCGCCGATGCGAAACTCATCGTCGGCCGCAATCCCACCCTTAGCCGCCACTGGTGGTCGACGCGCGCGATCCGCACCGAAGATGGGCAGGTTTTCACGACCTTCCCAGCCCACGCCACACTGGCCCATATCGAGTGGACCATGAACTGGGCGATTGCGAATCGCTCGCATGATTTTTTAATGTTGCACGCCGGGGTGCTGGCCAACGCGCATGGCGCGCTCATCCTGCCGGCACATCCGGGCGCAGGTAAGAGCACCTTGTGCGCCTATCTGATGCATCGGGGCTGGCGTCTGCTCTCCGATGAGTTCACGTTGATTCGCGATGACAGCCTCGCCATTCATCCCTTCCCGCGCCTCATTCCACTCAAGAACCAGTCGATCGACGTCATTCGGGAACTCGTGCCAGAGGTGCATCTGGGGCCGTCCATTCCGGGCACTCACAAAGGCACCATCTCACATCTCCGCCCCGGCGATGAACATATCCACGCCATGCATGAAACGGCGATCCCGAAATTGATGATTTTCCCTAAATATAGCGCCGGTGCCGCGCTCGAGATTGTCCCGGTGGAGCGCTCCGATTGTTTCGTCGAAATTACGCAGAATTCCTTCAACTATGTGCTGCGCGGCGAGCAGGGTTTTCGCATGGCTGCGGCGCTAACCGACCGCGTCACGCCCTATCGCCTGGTGTACAGCGATCTCCCGGCGGCCGCGAAAGCGATCGGCGAATTAATGGAAGCCGCTGCCGCCGCGTGAACGATGCGTGGTCACCGCAACTGGCGCTCGTCTGAGCACAATCACCTGGTGAGGTAGTAGAACGCCACGCCGAAACCGATGATAACGACCGCATAGCGCAAGGTCGCGGGTTTGAGGTGGCTCGCCAGCCGACCGCCGAGCGCGCCGCCGAGCAATGCCCCGATCGCCATCACCCCCGCCACCGGCCAGAGCACCGGCGCGGCCCACGCGAAGTACAGCGCCGCCGCGAGATTGATCGCAAGCGATAACAACTGTTTCACGGCGTTCAGGCGAACCAGCGTATCGTCCAGCGTGATGCCGAGCGTGGCGAGCATGATCACCCCGAGACCGGCACCAAAGTAGCCGCCGTAAACTGCACTGAGACCAATGGGAAGCATGGCCCAGCGTTCGTTCAAACCGCGCGCAGCGTGTTGTTCGAGACGCCGGTTGAGCCAACGCTTGAGGGGATCCTGAAGGGCCAGCAGGGCACACGCCAGCAGGATGAGGTAGGGCACGATGGCACTGAACACCCGTTCATCGGTCGCCATCAACAACAACCCACCGACCGTGCCGCCGAGGATCCCGATCGGGACCAGCCAGATTATCCGAGACGATTGTCCGCGCAGATCGCGCCATTGCGCTAAGGTGCCACCCACATAGCCGGGGCACAGGGCGACGCTGTTGGTCACATTAGCGACGACTGGCGGGATCCCGATAGCAATCATCATCGGGAATGTGATCAAGGTGCCGCCGCCGGCGATGGCGTTCACGATACCCGCGACCAGGGCCGCCAGACCTACCCAGCCATAGTCGATACCGGTGATCATTAATCGCTAGGCGGGCAAATTGAGTGCCGGGGTGTGCTTGCCTGCCGCCAGGTTGTCCGGTCCCTGGCTTGCGAAGGCGCGCAGGACGAACGCATAAATAGCTGGATTGGAAAGGCCGAAACGATAAGTTTCGCTACCGGTTACAGACAGGATCAGTTGCTCGCCGCTCAGCACTTTGATGGCGTGGTGGCAGGCGATGATGTCGATGAACGGAAGCGACAGTTCAGCTCTAAAAGCTCCCAGCAAAACGCGCCGGGTGGGATCCGCCAGACTCGCGACTTCTGCACTCGTCCACGTTAGCCCGTGCGTAGTCCATAACAGATGGCCGTGTTTGCGTGGACGGACCATCAGCCTTGCCGGCCCTAACCAAATGGCATGCTCCAGGGTCGGGGCGGCCAGCAGATCGGTGGCGGCCCCGATGGCCTGCATATGCCGCTGCGCCCCGTGACGGGCGAGCAGGCTCCACACGATACCCCACGCGACAAGGAGGAGACTCAACCACAGCGCCGCTCGGTTCTGACTGGCGAGCGCGATGATGCCGAGCATGCCGGCGCCGATCAAGAACGGGACGCCAACGTGCCAAAAGGGCCGGAGCCTGGGCGCGGATTCAGGTTCTGCGCGCATCGTGAAGTCCCGCTTTCATCGCGGCATTATAGTGCTGATTTCATCGGCTATCTCGGCGATTAGGAGCCCGCACTCAATCCATCACGACTGCGATCCTGCCAATCGCGCGCCGCGCGAGGACATCCGCCATCGCGCTCTGGAACTCCGCTAACGGGTAGGTGTTGCCGACCTCGGGTTTGATCCGACCTTCTTCGAACCATCGAAACAACTGGGTCATATTGGCGCGCACACGATCTTCATATTCATAGCGCCTATCCTGCGGACTCCAGCCGTAATACAGCCCCATATTAAGGCCGCATACCGTGAGATTTTT
>JAYTEX010000240.1:0-2825 GCA_043734785.1 Pseudomonadota bacterium | reverse complement strand
ACACGGTAATCTCCGATGGCGGAGTGCGACCTGATCCAGCAGAATCCCAGACTCCGTAGTGCCGTGACGAATATCATGTGACCCACCCTACTGACATTCCTACAGGCCCGGTTTGCGCGCAGTGCGCGAGCGCGTTAGGCGCGAACGCGCGCGCCTGCGAATGCTGTGGCACTCCGGTCGCACCCACCTGCCCGGCTTGTGGCATTGGGTGCCCGATTGCGGCCCGGTTCTGTGCGAGTTGCGGGGCGTCGCTGCTCAACGCAGCGCCAGGAGTCGCCACAGGCATCGCGAACGATGACCCCGAGCGACGCCAACTTACGATCATGTTCTGCGATCTGGTCGGCTCGATGCAGTTGTCCGAGCAACTCGATCCTGAGGATTTACGGACCGCGATTCAGGCCTATCAAAAGGTCGCCGCACAGGCTGTCGCGCGCTACGACGGGTACATTGCACAGCATCTCGGCGACGGCCTTTTAATCTACTTCGGTTATCCACGCGCCCATGAAGAAGACCCAGCACGGGCAATCCACGCCGGCCTGGAGATTCTTGCGGCATTACACGCGCTGAATCTATCGGAACGTGCGGGCCCACAGGTGGCACTTTCCGCGCGCATCGGGATCCACACCGGCATTGTGGTGGTCGGTGCAATTGGCGCTGGCACCCAACGCGAACGACTGGCGCTTGGAGACGTCCCCAACCTTGCGGCACGTCTGCAGAACGTGGCCACGCCAGATACGATGGTCGTGAGCGAACGCACCGCGCAACTCGCGGGGAGCGAATTCACGTACGCAGACCTGGGGACTCAGGTCTTAAAAGGGGTATCGCTGCCGGTTCAAGTGTGGCGGATCGAGGGCGTTAGCAATGCCGTAAGCCGCTTCGAAGCCGCGACGCAAGGTCGGCTAACGCCATTGGTGGCACGCGAGCATGAACTTGCGCAATTGCTCGCGCGCTGGCAATTGGCAACGGCCGACCAAGGTCAGGTCGTGCTGCTGGGTGGAGAGCCCGGCATCGGCAAAAGTCGGATCCTGAGTGCGCTGCGCGAACGACTCGAAGGGATCGGCGCCCAGTGGCTGCGCATTCAATGCTCCCCCTACCACGTGAACAGCGCGTTCTACCCGATCATTGCGAATTTTGAGCGAGCGCTGAGCTTCGCGCTAGACGAGCCAGTCGTATCCAAGCTCGACAAACTGGAAGCCCTGATGACCGAGCGCTATGGCCGCCCGGTCGAGGACGTGCGTTTCATTACCGCAATGCTGACTATCCCCACGGAACGCTACAGAGAATCCATCAGCCTGTCGCCGCAGCGGTTCAAGCAGGAAACGCTGCGGGTGCTGGCGGATCTCACCGAGGCCGCCGCGCGGCTGCAGCCCACCGTGATGTTGTTCGAAGACGCCCACTGGGCAGATCCCACCAGCCTGGAATTGCTGGATCTGCTGGTGGATCGAGTCCGCGGCATTCCTTTGCTGATTGTGATTACCCACCGGCCGGAGTTTCTGTCCCGTTGGCGCGACCATGACCATGTCACCTCAATCACGCTGGCCAAACTCACCAGGATCGAGAGCGGGGACTTAGTCAATGCGCTGACCCACGGCAAGCCACTCCCGGCAAACCTGTTCGAACAAATCCTCGCGAAGACCGATGGCGTGCCGCTGTTCGTGGAGGAACTCACCCGATCGGTCCTTCAGTCACCGGAGCTCACCGTGACGGGAGACCGTTACGAATTTTCGGGCGCAGTCAGCAATCTGATCCTCCCGACGAGTCTGCGCGACTCCCTGATGGCACGTCTGGATCGTTCTACGCCGGTCAAAGAAATCGCCCAGATTGGGGCCGTGCTCGGTAGAACTTTCAGCTACGCACTTATTCAAGCGATAGCCCCCCGCGCGCCAGCGGAGCTGGATGTAGTGCTCACGCAGCTCACCGCTTCCGGACTCGCCTTCCGACGCGGCACGCCCCCTCAAGCCACTTACACCTTCAAACATGCGCTGGTCCAAGATGCGGCCTACGATTCGCTGCTCAAGGCCCGCCGTCTTGAACTCCATGCGCAGATCGCACGGATGATCGAGACAAGATTCTCGCCGCTCACCGAGACCGAACCCGAATTACTCGCGCGTCACTACACCGCCGCCGGGCTCGCAGATCTCGCAATCACGTACTGGATCAAAGCCGCCAAAAGTGCGGCTAACCGTTCGAACTATCGCGAAGCGCTGGCTCAACTGGAGGCGGGCGCCGCGTTGCTTGAGACCCTGTCTGCCGGCGACGCGCGCGCGCGTTTCGCCTTACAACTCGAATTACAGCGTGCCGGCGTTCTCCTCGTGACCAAGGGCATGTCCCATCCCGACATGGGCACCGCCTACGATCGGGCGCGCGAATTGTGCGATCAACTCGGCGACGAGGTCGAAGAGAGCGTCTCGGCGCTGTTCGGAATTTATCTATTCCATCTGGTGCGCGGTGACGCGCTGCAATCCGCTTCCGCCGCGCAGGACGCCTTGCGCCGTGCGCAGCGGATTGATCAACCCGGCTTGCTGGTCCTGGCCCAGCGGGTGATGGGCGCGTCATTAGTCCAACGCGGCTCACTGCGCGCCGCGGTCGAACACTTGCAGCATGCGGTTAAGCGCTACGACCCGGTCCGGGATCGCGAATCGGCAGCGGCTTATGGATCGGATCTCAAGGCGGTATCTCTGGCTTGGCAGGGGTATGCCAGCATCCTGATGGGCAACCCAGACAGCGCGCTGAAACTTGTGCATGAGGCCATTCATTACGCCGAGTCACTGCAGAATTTTCACGGTGTCGCACTCATGCTGTCCTGGCTCTCACTCATCCACTGG
>JAYTEX010000239.1:0-22267 GCA_043734785.1 Pseudomonadota bacterium | reverse complement strand
TTGCTGTCTCAACACCTCTGCCATGCAGCGTGACGAAGCCATTTCACCGGTGACCCTGATAGGCGCCGCCGATGCTGCCCGAGCCCTTGCACTCGCGCGGCTTTTTGCGCGCCATGGCCTCGAACTGTGTTTCCTCGCCGTCAACGCGCCTATTCCCGGCAGCTACTGGGGGGCCCCCGAAGCGGGTTTGCGCGGCGCTCGCCTGTGGGTGCGACCGGACACGCCTTTAAGCTCGGTGCTCCACGAAGCCTGTCATTTTCTGTGCATGGATGAGGCGCGCCGACAGCGCCTTGATACTGATGCCGGGGGTGACGACCGCGAGGAATGTGCGGTTTGCTACCTGTCGCTTCTGCTCGCTGACCTGGTGCCCGGTTACAGCCAGCAGGCCCTGTTGCGGGACATGGACCTCTGGGGCTACAGCTTTCGCCTCGGATCGGCCGCCGCGTGGTTCGCCAGCGACGCGGCCGACGCGCGCGCCTGGCTTTGCGCGCGAGGCAGAATAACTGTGGCGGGACACCTAAGCTTGCCCGCCCTTGACCGTTGAGTCAGCTGGGTGGATCGCGCACGCGGAGCTGATCAACTTGCCGCTGGCGCCTCACTGCCCAGCAGCGCGGCGACGAAATTGTCGGCGTTGAATACCTGAAGATCCTCAAATTGCTCGCCCACGCCGATAAAGCGAAGCGGCAGGCCGAGTTCTTGGGCGACGGCGAATACGATGCCGCCTTTGGCGGTCCCATCGAGTTTGGTCAACACCACTGAATCTAGCGCGACCGCCGCGTGAAACGCGCGCGCCTGCTGGAGTGCGTTCTGTCCCATCGTTGCATCGAGGATCAACATCGTCTCATGCGGGGCGGCGGGGTTCTGTTTGCCCAATACGCGCCTGATTTTACCGAGTTCCGCCATCAATCCGGTCTGCGTGTGGAGTCTGCCGGCAGTGTCTGCCACTAGGACCTGAACCCCACGCGCAGTGGCTGCCGCATACGCATCGAAAATCACGGACGCAGGGTCGGCGCCCGGTCCCTGTGCAATGACAGGAATGTTGAGCCGTTCACCCCAGACCTTGAGTTGTTCGACGGCAGCCGCGCGGAAAGTATCTCCGGCGGCAAACATTACCTGCAATCCAGCGCACTGCAGGTAATGACCAATTTTCGCGATGGTCGTGGTCTTGCCAACGCCATTAACGCCCACCACCAGTAATACGAAGGGTCCTGCCTGCTCGCGGGGAATGGCCAACGGCTTGGCTACCGGCGCCAGCGTCTTAACCATCTCCGCGCGCAGCACCTCCAGTAACGGCGCGCCCTCGTCACGTGCGCGTTGCTTGACCGCGCGCATGATCGTCTCCGTTACCTGCACCCCAGTGTCTGCCACTAACAACGCGGTTTCGAGCGTCTCGAGCGACGCGCTGTCGATCGGCTCACCGCGCCCGAACAAGCGGCTGATTCGGCTCAGTAATCCGTCGCGCGTGCGTGCCAGGCCTTCTTTGAGTCGTTTAAACATGCGGAGTCAGTGTGCCGATAAAACAATGGTCGTAGCCGCCGACGGTCGTGGTCGTTGCGTTATGCTAGCACCTTAGCTTTGAATCTGGTCGGAGACTGTGGGTGCGTACAAATCTTATCTTTCTGTGTTTTTCTTTGCTCGCGGTAAGCGCTCGGGCGGATCCCGCCGCTCAGGAGTTCACGTTGGAAAATGGCCTGCGTGTGATTGTGCAAGAAGATCACCGAGCGCCGGTTGCAGTGGTCCAGATCTGGTACAAGGTCGGAGGCAGTTACGAGTTGGATGGCGCCACCGGTGTATCGCACGCACTGGAACACATGATGTTCAAGCGCACGAAGCATTTCGCCACCGGTGAGTTCTCACGCCGTATTGCCGAGCAGGGCGGGCGCGAAAATGCGTTTACGACGGCGGACTACACCACTTACTTTCAGCAATGGGCGGCGAGTAATGTCGCGCTGAGTTTCGAACTCGAAGCGGAACGAATGCAGTATTTGCTGCTCGATCCGGCAGAGTTTGCCAACGAATTGAAAGTCATCCGCGAAGAACGTCGCCTGCGTACCGACGACAACCCGCAAGGGCTGGCAATGGAAGCCATCCTTGCCCACACCTGGCAGACGAGTCCGTACCGCCAGCCGGTGATTGGCTGGGCGTCGGATATCGAGCAAATGCAGCGCGCGGAGCTGAGCGCCTGGTACAGGCGCTACTACGCGCCGAACAATGCAATTTTAGTCGTGGTCGGCGACGTGGCGCCGAATACTATCAAGAATCTCGCGCAACACCATTTCGGGGCAATCCCGCAGCAGAGGCTAGCCCCGTTGAAAGCTCGCCCGGAGGTGCCGCAGAACGGTCTTAAGCGTCTGACTATCGCGAATCCCAAATTGCGTATTCCGATGCTGGTGATGCACTACAAAGTGCCCGGGTTCTCGCAAGTGGGTACCGGCGATCCAGTGCTCGAAGCCTGGGAAATCTACGCGCTGGAAGTCCTGGCCGCGACTCTCGATGGAGGCCCAAGCGCGCGTTTCGCGCACGAACTGGTGCGTGGCCGCGCAATCGCGCTCGCCGCCGGCGCGAGCTATTCGAGCACCTCGAGACTGGCCGACCTGTTCAGCTTCAACGGTGTGCCGCGCACCGGGGTGAGCCTCGAACAACTTGAAGCGGCGATCAAAGCGCAACTTGCGGCCATCCAAAAAGTGCCTCCGACCGTGACAGAACTGGCGCGGATCAAAACTCGCGTGGTGGCCGATAATGTCTATCAACGCGATTCTCTGTTCAGCCAAGCCATGATGATTGGCTCGTTAGCGGTCGTGGGTCTCGACTGGCACCTGAAAGATCAATATGTCGCGCAGATTCAGGCCGTCACTCCCGAGCAAGTACAGGCGGTGGCACGCAAGTACTTTAAAGATGAAGTGGCCACGGTGGCCTATCTTGTGCCGGAGAAACAAAGTGATTAAATCTCTGCGCTGGGTGGGGTGCGCGCTGTGCCTCATGCCGGCGCTCGTTTGGTCTTCGCCCCGGATTGAACACTGGGAAACGACCCACGGGATTCCGGTCCTGTTCGTTGCAGCGCCGGAGATCCCGATGCTCACGTTGCGCGTCGTGTTCGCCGCCGGCAGCGCCTATGACGGGGCAACGCCAGGGCTTGCGAGCCTCACCAGTGGCCTGCTCGGCGAGGGCACACAGGCGCTATCTACCGATGAGTTTCACCGCCAGATGGAAGCGACTGGCGCGCAATTGAGCGCTGGTGCGACGCGCGATATGGCCTGGGTATCGCTGCGCAGCCTTACCGATCCGAATAACGCTGAACCTGCCCTGATGCTCGCCACTGCAGCGCTATCCCGCCCGCGGTTCGCGAAGGAGGATTTTGCGCGCATGCGCCAACAGATGCTGGCCGGTTTGCAGCAGGAAAAAGGATCACCCGGGTCCATCGCCGACAAAGCGATGCGCCATGCGATCTACGGCAACCATCCTTACGCCCTCCCGAGCGAAGGGACCGAGGCCTCGGTCGCGGCCTTTGCGCTGGATACGGTGGGCGCGTTTTATAAACGCTACTACGTCGCCGACAACGCCTTGGTGGTGATGGTCGGTGGCATCACGCGCGAGGCTGCCGCGCGCATTGCTGAAACACTCGTCGCGGATTTGCCGCGCGGGGCGCGCGCGCCGGCGGTGCCCGGCGTATCGCCGCCTATCCCGGGACAGTCCTTGCGCATCGATTTTCCCGGCGAACAAAGCCATATCCTGTTCGCGCAGCCGGGTATTTCGCGGCATGATCCGGATTATTTTCCGTTAGTGGTCGGCAATCATGTGCTGGGTGGCAATGGCCCAGTGTCCCTGTTGTTCAACGAAATTCGCGAACAGCGAGGGCTCTCTTATTCGGTCGACAGTTCCTTCGAGCCGATGGCCGCGGCAGGCCCGTTTGTGATCAGGCTGCAGACCGACCACAGACGGGAGCAGGAAGCACAGAAAGTCCTGCAGGCGACGCTCGGCGCGTTCCTCGCGGCAGGCCCTTCTGAAGCCGCGCTGCTCGCTGCCAAACACAATCTGATCGGTGGCTTTCCCTTGCGCATCGATAGCAACAGCAAACTCATGGAATACCTGACGGTGATCGGCTTTTATGACCTTCCGCTCGATTACCTGGACACCTACCCACGCGAGGTAGAGGCGGTGACTGCGGCGCAGATTCGTGACGCCTTTCAACGCCGCGTGCGGATCGCCAACATGGCGCAGATTACGGTCGGGCCGCGCGCCACTAGTCCATGAACCAGCAGTCCGGCCACTCGCCTGGGCGGGTGCGCATTATTGGCGGTCAATGGCGTCGCCGGTGGTTGCCGGTGCCCGCAGGCGCGGCGCTGCGCCCAACTGCGGACCGCGTACGCGAGACCCTGTTCAATTGGTTGGCGCCGAGCCTCCTCGGTGCGCGCTGTCTGGATCTGTTCGCCGGCAGTGGAGTCCTCGGCCTCGAAGCAATCTCGCGCGGCGCGGCACACGCGACCCTGGTCGAACACGATCGAGAGCTCGTGACCCAATTGAGGGCCAATGTGACGCTACTCGCGGCCGAGGAAACCGTCCGCGTGATCGAAAGCGAAGCGCTACGCTTCTTAGCCACGCCGCCGAACGTGATCTTCAACGTGGTCTTTCTGGATCCGCCGTATGCCAGCGGACTCGTGGCGCGCGTATTGCCCCTGCTCACCCCGCAATGGCTGACGCCCGCGGCTTTGCTGTATCTGGAGACCCCGCGCGAGCAGCCTTTGGTTCCGCTGCCGGAGGGATGGCGTATGATACGCGTCGGTGAGACTAGCAAGACCCGTTATTGTCTGGCGCAGACGGGGGGGTAGCGCCACACGCTTTGCGAGAATTGGGGCTAGCCTGCTAGTCCGGCGACCATGCGAGGAGACAGAGCCTTGGGTACTAGAGCTATTTATCCTGGAACTTTCGACCCAATCACCAATGGGCACAGTGATATCGTGGCGCGCGCCGCGCGCATCTTTGATCATGTCATCGTGGCAATTGCCGCCAGCACCGCCAAGAGCACGGCTTTTTCTACCGATGAAAGAGTCGATCTTGCCGCGCGAATTCTGGCCGAGCACCCGAATGTCGAAGTGCGGCGCTTCGATGGACTGCTCGCCCATTTCGTGCGCGACTGCGGGGCCCAGGCGATTTTGCGCGGTCTGCGTGCGGTGCACGATTTTGAGTATGAATTTCAACTGGCGGGCATGAATAAACGACTGGTGCCAGAAGCCGATACCATCTTCATGCCGACGACCGAGCACTTTTCCTACGTCTCCTCATCGCTGATTCGCGAGATTGCATCACTGGGCGGGGATGTCAGGGAGTTCGTGCACCCGATGGTGTATACCGCGCTTGCCGAGCGGCTTGGGAAGTGGGCCAAAAAATAACCACTGCCGAGACGGCTCCATGGCATTGATGATTACCGATCAATGCATCAACTGCGATGTGTGCGAGCCGGAATGCCCGAACCAGGCGATCTACGAAGGTGCCGATCACTACGAGATAAACGCCGCGCGGTGCACCGAATGTGTGGGCCATTTTGATCGCCCACAATGCGTGCAAGTTTGTCCCGTCGATTGCATCCCCAAGGATCCAACGCACGCGGACAGCGACCTGCAACTCTGGGCGAAGTACCACGCGCTGATTCAGCAAAAGGAAGGGACGCTTTGAAAGACTGCCTGCGCGTTTGGCTATTCGTGTGTTGCGCATGGGCAGCACCCGCCTGGGCCATCAAAGAACCGAATCAGGCCGCGATCGCATCCGCCCATCCGCTCGCCACCAGCGCGGGTCGCGAAGTGATCGATGCTGGTGGTAACGCCTTTGATGCGGCCATCGCCGTGGCGGCGGCGCTGGCGGTGGTCGAACCTTACTCCTCGGGCATCGGCGGCGGTGGCTTCTTCCTTCTTCATCGCGCGATCAGTGACACGGACATTTTCGTGGATGCCCGCGAACGCGCGCCGTTCGCCGCGACTGAAAAGCTCTTTCTCAATGACGAAGGCGAAGTGATCCCGGACAAATCGCTGAATGGCGCGCTGGCGGCCGGCATCCCAGGGACCCCGGCCGCGTTGGTTCATCTGGCCCTGTCCTACGGGCGCTTGCCGCTCGAACGAACCCTCGCACCCGCCATCAAACTTGCGCGCACCGGCTTCCCGGTCAGCGCGCACTACCGCACCATGGCGGAGTTTCGCCTAGCAGTGCTCGCGGCTGATCCCGCGACCGCTGCAATCTTTCTCAATGATCGCGCAGTGCCCGCAATCGGCCATGTCATCCGGCAGCCTGATTTGGCGGACACGTTGCAGGAGCTGGCACGACAGGGCACGGCTGGATTCTATGCCGGCGAGATCGCCGACAAGCTGGTGGCTGGCGTCAAGGCGGGCGGTGGCATCTGGAGTGTCGAGGATCTCGACCAGTACCGGATCGTTGAGCGCAATCCGATTGTCGGTACTTATCACGATATGCAGATCGTCTCTGCTCCGCCGCCGTCCTCGGGCGGCATCGTGTTGCTCGAGGCGCTCAACATCCTGGAAACCTATGACCTCGCGACCCTACCGCTGGCGCTGCAGCGTCATCTCACGATCGAAGCGATGCGTCGTGCCTATCGTGACCGCGCGGAGTTTCTTGGCGATCCGGATTTTCAGGAGGTGCCGATTGCCGCGCTGACGGCCAAATCCCACGCCGTGGAAATCGGTGCCGACATTGCGCTCGACAAAGCCACGCCCAGCAGCGCACTCAAACCGATCGCCCCGCCGCCGCAGGGAGATCACACTACGCACTTCTCAATTCTCGACGCGGAAGGTAATCAAGTCGCCGCCACCCTAAGCGTTAACTACCCCTTCGGCGCGTGCTACACGCCCGCGGGCACCGGTGTGTTGCTAAATGACGAAATGGACGACTTTTCCCCCCGACCGCTGACCCCGAATGCTTATGGGTTGGTGGGCGCGGATGCCAATGCGATCGGACCTGGCAAACGACCGCTGTCCAGCATGACCCCAACATTTCTGATCACCAAGGATCGAATTGGCATCTTGGGCACGCCGGGCGGTAGCCGGATCATTTCAATGGTGTTACTCGGCGCGCTGGAGTTTTATGCCGGTACCGAGCCCGCAACCTGGGTCGCGCAGCCGCGCTATCACCATCAGTATCTGCCGGATGAAGTGTTGTATGAACCCAAAGCCTTCAGTGCAGAAGACCAGACTGCTCTGACCCAGCGCGGGCACACCCTCAGGCTGTCTACCCGCGAATACGGCAATATGCAGGCGATTCAATGGGTGCTGAACACTAATCAGGTGTCGGCGGCCAGCGATCCGCGCGGCGAGGGCGCGGCGGAGGTTTGGGCCGCCCGCCTCCCGCACGTGGTGAGCGTGCTGCCGGAGGACGATGCGACACTTGCGGCGCCTGAAGTGGGTGCTGTAGGCCCGCAGACGAATGTGCGAGAAGCCGTTCCAGCGCAGGCCAAATAAATGCGCGGTCGGTCCGCGCGCGACAGGCTGCTAGGACAAACCTGCCACGGGGATCAACGCGCCATGGATCGCGGCCGCCGAATCGGAGCCTAGAAAGCAGATGACGCTGGCGAGATCGTTAGGTTTCACCCACTTTGCAAAATCCGCCTCCGGCATTTCGGCACGATTGCGCGGCGTATCGATGATGCTCGGCAGCACGGCGTTGACGTTAATCCCTTTGGCGCGCAGCTCCTTGGAAAGACTTTCAGTCAGGCGCATGACCACGCTCTTGGCCGCGCAATAGGCGCTCATATTGGCCTGACCTTCGCGCGCCGACATGGCCCCAATATTGACGATGCTACCGCGCCCCTGCTGGAGCAAGATCGGTACCGCGGCATGGAGTGCGTTCTGCGTGGTCGCGACATTGATCTTGAACATGGCGTCCCACTGCGGAGACGCGATTTCATAGGCGGTCGCGCTCATCGCGAAGCCACCCGCGACATTGAAAATCACATCGAACGGCCCTAACTGCGCAAAGCATGCGTCTGTTGCTTGTTTGTCGGTGAGATCGATGATCTCGCACCGCTCCGCTCCCGCCTCGTGGCCGTCAAATTGAATATCCAGCCCGATCACGGAGGCGCCAAGTTCACGACTCCGGGCGACCACTGCGTGGCCCAAAACCCCGTTGGCGCCAGTCACGACCACACGCTTGCCTTTCAAGTTCATATCGTTCTCCTCAGAATGCGGACTGCAGCGCAGTGCGGTCCGTTCAGTGCAAGCCATAAGCTTCTCGGACATTGCCGAACAGAATTTTACGTCGCGAACTCTCCGGTAGAGGACTTAGCATCTCTTTGAGTTCGTGCATATATTCGGCGGTGTGATCCGGGTGCGGAAAATCCGAGGCCCAGAAGAACCGATCGTCGCCCATGAAAGGAATGACCCCGGCGATGGCCCGTTCGTCGGGATCGATCGAGACATAGCACTGGCGTTTGAAATAAGTGCTCGGCAATTCCTTCATGCTGCGCTTCGGCATCAGCGGGCCTTTGGAAACAGCGTCCATGCGATCGACCAATGGCCCGATCCAGCCGGCCTGCGATTCCAGCACCACGACTTTGACTTTCGGAAAGCGATCGAAAATATTGTAGTGAAACAGAGACACGAATGCCTGTTGCATGCCCTGCTGAACCAGCACGTCGAAGTACCAGGTGAACTCGAAAGTTTCTTTCTGCGCGAGTTCATCGAACCGCCGATGTACATCGAGAGACGGCGGATCGACCGTGGGATGTAAGGCCACGGGTGCGCCGTGTTCCTGGGCAATCGCCCACACTCGGGCATAATCCGGGTGGCCGGGTGACTTTTTGGTCCAGGTGAAGGGGTGAAAGAAAATCCCTTTTGCGCCCGCCTCGAGGGCGCGCTCGGTCTCTTGGGCGGCGAGCGTCGGATCGGACAGGGAGATATGCGCGATCGGCACTAAGCGCCCACCGGAGTCCGCGCAAAAATCCATAATCCAACGATTGTACGCACGCGTGTAGGCGGCCGCGATTTCCGGCTCGCGCACCTCCGGTTCCCACAAAATTCCCAAAGTTGGGTACAACACCGCTTTGGCGAGGCCCTCCTTATCGAGCCGCGCAAGGCGCTCTTTAGGATCCATCGATCCAAACGGCGCGCCGCGCAAATAGGTGCGGGCCGGCGAGGGAAGGATATCCGTCGCGCCCATTCCCCCCAGTGATCCCGCGAACCCCGCGGGCATCAGGATGGAGGGCTTGCCGTTGTATTCGAAGTACTCGAGCCCCTCGCTATTCGTGCGCAGCCGGATCGCACGCGATCGATACTGCGGCTCGAGATATTTTTCCCACAGATCGGGTGGCTCGAGAATGTGGCCATCGGCATCAATGGCACCGGCAGTATCGACAGGGGTCGTCATGTTGTTCTCCCTCGAATGAACAGTTAGTGCACTGAATGACCGCTTACGCGGCGTTTGCCAGGTCGACCGGTGGCGTGGTCTCGCTCAATTCGCGCGTCACCACCTCGTCGGGCAGATCGAACGCACCGGCGAAAGCCGGATCCATGTGCGTGTACTCAGGTCGGCCGGTGCCTGCCTGGGGCTGGGTTACCGGCACCCCCGCATTTTTGTATGCCGCCGGATTTTTGTAGCGAGCCAATTCCTCCGGTGAAATCCCATTCAGTTTGACGACTTCCGGATCGATCCAGGCCTCGGCATTAATTGCGGCTTCAGAAGTTGAGACTTCCAGGACCAAATTCTCCGGGCCGCCGAAGTAAATCGATTTGCAAAACCCGTGATCAAGTGGCCCCATCACGCGCACACCCTTGGCCCGAATGCGGTCACGCATCGCCAGCAGTTCCACGTCGTTGTCGACATTGAAAGCGAGATGTTGCATCACCCCCGGCGAGCACGGCTTGACCGGATTACCGGCATGCGACACGCCGAACTCGACTGGAATATCTTTGACCGCAGGCGAGAACACAAACGCCACTGAACAACTTGGATTCAATTCCATGAAGGCGTGAAAATAACCCTCCACGTTATGCATCCAGTACAGCGCCGCGAGCTTCATGCCAAGGACATCCGAGAAGAATTCAATTTGAGTTTTGACATCGGCGGTCATGATCGCGATGTGATGAACCCCGTTTAGTTTGGCCATGGGCCGCTCCTATCGTTCTAGCATTGATCACAGGAAATATTGTGTGGGCTTGGGGCAGCGCAGAATCCACCCTGCTCGCACCGAGCATAATCCTCCCACGCGAGGAGTGCCATCATCGCCAAGCGGTGTTCCCGGTAGGCGCGCATGCTGCGTTGCGACTGGGCGCGCTCAACCCCGCACATTGGCGAATTCCGGCATCACTTCGTTCACGAATAAGTCCTGGGATTCCTCCGATGCCACGAAGAAGATGTAGTAGGTCACGCCTGTTTCTTTGATCCGGTGGTGCAACTCGCGCTTGGCTTCCTCGGGCGTGCCGAGAATTGCCACCGGCGAGGCCTGCGCCGTGGCGTAATCAGGAAAGCCCAATTGGGTCGCGAGTTGCCGCAAGGCGGGCGCATTCGGATCACGCGAGAGGCCGAGCAACACCAAACCTCCCAGTTCCATTTCGCTTGGATCGCGACCACCGTCCCGCATGAACTGGTGCAACAACGCGATGCGCTTTTTCAGGGTCGGCAGGTCGAACTTCACGGTGGCGACGGGGTCGTTGACGAAATCCTTACCGTTGCCGGTCGGTGGAATGATGTTGAGAATAGTCGCTTCGCGCGCGGCGATCTTAAGCAGACCGGTGCCCGAGCCGCCCAACATGATCGGTGGGTGCGGGTGCTGCACACTGCGCGGATTGTTGTACGCTTTTTCGATAGAGAAATGCTTGCCCTTGTAGGTCGGCTCGGGCTGCGTCCACATCGCTTTCATAATCTGAATGGTCTCATCGAGCTGCTCGAGACGCACCGAGGTCGGCGGAAACGGGTAATTGTGGGCGTGATACTCGGTCGGCTGCCAACCCGCGCCAAGACCCGCGATGAAACGGCCGTTACTCGCGAGATCGACCGAGGTCATGATTTTGGTCAGCAGCGGCGGGGTCCGGAATGAAATGGCGGCGACTGCGGGGACCAGTCGAATCGTTTTAGTCACGGCGGCCATCGCGGTCAAGGTCGTGAAGCATTCGAGTTGGGGGGATTGTGGTGACCCCAATGGAGAATAAAAGTGATCGTTTACAGACGCTGAAAAAAAGCCTTCGCGCTCTGCGCGCTGGGCCGCCGCCTGCGCCACGGCGATGGTCTCGGGCAACAGGAATACGCCAAACTTAACCGGATTCATACGTCTCTCCCCTTCTGGTGATAGCCTAGGTTGGTCGTCGTCGCGACCGCCGGAGTGTAACCTTAAGACTGGGGGGCCGCTCACCATGCGCAACCCGCCAAGAACAACCCGTGTTAGTCCCCAGTTCGCGGCTAAATCTAATGAGGAGTCATTATGCAGGTAGGATTCATCGGCATCGGCGCTATGGGGCTCGGCATGGTGCGCAACCTGCTCAAGGCAGGGCATACGGTCACGATCTGGAATCGCACGCCAGGGAGAGTCGCAGAATTACAGGCACACGGCGCCACAGTCGCCGCCGAACCCGCGCAATGTGCCCGGCAAGACATCGTGATCAGCATGCTGGCTGACGATGCCGCCGTTGAGCAGGTGATCCTGGAATCCAATTTCATTGCGGCCCTGCGCCCAGACACCGTGCACGTTTCAATGGCGACGATCAGTGTGGCACTGGCTGATCGACTGACCGCAGTGCACGCGGCTGCTGGACGAGAGTACCTGTCAGCGCCGGTATTCGGTCGCCCGCCCGCCGCCGCCGCCGCGCAACTGTTCATCATCGCCGCCGGGAGTGCTGCAGCCTTGACGCGTTGCGAACCGCTGTTCAACGCAATGGGGCAGCGTACTTTCATCGTCGGCGATCAGCCGCGTGCTGCGAATGTCGTCAAGGTTTCGGGCAATTTTATGTTGGCCTCGATGATCGAGACATTGGGTGAAGCCTTCGCGCTGGTCCGCAAACACGGCCTGCAACCGGAACAGTTCCTCGAAGTCATGACGAATACGGTGTTTCCGGCGCCAGTGTATAAAATATACGGTGGGCTGGTGGCGAGCGATGTGTTCGAACCCGCGGGCTTCAAGTTGACCCTGGGTCTTAAAGACGTCCGCCTCGTGCAGGCGGCGGCAGATGCGGCGATGGTTCCGATGCCGCTGGCGGGCCTGTTGCACGATCAATATATGACGGCGATTGCGCGCGGTTATGGGGATTTCGATTGGGCCGGTATCGCGCGCCTGAGCGCCGAAGCCGCCGGTTTACCGACAAGGAGTTGAGGCATGCAAGATAACACCAGCTTCGTGGGCTCCATCCCGGAGTACTACGATCGCTACATGGGCCCCGTGATGTTTGAGCCCTACGCGCGGGACATCGCGCAACGCGCGGCGGCGACCGGCGCGCGGCAAGTGCTCGAATGTGCCTGCGGGAGCGGCATTGTGACCCGCGCGCTCCGCGCCGCACTCGCGCCAGACGCAGCGTTAGTGGCCAGCGATCTGGCGCCGGCCATGCTGCAATACGCGCAGGCCCATGTGGGCCCGCTGCCCAACACCCACTGGCAGGTCGCGGATTTGACAGCACTGCCCTTTGACACGGCCAGTTTCGAGGCCGTGGTGTGTCAGTTCGGCGTCATGTTTGCGCCCGACAAGCCCGCGCTATTCGGTGAAGTCCGGCGGGTACTCAGACCCCGCGGACACTGGATATTCAACGTATGGGATACCCTGGCCGCGAATCCGTTTGCGGCCGCCGTTCATCGCACCATTGGCGCGATGTCGCCAAGTGATCCGCCGCAATTCTTCACCGTGCCCTTCGCGTTTTCAGATCACGATGTATTGCGGGGGCTGCTTCGCGATCACGGCTTCACCGACATCACGCTCGAAACCATCCCGCTGATCGCACGCAGTTCATCAGCGTTGGCGCTGGCGACCGGCATGGTGCGCGGTTCGCCGGTCGCGTCCGCGCTGACGGAACGCGGTCTTGATTTAGACGCCGTGATTTTGCAGGTGACCGATGTACTTGCCACGCTCGGTGGCCGCGCGCCGTTCGAGAGCCCGATGCAGGCCGTGGTGTGCACGGCGCGGGCGGGTTGATCGAATATGTTGCAGTTCTTCGTGAAGTTCAGCATAAGCGCACTGATCATCGTGCTCATCAGTGAAGCTGCCAAGCGCAGTACCTGGCTCGGCGCCATCCTGGCGTCACTCCCTATCACCTCCATCCTTGCCTTCTGCTGGCTTTATCACGACACCGGCAGTGTGGTGCAAATCGCGGCGCTCGCGCGCGGCATTTTCTGGCTGGTGCTGCCGTCACTGGCTTTGTTCATCACCCTGCCCATGCTCCTCGATCGCGGGGTCACATTTGTGTGGGCCTTGTTGGTGGCGTGCGGTTTGACGGCCGTTGCCTACGGCGCCATGATGGTGGTGTTACCTCGTCTGGGCGTGAATCCGGGATGAAATTGCCAGCGCCGAAGCGAAGGATTCCACGCACGTTTGCGAAGTTTTTGCCGCCAGTACTTGCGCTGGCATTGGCGGCGGCCTACCAACAGTGGCAAGCCAAGCAGGCACAGGCGAGCGCGGAGGCACTGTGTGCACAGTTCAAACCGGGTGATGTGGTCAAAGACTTCACGTTGGCGGCGCTCGAAGCAGAGTTCGAATTGCAGGGTGAAGGCCCCGACTCACTGGAAGTGATCGCGACCAAGGAAGTCTATCGAATGGAACGCGAAAGTTATCGCTGCAACGTGCGCCACGACGGGGCAAAAATCCTGTCCCTCGCCACGCACGTGGTCCCCATTGAATAGGCCCCAATCCTGGCCCCTAAGTTTTGCTGCCTGATCGATTAGGCAGAGCGGTTCTCTCAGTATTCTAAGACACACGCGAGTCACGGCCGCCGCGAAGTTCAACCCACTGGCGAGAACCAAGCGTCTTGCCGACGCTGAAGTATGATGGCAACCCCCATGATGGTTGGAATTGTCAGATGCGCGAACACGCCGTAACCCTCATTGAACGCTACTACACCGCCTTCAATGCGGGGGATATGGAGACCTTTCTCGGACTGCTAACGGACGACGTGGCGCATGACCTCAACCAGGGCAGGCGAGAGTGCGGTAAGGCGGCCTTCGGCGCGTTCATGCAGCATATGATTCGTTGCTACCGCGAACAACTCGCCGACCTCGTGGTCATGGCGAGCGATGATGGGTGCCGCGCGGCGGCGGAGTTCACCGTGCTCGGCACCTACCTGGCGACCGACGAAGGCCTGCCGCCCGCGAGCGCACAAACCTATCGCTTGCCGGCGGGCGCGTTCTTCGAGATCCGCGAGGGTAAAATCGCGCGGATCAGCAACTACTACAACCTGCCGGACTGGATCACCCAGGTCGGTGGCTGATGTCGGGCTCGCTCGCGATTGAAATCCTGACTGGCCGCGACCCGGCTTTTGCGGCACGGGTCTCTGATTTGGCGCGCTTACGGATTGAAGTGTTTCGCGAGTTTCCCTATCTCTACAAGGGGTCGCTGGCCTATGAAGAGCAGTACCTTGCGACATACCTCAAGTGCCTCGATAGCGTGGCGGTGTTGGTGCGCGACGGCGAGCGCGTGATCGGCGCCTCGACCGGGCTGCCACTCGCGGCGGAAACCGAGAAGGTCGGGCGCGCGTTTCGCACCGCGGGCTATAACCCGGCGGAGATTTTCTACTGCGGCGAATCGGTCTTGCTGTCCGATTACCGGGGGCGAGGAATCTATCGCGAGTTTTTCGAAGCGCGCGAACAGCATGCCCGCGCGTTGGGTAGCTTTCGCTGGATGGCCTTGTGCGCGGTCATACGGCCTGTTGATCACCCGCGACGGCCCGCTGATTATGTGCCGCTCGATGCGAGCTGGCAGAAGTTTGGCTATGCTCGGCATCCCACTTTGACCACGTATTACGAGTGGCAAGATTTGGATGAATCCTCACCCAGCCCGAAGGAGATGGCGCTTTGGCTGAAGACGCTGTAGCGCTTGTTTCGGTAAGAGTCGCCGCTGCGCAGTATCCCCTTGAAGCGCTCGGCCATTGGTCGGACTTTCGCGCCAAAATAGAACGTTGGGTGGCGGAAGCCGCAGGTCAGGGAGCGCAACTGTTGGTGTTCCCGGAATATTTCAGCCTGGAGCTCGCCGCGATCTTTGGCGAGACAGTGGCCCGATCGTTGCCGTTGTCCTTGTCCAGACTCCAGCGTAGCCTGGCCGATTTTCTGGCGCTGTTCCGCGCACTCGCCCAAACCCATCAACTGTACATTTGTGCCGGTAGCTACCCGGTACAGATCGATGATGATCGATACTGTAATCGCGCCTATTTTTTCTGGCCTACCGGCTATTGCGAGTTCCAGGAGAAATTGCAGATGACCCGCTTTGAGTCCGAGCAGTGGGGAGTCTCCGCAGGGGCCGGGATCAAGGTGTTCGCGACCGATTTTGGCAAGGTGGCAATCAATGTCTGTTACGACAGCGAATTTCCGTTGTTCGCACGCTACCAGGTCGAACAGGGCGCGGACATCCTGTTGGTGCCGAGCTGTACCGATACCCTCGCGGGGTATCACCGTGTACGTATTGGCTGCCAGGCGCGAGCGCTTGAGAATCAGTGTTATGTGGTCCAGTCGGCCACCGTGGGTGAATGCCCGTGGTCAGCGGCGATGGATAAGAACGTGGGTGCGGCCGGCGTGTATACCCCGGTCGACCAAGGCTTCCCTGCCAATGGGATTCTGGCGCGAGGCGAACTCAATAAGCCGCAATGGGTGTATGCCGATCTCAAGCTCGCGGAACTCGCGCGGGTCCGCCAGGAAGGCCAGGTCTTTAACTTTCGGGACTGGCCTGGTCAGCACTTCCATCTGCGCGGTGAAAGCTAGTTTTATCGGGTCCCGGCTCAGCTATTATTGGTGACGTCAGCTTGGGGTATGCTGCGCCCGACATGCAGACCACGGGGTTGTGGCGGAGGACGAGTAGTCACACCAGCGATAATGACGGAAGGATGGGAACCATGGGAATGATCCAGGAATTCAAAGAATTTGCGATGCGCGGCAATGTTGTCGACCTCGCGGTCGGTGTGGTCATCGGCGCCGCATTCTCCAAGATCGTGTCATCAGTGGTGGCGGATGTGATCATGCCGCCAATTGGGTTGATGACAGGGGGTGTCAATTTCACGGATCTAAAAGCGGTCTTGAAGGAAGGCGTGGGGGACATCCCAGCGGTGACCGTGAATTACGGTTCGTTTCTGCAGACTTGCTTCGATTTTCTGATCGTCGCGTTCGCCATCTTTATGCTGGTCAAGGTGCTGAATTCCATGAAAAAAAAGGCAGCTGCCACCCCGCCGCCGCCCCCAGCCCAGGAAGTTCTGTTAACCGAGATCCGCGATCTTCTGAAGAAATAGTCGCAGTCACGTGGCGAAGCCGATTCTGGCGGCGTCTATGTCGCGACGCCAAGTATCCGAGCAGCCCTTCGCGCGTAGGAGCCTCCCATGAATGCACTGTCCGTCAATGGCGCTCAATTAACTTACCGCTTCGATGGCAAAGTCGACGCCCCGGTCGTCATGCTCTCGAACTCGCTCGCCTCTAACCTCTCGATGTGGGCGCCGCAGGTGCCCGCCCTGCTCGCCGCCGGCTTTCGCGTGCTGCGCTATGACGCGCGTGGGCATGGACGATCGAGTGTTCCCCCTGGCCCCTACACCATAGAAATGCTGGCCGCCGATGCCTTGGGGCTGATGGATGCGCTCGAACTCGAGAAGGTGCACTTCTGCGGACTTTCGATGGGGGGTATGACGGGACAGAAGTTGGCCACCCAGCATGGTCAACGTCTCCATTCGCTCACTTTGTGTGCGACGGCCGCCTACATGGGACCGCCCGAGTTATGGGCGGGACGCATCAAACTGGCGCAGGACGCAGGCATGGCAGCGGTGGCTGGGGGAACGTTAGCGCGGTGGTTTACTGCGCAGAGCCAGCAACGCTTACGGTCTGAAGTGGCCCTGGTCAACGCAGGAATTCTGGCGACCCCGCCGGCGGGTTACGTTGCCTGCGCGGCCGCGATCCGCGACATGGACCAACGAGAAACTATTCGTGGCATACGCACCCCCACCTTGGTGATGGTCGGCGCGCTAGATCCTGGCACCACCGTCGAGTCGGCGCGGCTTATGTACTCGCGTATTCCCGGCGCTGAGTTATTGATCATCCCGGAGTCGCAACACTTTTTTAATGTCGAGATGCCGCAGCAATTCAACACGGGGTTACTCGAGTTTCTGGCGCGTCATCGTTGAAAACCTCAGGTGCTCGATAATCGCAATCAGCGCGTGTGGCGTGCCGTCGCACAGGTCCCGGAGGGTAGCGTCGTCACCTACGGCCAAATCGCGTCCTTGGCCGGTTTAATTGGCCGCAGCGCCGCGCGCCAGGTCGGTTATGCGCTCGCCGCCTTGACTGACGAGACCTCCATTCCCTGGCACCGCGTGGTGAACGTCGCCGGCAAAATTAGCCCGCGTGGTGATCCGGATCGCCCCGATTACCAACGGATCCTGCTGGAAGCGGAGGGTATCGAGTTCGGTTTGGGCGGCGTCATCGAACTTGAGCGTTACGCGTGGCGACCCGAGGCGCACAAGTGAATCTGATAAACACCACCGCAACACCCCGCTCACGTCGCGCGGGATGGACCATGCTACTGCTCATCGTCGGCTTCGTGGGGATCACCAAGTTCGCGGGAGGTGGTCATGTTAAACCTGTGTTGTGCGATAAGGATAAACAAGTGACGGCCAACACCGTGGTCATGCTCTCGGCGAGCTGGTGCGGTTATTGCGCGCAGGCGCGCAAGCTGTTCGTCGATCGCGATATCGATTACTGCGAGTACGATATTGAAAAATCACCGATCGGCGCCGCCCGTCATCAAGCGCTCGGTGTGCGTGGCGTCCCGGTTATTCTTATCGGCGATAACACGCTGCTGGGCTTCGATCGCGAAGCCGTGCTGCAGGCCGTGCGGAACAACCAGCTGGTGCCCCGCGTGGCGCCGTGAAATTAGGGTGCTTGCGTCCCCTTTATGGGGCTGAAGGCGCTCCTACCCGGTCATCACAAGACCCGCGTAGGAGCACCTTTAGGCGCAATGCTTGAACTTACTTTCCGGGGGCTAACTTAAACTCTTCGGCGCCGATCCCAAACTGCGTGAGATCGACGTTCTCGCCCACCATCAAGTCATCGCGGTCGAGGAACTTCGGCTTGATGAACCACACGATGAGCGGCAATACGACCAGCGACAACACCATGTTGATGAGCATGATCGCCACCAGCAGCAAGCCCATGTCGGCCATGAATTTGAGATCCGACAAGAAATACCACGGCACGATCCCGATCAGCATGATGGTCGCCGTGAACAGAATAGCTTTGCCGGTGGTGGTCAGCGACGCATGGATCGCGGCCTTCAAATCATGATTGCGAGCGGTATATTCCTCGCAGATGCGGCTCAGCAGATAGATGCCATAGTCAATCCCGACCCCGACCCCCATGACCGCGACAATCGTCGCATTGATGTCGAAGCCGATACCCAGCATATACATCGAGGCGCCGAGCATGAAGTTGGAGAGATTCACCGGTATCAGCAGGATTAAGGCCGCCACGACCGACTTATAGGCATATGCCGCGATCACCATCACCGCTAGGTTCACGAGCCCGAGGATGAACCAATGGTAGTCGTGGACCACGTTGTTCATCGCTTGTTGCAAGGCGATCACGCCCGAACCCAAACGCACGCGAAAATCGGGGTGGTCTTCGCCTACCACATCGACCGCGCGCCGCGCGCTGGCGAGCGCCGCATCGACTGTTTCCTGCTTGTTGTCCTTGAACCACACCGAGACGGTTGAATTCTGGAACTCGAAGTCCGAAATCGTCGCGAAGTTCATCGGACTGGTGCCGAAAGTCGCCGCAAAGCCTGCAGTGGCAACGGCTCGATCGGTGGGGTCGAGCGTCAGCCATTTGGGATTACCGCCTGAGAACAAGCGATAAACCTCTTGCATGTAATCGGTAAATGACAAGGTTGCGCGCGGCGTTATCGTGGCGTCCGCTTCCATCATGCGCTGAATTTTAGTCGAGACCTCGACTGCTTTCGGCGTGCGCGCAACCCGGTGATCGGTCTTGCGTTCCTTCGCTTCAAGCACAATCTCGAGCGTATTCATGCCCGGGAAGTGCGCGTTGATGGCGCGTACCGCAGTGTTGAACTCAGAGTCATACCACAAAAGATTGCTGCCTTCGACAGGATTGCCGATTTTGATCAACGAATTCACGTAGACCGAGGCAATGCCTACCAGCACGGTGATCAGCAGAGTGATTCGGGCCGGTTTGCCGACCGCGATTCTGGCCACCCAGGCCAGCGCTTTTTCTTCGAGCAAATGGATCCCGGCCTCTTTGTCTTTGCCGCCCACGATCTCTTCAAGGTTTCTTGGCGCTGGCAGATAGGACAGCAGGATGGAGATCAGAAACACGCCGGTCGGGATGATCCACAAGGCCCAAAAGCCGCAAAATATCGCGTGGTTGACCATGGTTTTGATCGGCGCCACGGCAATGAAAATGATGCCAAAGACATCGGTCATAATGCCGAGAACCGAGGGCGCCATCATGATGGCCATGGTGACTTCGGCGGCTTTGCGCCGATTCTTTAATACATGGAGAATTTCATAGTAGCGTTCGGTGTACTGCACACAGTGCGAAAAGGATCGCGCGACGAGCAACAACGGCACGATCATGAGCAACGGCTCGATCGGTCGCCCTAGCCAGCCGATAAAACCGAAACCCCACAGCGCAGCAACCAAGGCGCAGATGATGGGGGTCGTCACGCCCGCAATGTTGCGCATATAAAACACCAGCAACACCATCAGCGCGGCAACGGTGACACCAAAGATGCTGTAGGTCTGCTTCTGCAGTTTGTAGACCCAGCCGGTGAGCGTGGGTTGACCCGCGACATGGACATCGTGGTGTGCGTCGCGTGCGTTCTCGACGAGGTTTTGTACGTATTTGAACGCCTCCCCGTAATCCACGGAATCAAGAAAAGCGATATTGATCAAGGTCGCCGATTCATCCGGGGAGATATAAAACGTGCGCGCATTCGGCGACATCGACACCCGCTTGCGGAATTCCGTCAGTTCTTTTGCCGTGCGTGGCGCATGGTTGTCCATCAAGGCTTGCAGATCGACCCCGTCGGGTGTGGCCTCCGCGTAGCGCAGTTTCTCGGTCGCGATGGAGATTAGGGTGTCGTGGTTGACATACGGCGCAAGGTCAAGATTGCGCGTCATCTTCCAAACTTTATCCAGCGTCTCGGCGTTGTAAATATCCCCATCCTTGCGCTTGACCATGATCGAAATAAGCAAGGGGTTGCCAAAGTTGGGATGATCAAAATAGACCTTCACAAAAGGATCATTGGTAGGGAGCAAATCCTTAAAAATAGTACGAATTTGAACTTTTGGAATGCCGATCATGAAGGCCAGGGTGATTAGAATGAATGCGATGCCCACGCTGGCGCGGTGGTCCATGATCCATTTCGCGAGACGAAAATTCATTGCACGTTAACCTCAATTAGACGTTTTGTTCGTGGTTGGCGCTGCAGGCGCGGCGCGTTGGCGGACAGACCGCAATCGCACCATCGCGGACGGAATCAATGCAGGGAATTACGGAGGTCCGCTACGCTGAATCTCGTCCGCTGGCGCTGAGGATTCCAAGTACGCCGCCTGGAATTCTTAACGCATGGACGATATAGCAATGGATTCTATCGAGTTGCAGGTCCGGGCAGAAGCCCGGGTAACGCCTACAAACGTGAAAATCCGGGAATTGTCTGGCACGAAATTCAACACCCGGTTCTTGTTTCCTACAAAGGCCCTTCGAAGACCTGCGAAACGCAACCCCTAGCACCCGCATCTTGAAACGCGATGGGCGCTGCGCCTTAACTGCGAAAGCCGAGTTCGCCCAGCCAGCGATAAATTTCGTCGGCGAACCAGCGACCGACCACTGCGGCGCCATCGCTGGTCATGGCCAGTTCAGCGGGATAGAACAAGCGCGTGCTCCGCACTTTGCTCGCGGCTTCCTGCAGCACGCGATGCAAACTCACGCAGCGCAGTTTGGCCTCGTTGCAGAAGGCATCAACGACCGCCACGTCATCGCTCGGCAGCAATCCGGGGGGCGCGTCAAAGAATCGCCGACCTACTGCCCAGGCCTCCGCAGTGACCTGCGGCGGCAGCGGCATATGTACCAGCACGAAAGGGATCCCTTTGCTGGTGGCGAGGGTCGCGAGCGCTCGGACATGTCGCAGCGAAGGCGCATGTACGGCTTGCAAGTCGACTCCCTCACTGCGGATCCCAGCCAGCCGATCAGTGAGCGGATCGCCCAGCGTCAGTTTTTGGCGCGCCGCGCGCTGCGCCAACCACTCGGCCAACATTCGTGCGCCGACACTCTGAGTTGCAAGAATCGCGATCCAGCGGGGCGGCGCCGATGGATAATCCTCCAGGTGTGGCACTCGCGCGGTCTGCGCGGCACCGGCTTGCATGCCGACGGCGAGGCCATCAACAACCTCGGCGTCGCGCAGGAACAGCGCATCGGCATGGGGCATCAGCGAAGAGTAGAGAAATACGATCGCCTTCGGTTGCAGTGTTTCAATCAGCGCTGCGCAGGCCAGGTAGTTCTGGGCCGCGCCGTAGCTCGATTTGCCGGCGATAACGAGCCGCACCGGCGGTTTGAGTGCGGTTTTGGTGTTAACCAGGTTCTGCGCCTGGACCACGAACGTTTGATCGATATCGACGCCCCATCCTTCCGCGAATTCATCGCCGAACACCAGCAACTTGAGTTCCTGGCGCAGATGCGTGCCCATGGGGCGATCGCGCAGGCCGATTTCATTGGTCTTGTAGAGGATCGAAAAATCCCCGCTGGGGGCGTCGATTAGCTGATCGACATTAACGCGGTAGCTCATGCCGGTGCGAGGGTTGTACTCGACCAACTTGGCTTGGACCGCCGCGACTCGATTCTCCTTAAGTCCTGGAGTCAGTTTCAGCACGTAGCGCCCGTACGTTTCGACGCCCAGCGCGAGCACCGCGCACAGGCACAGGAATTTCAGCAATCGTCCCACGCAGTTTTCTCCCGCACCTCGGGTGCCTGGTTATTCGACACGATATTTCGCCTAACCTGCTATCTGGACCGGCGCTAGCGTCTTTGCCGATGCTGATAAGCACCATCTCCATCGCGACGCCCCTGCTTGGCGCGTGCAGCGAAACAATCAAGAGCCCGG
>JAYTEX010000238.1:0-3951 GCA_043734785.1 Pseudomonadota bacterium | reverse complement strand
AAGCGCGCGAACAGAGCCATGCACCACGCCACCACGACCATCCCGAGGTCATGCGCGATCACGATATTGCGAGAGCCCATCATGCTGGGTGCCTAGTGGCGAGAAATACGATCCGAAACCATATGGTAGCAAGCACGGTATACGCGAGCAGCATGCAATAGGGCGCCAGCGCCGGGCGCCAGACCGAAACCGTCGCGAGCGGAAAGCAGATGAAGACAATGAGCCAAGCCAGCCCGCGCGCAACCCTTCCATGCGACCATCCTGACTGCGTCAGTAACTGATAGGCGTGGGTCCGATGCGCCGTTAACCAGCGCTCGCCTTGCATGATCCGGCGGGCTAGCGTCAGGCTCGCATCCACCACGAACGGTCCAAGCAGGATGGCCCAGAACCAGGGCAGCTGCCCTTCCCGCACCGTGGCGGCGCTCAATATCGCAAACTGCCCTCCCAGAAAATAGCTCCCCACATCGCCGAGAAAAATTTTTGCGGGCTGCCAGTTCCAGTAAAGGAATCCCGCACTGCTGCCGGCGACCAGCAAGGATAGGTAAGCAATATTCTCGAGTCCGAGCCACCAGGCAAGCAGCCCACCAAACGCACTCGCGCCGATGGCCTGGGTTGCCGCCAGCCCATCACTTCCATCCATAAAGTTGTAGAGATTGACCAGCCACACCATGGCTAGAATTTGCAACACCAGCGCGATCATCGCCGGTAGGTCGGTGGTTATACCGAAGGTCCATATTGTCCACGCCGCACACACCGCCAGTTGCAGGACCAGACGCCGCGCGGCAGACAGTGATTTCAAATCATCCTGTAACCCGATCAAAGCCAGGCACAAGGTCGCGATCCATCCGGCCCATCCCCAAGGTGCCGATTCCAAGTCAGCGCCGAGCAAGCCACTTGCAAGCAGCAAAGCTTCCAGTGCAAGCACCACGATGACGATCGCAAGACCGCCGCCTCTGGGCGTGGGCGTCACATGCAGACTCCGCGCGTTCGGCACATCCATCATGGCATGTGACAGTGCCCATACCCGCACTTGGCTGGTCAATGCGCGTGAACTGTAGAAGCTCACCACGCACAGCACGCACATCATCAGCGGTGCCAACTAGGCCATCTCCGCTTTGAATTGGTGTCCGATTTCGACCCACGCCGCGACTGGATCAACGGCCGGACGCCAGTCAAGATCGTGTGTAATTGCCTGGCTATCGACCACCAGTGATTCGGTAAGGCGTGAGATTGCCGCGGCTCTTCCAATTAAGTGCCCCAGCAAACTCAATCCGGCCACTGGGAAATGCCAAAGCCGCGTTCGACAGGAAAGTCCTGCGGCCATCAATCTGATCAAAGCGGGCGTCGATGTCTCTAAATCGGCCAGCGTATAGATTCTCGATCTGCCACCTCGACTGCACAGCGCGCGCACGATGGCGTCATTCAAATTAGCGCGATGCACGAGGCTTCTACGATTGTCGATCGACGCAAATGGAAGCGGTATCCCGCGTTGGATCGCCTTCAGTAGGCTATGCAAATTTCCGGTGGCGCCGGGACCGTAAACCAACGGCGGACGCAGAATCGTTAGTTGCATCCCGTGCCGTCGGCAGCCAGCCTCCAGCACCCGCTCAGCATCAAGCTTGGATTCACCGTACGGCCCTTGCGGGCATGGCACGGCGCTGTTGGTAAACCGTTCCAAACGACCGTCACTGTCCAAGGCCGAACGTTCCCCAAAAACCTTGACAGAACTCATGAACAATAGATGTTCGACGCCGCTCGCTGCCGCGCATTCGAGCAAGGTACGGGTATTGCCCACGTTGACCTGCCAGAAATCAGCACGTGTTTCCGCATCCGATGCATCAGCTTGGTGAGCGCGCCCAGCGAGGTGCACAACTGCCTGGATACCTCGCAATACAGATGCCCAAGCGTTGCGCTCGGCGGTGGGATCAATGCGCACCACCTTGCCGAAGCGCGCGAGCGCGTCGGCTTCACGCCTGACGACCGCCGTGATCTGATGTCCATCCCGCGCCAACCGCTGGCATAAATCGCGGCCGATAAAGCCGTTGGCGCCGGTGACTGCCACACGCATCGCGCTACGCTTCCACCCTTGTGGAGGTCTGCGCGGCCGCGATCACCTGGCGATAGAAAGAGACGGTCGCAGCGTTGATGATAGCTGCGGAAAATACTTGTTCAACCAGTGTTCGTGCAGCTGAACCGAACGCTTCGCAACGCGCTCGATCCTTCAGTAAGGACGCGATCGCCTCAGCCAGCGCGACGGCATCGCGCGGTGGTACCAGAATCCCCGTTTCACCTGGGCGGCAAATCTCGCGGCAACCTGGGACATCGGTTGCGATCAGCGGTCGAGCGCAAGCCGCCGCTTCGAGCAGTGCCTTGGGCAGCCCTTCGCGATAGGAGGGTAAGCAGACCAGGGTCGCCATCTCGAACACTGTCGGCATATCATTGCGGTGCCCCCACCACTCCACTGCACCGTCGCTGCACATGGCCTTCAATTCGGCCTCAGTCAGCGCGGCTGGATTACCCGAATCAAGGCCTCCCACGAGTGCGAAGCGGGCAACGACGCCACGCGCACGCAGCAGGCGCGCGGCATCGACGAATTCGTCGACGCCTTTATCCCACAGCATTCTCGCGGGCAAGATCACCAGGGGGGGATTGGCGACCGGCAGCGGTCGCACCTCAAACATCCGCACATCGACACCCGCCCCGCGGATGATGACTGCGCGACGCCGATCGCCGATGCCATTAGACTCCAGCAGGACTAGATCATCGCTATTTTGCACAATCATGTGGCAGTTGTGGCGTGCGAAAAGCCATTTTAACAGCGACACCGTGAGTCTTCGCAGTAGCTGCATGGAATGCCTGCGCGAGATGAAAAGATAGCCAAGCCCAGTGATCGCGTGACAGAACTGAACCCTAGGACTCCGAATAATTGCGCCGATGCTCAACAAAATAGACTTAAGCGCGACCGTGTGAACAAGTGTCGGGGATACGCTTTTGACGACGTTTGCCACCTGGATCAGCAGCATGAATTCTTTGAAGGGATTGCGCAACGAACGAACGAGCGGCAGCGGAATGCACCGGATCCCACTGGCTTCGATTCGCGGCCGATGGGCGGTAAAGCGTGCCGCCAATACCACCTCGAACCCGGCTTCCCGCGCGGCACGCGCAAGGTCGATCCGGTGTGACCAGAAATACCAGTCTTCGGTGACGAGAAAGAGGATTGTAGGCCGGCTCAAGCAACACCCGAATAGTGACGACGTCTTCGTGCGACCATTCTAGGGGAGTTTAGGTGAATAGCCGTGCTTAACGTCCAATACACGCATAGCGAAACCCCTTGCCCTCCACATCTTCACGCTCGTAGACATTGCGCAAATCGATTAGCACACGAGACCGCATGCGGCGTCCCGCGCGGTTCAGATCCATGCCACGGTAAAGATTCCATTCCGTCATCAACACCACCGCGTCGGCATCGATGAAAACTTCATAGGGATCTTCGCGGTACTGAACAGCGCTCGGCAGCAGCGTGCGCGCCTCGTGGACACCTTGTGGATCGTGCGCCTTGATGAAGGCGCCTTTTTCGAGCAGCGGCGGCAGGATCGAGAGCGCGGGTGCCTCCCGCATATCGTCGGTTTCGGGTTTGAAGGTGAGCCCCAATACACCGATGGTTTTGCCTGCTTCATCGCCACCGATTGCATCGCGAATTTTCTTGATCATGCGGGCTTTCTGCGCCGCATTGACTTCGATCACCGACTCGACAATGCGGCTGGAAACGCCGTGCTCCTGGGCGATACGCACCAAGGCTTGGGTATCCTTGGGAAAGCACGAGCCGCCGTAACCGGGGCCTGGATGCAGGAATTTACTACCGATCCGTTTGTCCATACCCATACCCTTGGCGACGGCATGAACATCCGCGCCCACCGCTTCGCATAACGTGGATATTTCATTGATGAAGCT
>JAYTEX010000237.1:0-11904 GCA_043734785.1 Pseudomonadota bacterium | reverse complement strand
GCGGTGCGATTGCACCATTCGGCGCGCTGCCCGATGCCGTGTCGGATACACTGCCGTCGTTCGGGGTGCGGATGGCACAACGTCGTGGCCCTTCGCGCTCGCCATGGTGGCTGGCGCCGATCGCCGCGAAGGTTAGACGTTGGAGAGAATGCTGCGTGCTCATAACAATGTATCGATACTTCGCAACGCTGAACACCGGCAAAACCGTCCTATGGTGCTATTTCATTTGGTATCTCGTCACCGTGTTCAACCACTTCGATCCGTCGCCCGCCATCTGGCTCAATTCTCTGGGGATAAGCGCCGTGATCGGTGTGGCGCTACTCTTGAGTGTGGGCACCCAGAGTCCCCGCAAGGTCGATCGATGGCAGGCTTTTCGGTTGTTCCTGATACCGTTCTGCGTGTCGAGCTTCTCATCCATCATCAAGGGTCAGGGGTACATTCTCATCTTTCCTGCGCAGCGCTCGGAGCAAGCAGTGTCCTTGGGCCTATGTGCCGCCTTCGTGCTGTGCGTCGCCACTCTAAAGCGTGTCAGCCGCGAAGCGCGGGCCTAAACGCCGTGAACATGCCGGCGCGCCGCGGGCATCTCCGTATCAGCAGGAATTGTTATACGATAACAGTACAATCCGACGTCGATTTCCGCTGAACCTCAGGACCCTCCGCCAGTGCCGATTCCCGCCGAGCTTTCCACCCTGACCTGGATCCTGTCCATGTGCGGGCTGGCCTGCGTGCTGAGCCTGGCCGCTGGCGCGGGATATCTGTTGCTGCCTGCGGTCTGGCGCTCGCGCACCTTGTCTCACCTGCTCAGTTTCGCGACCGGCACCTTGCTCGGCGTGACCTTCCTTGAACTGCTGCCGCACGCGCTAGAACACCCTGAGGCGGGTGGGGCGGAACAGATCATGGCGACGGTCTTGATCGGCATCCTGATTTTTTTTGTGCTCGAGAAAGCACTGATCTGGCGTCATGCGCACCATGGCGAAGCCGCACACGATCACCATCATCCCCCGCAGGGACGCAACGCTGGGGCACTGATCATGGTCGGCGATTCCTTCCACAATTTTCTGGACGGAGTGTTGCTAACGGCCGTGTTCGTGAGCGATATCCGGCTCGGCATCCTGACCGGGCTCGCCATGATTGCGCATGAGATCCCGCAGGAACTGGGCGATTTCGCCATCATGATCGAAAGCGGCTTCTCGCGGACCATGACCTTCACCTTGAACGCGGTGTCGAGTCTCGCGATGATCGTGGGCGCCTTGCTTGCGTGGTGGCGTATTGATGAGATTCAAACCTACCTGCCCTATGTTTTGGCGTTTACGAGTTCGAGCTTTATTTACATTGCGGTGGCAGATCTCATCCCGGCGCTGCATCGCGGTTTCCGTATCCGCGAGTCACTCGTTCAATTGGTGCTCATTGCGGCCGGCGTCGCGCTGACGGTGTTGTTTCATCACGCCGACTGAGCCGCGACGAAATCGGTTTCGGGGCCACCGTGCGCCGCTAACGAGGTTCGCGCGCGCTCTCGCTCTCGCAGTGGCTGGGTATCACGCGCAGGCGCGATCTTTCATAATTGCCCCACGGATGCTTTCACGAGTACTGCCATGATCGACCACCTGCCAACCCTCGCCGAACTCCGTCGCCGGACCAGTATTAAATGGCAGGTGTATGGACCAGAAGTGCTTCCGGCGTGGATCGCCGATATGGATTACGAGATGGCACCGCCCATCCGAGCGGCCCTTGAGGGGATGCTCGCGCGCGGCGATCTCGGCTATCCGCAGTCTTATGCAGCCAGCGGCTTGGACGAAGTCTTCTGCGCGCGGATGCTGCAGCGCTATCAATGGCAGGTGGCCCCACGCCAGGTCGAGTTCTTCAGCGATGTGGTCCAGATCATTTACCTCTCGCTATTGACCTTGACCGAACCCGGCGACGGCATCGTCATCCAGACGCCAATTTATCCACCCTTCCTGAGTGCCGTGGCTGAGACCGAGCGCCGCGCCGATATCTGCCCACTGACTCAGCACGCGCAAGGCTATCAGATCGACTTCGACGCGCTAGTGGGGAATGTCGATACTAGAACCCGCATGCTGCTGCTCTGCCATCCGCACAACCCGACCGGTCGTGCCTATACACGCGCAGAATTGGAGGGTATAGCGGAAATCGTGCTGCGACATGATTGGGTCGTGGTGTCAGACGAGATCCATGCCGATCTCATGCTCGACGAACGTCGTCATATTCCCTTCGCGTCGCTTAGCGATGAAATTGCCGCGCGTACCATCACGCTGACCTCATCGAGCAAACCTTTCAATATCGCCGGGCTCTGTCTGGCGGTGGCCGTTTTCGGCAGTGACGAATTACGGCGCAAGTTCATGCGCATTCCGGCGCATGTGCGCGGAGGGCGGAGCGCGTTGGGGATCGCGGCGACGCATGCGGCGTGGACTGCGGGGGAACCCTGGTTGGAGGAGACCTTGACTCAATTGCGCACCAACCGCGCATACGTCGCGCAGTACGTGACGGCCCATTGGCCGGCCGTGGCACACACACCGCCCGAGGCGACCTTTCTCGCGTGGCTAGATTGCCGGCAACTCAAACTTGGCATGGAACCGCAGCGGTTTTTCCTCGAGCGGGCAAAGGTGGCCCTGGGAGATGGGCTGGCCTTCGGCGCGGCGGGAGAGGGATTCGTGCGCCTGAATTTCGCGACCTCGCCTGCGATCCTGCACGAGATGCTGGCGCGCATGGATAGGGCATTGCAGGCTGCGCGTGGATGATTGGCAATCTTATTGCCGGTAAACCCACTGCAAAAAAGTGTCGAATAATGCATGGGCACCGCCCGTCGAGCCATTCACGAACAACACCACGACATAGGTTTTGCCGCTCTGAGCACGTACATAACCCGCCACTGCGGCGACATTGTTCAGATGCCCGGACTTGAGATGCATCCACCCTGTTTCCGGGCTTCGCTGCAGTCGCCGTCGCAACGTGCCGTCGACCCCGAGGATCGATAGCGAAGCCAAGTATTCCGGCATGTATTTACTGCGGTAGGCGTAGCGCAACACTTCGTGCAAGGTAAGCGCGGTGAGGCGCGTCACGCGTGAGAGTCCTGAGCCATTCTCCATCACGAAACCGTCGGTCGGGATGTGGCGTTGCTTAAGGTAAGACTCGATCACCGTTGCGCCATGCACTGGCATCAGCGGGGGCTCGAACAGCGTGCCGCCCAGCGTGTAGAAGAGGGCGTCCGCCATCACGTTGTTGCTCCATTTGTTGAGTGGTCGGATGAGCTCGGCGAGCGGCGGCGAATGCCACACCATCAACGGCCGTGCCTGCATCGGTTGTAAGCCGCGTCGCACGCCACCGTCGAGCGTGCCGCCCCACTGCGCCCATAGGTTGCGGAACAAATCGTACGCGTAGTCCGCGGGCGTCATGAACGTGCGCGGCAAGGTCTGCTCCCCACACCCGGTCTGATAGCGGCCGCTCAGCACGACCGCGTCGGCGACTGCCGGCTCGGGCACGGTTATTTTTACGCTCGCGAGCATACCGCGACAGCCACCACGTTCGAGCTGCAGTTGATTGATGATTCTGAGATTCGGCAATTCAGGACGGGTGCGTACGCTCACGCCTGTGCCATCGGCGCGCGGCGCGAACACCAACGTGACCGCTTTGAAATTTACCATCATGGCATTCGGTAGCACGTTATACAGCCGGAACGCCTGCCCATCGAATGCCCCTGGATCACGTAGCGGCGGCGCGAAATGGCTGTCGTCGATCACGAGATCGCCCCTGATGTGTTGTAGACCCGTGCGTCGCAACTCACCCAACAGCTTCCACAGATTTTCTTCCAGTAGGTAGGGATCACCGAAGCCCTTCAGCAGGAGGTCCCCTTCGAGCACGCCGTTCTTGAGTGGTCCGAGCGCATAGACTTCCGTGCGCCAGGCATAAATAGGCCCCAAGATATCGAGGGCGACGAAGGTGGTCAGCAGCTTGAGCGTCGAGGCGGGATTGCGCGGCACCCGAGGGTTGATCGCGAGCAGCGGCTGCGCACTGGCGACTTCCTGTACCCACGCGCTGATGCTGCGCGCAGGTAGCTTGTAGCGCTTGGCAATGCCGGCGAGCGGCCCGAGTGGGTCGGCCGCCGCGCCAGCGCGCGCGAGCAGCAGACAGGCGCTGATCACCACGAGAGCACGCAGCGCAATCGGCAGCAACGGCTTTGCTTTCTTTCGCGCAGCGCGCGGTTTAGCGATGACGGCTGTGGTATTCCGGATTGGGCTGCATATTCACCGCGCTCGCCACTCGATTGGTCATGTTGTAGAAGCCGGCCACATTCGCGATGTCCCAGATGTCCTTGTCGCTGAAACCGATGTCACGCAGCGCCTGGCGATCTGGTTCCCCGATGGAATAGCTACCGATCGTCATTTTGACCGCGAAATCCAGCATCGCGCGTTGGCGCGGCGACAGATCCGCCGCGCGGTAATTCATGACCATGAGCTCGCCAAGCTGCGGGTCGCCGGCGTATTCGCGCACGCTGGCCCCATGGGCGACTTGGCAGTAATAGCAGTGATTAGTCGAAGACACCGCGACCGCGATCATCTCGCGCTCCAGCTCCGAGAGCCCCGATTCGCCGAACATCAAAGTGTTATAAAAGCGCGAGAACGTGCGCAACTGTTCTGCGTTATGACTGTAGGCCGCCAGCACGTTCGGCAGCATGCCGAGCTTTTGGTCACACTTCGCGAAGTATTTCTGGAGATCTTCGGGAAGCTCTTCGCGGGTGGGCAGCGGGATATTCAGTGCCATGACGTATTCATGTTGCGACATAGAGAACCTCGATTGATGATTGCGGTGCACGGCGGCGGTGTGGCCTCGTATCATAGAAAACTACCGCCGTGCTGCGCCACCGGCAGCGACTTGGATGGGCGCAATTCGCGAGATGACGTATGCTTTGCGTCCACCTTGAGGGTTCAGCGCCATGCCGAGAATTCGAGTCGCCGCGACGCAGATGGAATGTAGCTGGGACCGCGCCGCCAATCTGGCGCGCGCCGAAGCCTTGGTGCACGAGGCCTGCGCGCAAGGGGCGCATATCGTGTTGTTGCAGGAACTCTTCGAAACCCCGTATTTCTGCCTGGACCAGCAACCTCAGCACTTCGCACTCGCGCATCCAGTGCGCGACAACCCGCTCATTGAACGCATGCAAGCGTTGGCGCGCTCACTGGCGGTGGTCTTGCCAGTCAGCTTTTTTGAACGAGACGGCACCGCTTATTACAACTCGCTGGCCATGATCGACAGTGATGGCAGCTTGCTCGGGATCTATCGCAAATCGCATATTCCGCAGGGGCCTGGATATGAAGAAAAATACTATTTCGCGCCCGGCGATACCGGCTTCAAGGTTTGGCCCACCCAGGTGGGATGTCTGGGGGTGGGTATCTGCTGGGATCAGTGGTTTCCGGAAGCCGCGCGCGCGATGAGTCTGCTGGGCGCAGATCTACTGCTGTATCCCACAGCGATCGGCTCAGAGCCGCATGACGCCACGCTCGATTCACAAGCGCATTGGCAGCGCGTGATGCAGGGCCATGCTGCCGCCAACGTGATTCCGGTGGTCGCCTCGAATCGGATCGGGGTCGAGCGCGGCGAGCGTTGCACGCTGACGTTCTACGGCAGTTCGTTCATTGCCGGTCCCACCGGTGAGATCCTCGTCACTGCGGGCAGAACGGAGCGCAGAGTCCTGCTTGCGGAATTTGATTTCGAGGCGATCGCAGCGCAGCGCGCGGCGTGGGGCTTATTCCGCGATCGCCGTCCAGATCTCTACACCCCGTTATTAGCGCGGTAGGGGTGCGGGTTTGGTGGCAGGCGCGGATGCGCCTCACACCATCTGCAGATACCAGTCGAAGTCCTGCGTGGTGACCTCGCTCATAAAGCGCCGAGCTTCGGTGCGTTTCACGGCGGTGTAGATTTGGATGAAACGCTCGCCAAAATACTCACGCATGAACGGTGATTGCGCGCATTGCTCGATCGCGTTCTGCCATTGCTGGGGCAGTACCGGGGCGTTGCTGTGATAGCCGTCACCCGTGACGGGCGCACCGGGATCGAGATGATATTTAAGCCCGTGATGGGCGCCGGCCAGCACTGCGGCAGCGGCGAGGTACGCATTCGCATCCGCGCCCGCAATGCGGTGCTCGATATGTCGGGTCTCCGCCGGGCCGGTCGGTACGCGCAATGATACGGTGCGATTATTGACGCCCCAGGTGGGGGTGAGCGGCGCATAACTGTTGGCGCAAAAGCGCCGATAGGAGTTTGCGTGCGGGGCGAACATCAGCATCGCGTCGGCGGCTGTTTTCGCCATCCCGCCGATGGCGTGGTGCAGAAGTGGCGTGCCCGCCGGATCCTCGGCGGCGAACACATTCTCGCCCTGTTCATCGAGCAGGCTGAGATGGAGGTGCATCCCGGAGCCGGCATACGCCGCAAAGGGCTTCGCCATGAAGCAGGCCAGCAGGCCGTGGCGCGCCGCCACGCCTTTGACCAGCCGGCGATACATCACCGCTTCGTCCAACGCGCGCAGGGTATCCGCGCGATGGGTCAGTGTGATCTCGAGTTGCCCGGGCCCGAATTCAGAAATGGCGGTTTCCGCCGGCAGTCCTTGCACGTCGCAGCAGCGGTACAGATCGTCAAAGAAGCCCTCCAAGGCCTCGACTTCCTCGATGCAGTAGACATGCGGATGTTTGCCGCGCGGGATCACGGCGCGTGGCGGGCGCTCGTTCACACTCGCACCTTCCATCAGATAAAATTCAAGTTCGACGGCCATCACCGAGCAGTAGCCCGCGCTTTTCAGCGCCGCGACGACCCGGGTTACCGCGAGACGCGGATCAGCGGCTGCCGCCGGCATGCCGGTAGTGGGATCGAGCATCACCAGCACCTGCGCGGTTGGCGCGTTTAACCATGGCGTGCGCACGAGCGTGCCAGCGACTGGAAACACCAGGCAATCCATGTCGCCCACTTCCCACAAGAGGCCGGTGTCATCCGCATCATCGCCATTCAGGGTCAGCGCGGCGATCGAACTCGGTAGCGGACGTCCGCGTTGGTAGAGTGCCGCGAGTTCTGCGGGACGCAGTGACTTGCCACGCAGCACGCCGTTGTTGTCGGTGAGCATGATCTGGATATGGCGGATATCAGGGTTCTTGGCGAGGAATTCATGCGCTTCCTCCAGCGTTCCACGTTCGGACATCACGGGACCTTTATGAGTGGCAAAAGCGCCCCAAGCGATCGCCAATGTCGGCAGGGCGGGCGGCGCGCGGGTGTGGGGCACAGGCCGGGATGATGTCCCGTTTGGGGGCGCGGGCGCAACGCATTTTCGATACCCCGCGCGCGCATTTTTTTGGTAGTTTGGCCGCACGCAAATAAAAGGCGTCCACGGGATCACCACTTTTTCGACATGATGGTACTTTCAAACACAACGCCCCGTGCGGACGGCTTTGCAATGCCCGCCGAATGGTCACCCCATGCCGGTTGCTGGATGGCGTGGCCCGAGCGACCGGATAACTGGCGGCTGCAGGCGGCACCGGCCCAGGTGGCCTTTGCGACGGTGGCGAACACGATCGCCCTCCATGAACCCGTTACGATGTGTGTTTCCTATGCGCAGTACGCACACGCACGTGCGTTGCTCGACCCGCGCGTGCGATTGGTGGAAATGACCACCAATGATGTTTGGATGCGGGATATCGGTCCGACTTTCGTGCGTGCGGCGAGTGGCGAAGTGCGCGCGGTGGACTGGATTTTCAACGCCTGGGGCGGGCTGCCGGGAGGACTCTACTTCCCGTGGGACGCCGACGACCAGGTCGCCGGTAAAATCGCCGAGATCGAGTGTGTGGACTCATACCGAGCGCCGTTCGTGCTCGAGGGCGGTGCGATCCACGTCGATGGCGAGGGCACCTGCCTGAGCACTGAGCAATGCCTGCTGAATCCCAATCGAAATCCGCATCTCACGCGCGACCAAATCGAACACGGGCTGATGGCGTATCTGGGCGTCGAGAAAATCCTGTGGCTGGGAGAGGGCGTCTATGGCGATGAAACGGGTGGGCACGTGGACAACCTCTGCTGCTTCTTGCGCCCGGGAGTCGTGGCGTTGACTTGGTGCGAGGATCCGGCGGATCCTCAGTATCCCATCTCGAGAGATGCCTTCGCACGCCTGGCCCGCAGTACCGATGCACGCGGGCGCAAGCTCGAGGTCGTCAAACTGCCGGGACCGAGCACTCCGTTAACGATAACGCCTGTGGAGAGTGCCGGCGTGACGGTGGTTGCCGGCAGTCAGGCCCGTGCGGCCGGTACTCGGTTGGCCGCTTCTTATGTCAACTTTCTGATCGTCAATGGGGGGCTCATCTTGCCGACCTTTGACGACCCCGCGGATGCGCGTGCGCGTGAGATACTGATCGCACAGTTTCCTGCGCGGAGGGTCCGCTTGGTGCCGGGGCGGGAAATTCTGCTCGGGGGTGGCAACGTGCATTGCATCACGCAACAGCAGCCGACATCACGGGTTGTCACTCCAGCGGACTGCAGCATGGATTCCAGAGAGTCGCAGCCTAGCCGCCTGGAATGATGGGGTTTAGGGTCGGCCAGGCGCCCCGCACCGCGACCTGGAAACCAGGGGTTCCAGATACCGGCGACCTCAGATGATCTGCGCCTCCCGCAACGCCGAGATCTCCTGCGTGCTCATGCCGAGCAGGCTCGAATAGACCTCCTCATTGTGTGCACCGAGCATGGCGCCGGGCCAGTCGGTTTTGCCTGGCGTGTCGACAAGGCGGGGAATGATGGCAGGAATTTTCAAAGGCCCGGAACTGATCTGCACTTCTTCGAATAATCCGCGCGCCTGATATTGCGGATCGGTAAACATGTCTTCCACGCTGTAAATTGGGCCTGCGGCGACGCTTGCTTCCTCGAGCTTCGCGAGCACTTCCGCCTGGGTCATGGTCCCGGTCCAGCGCCCAATCATGTCATCGAGCTCGGCCTGAAAATCGACACGATTGATGTTCTCCTTGTATTTGGGATCCTGCGCCATGCTCGCATTGCCCATCAATTCGCATAGGCGCTGGAACATCGAATTGGTATTGGCGCCGATGATGATCGTTTTGCCATCCTTGGTCGGATAGAGGTTCGAAGGCACGATGCCGGTCAATGTCGAACCTGAGGGTTCGCGCACCACGCGCGCGCTGTCATATTCCGGGACCACGGCTTCCATGAGGTTGAAGACCGACTCGAAGATAGCCACATCCACGACCTGGCCGACGCCCTTGGTCACGCGATCACGGGCGATGTGGGCGAGCAGAATGCCCAGTGCCGCATGCACCCCCGATAATGTGTCGCCGATGCTGAGGTTGGGCCGCACCGAGGGTTCGCCCGGAAAGCCGTTCACATAGCGAAAACCGCCGAAACCCTCGCACACGGAGGCGAAGCCCGGTCGCGTCGCATAGGGGCCGGTTTGGCCATAACCTGAGATGCGGGTGTAGATGAGGCCTGGGTTGGTGGCTTTGAAATCCGCAGGTCCGAGGCCCCATTTCTCCATCGTGCCGGGGCGGAAATTCTCCACCAATACGTCGGATTGATTGACTAACTTGCACATGATGGCGCGGCCTTCCGGCTTGCGCAGATCGAGCGTCACGCACTTTTTGTTCCGCGCGAGGCTGTACCACCACAGCGAGGTACCGTCTTTTACGACCCGCCAGCGACGGATGGGATCGCCGCCTTCCGGTGGCTCGACTTTGATGACCTCTGCGCCGTAATAGCCGAGGATGGTGGCGGCGAACGGGCCTGCCAGCAGCTGGCCGGCTTCGATTACGCGCAGACCTTCCAAGGGGCGCGGTGAAGGCGTCACGGGTTCCATTGCGCCAGACCTCTTAGAAGTTACGATGGGTCGCTATTTTGCTTGGTGCATGGCTGGGAATCCAGCCATGGTCACGGCGGCCAGCCACAGGCCGAGCAGGATACCGGTGAGATTGGCGATTTCGTCCCATGCTGAGGACACGCGCTCCGGGGTCAGGCCCTGCAGCACCTCAAGCAGAATCCCGAGCAAGGCGAAACCCATGACGAGGCGTCGCCAGTGGCGACGCGCGTAACCGAGCGCGAACCACCAGGTGAGGCTTGTATAGGCCGCCAGATGGTAGAGCTTGTCGCTGTTCTCGAGACTCGTATTCATCAGCGACGACGGTGGTAGCAGCGAGACTGCACACAGGCTCGCCACGCCTAGCCAGCCGATGAAACGCCAGCCAGTGAGGGTAACAGAAAGGGCTTTCATGCGGCGCGCATGATGCCTGATTAGCGTGACGTCGTCGCGATAGATTTTGTGCAACAGCAGGTCAGGCGCGCTCACCATGGCGCGGTGTGGACCAGAAGATTTAGCAGCGCCGGCCGCTACCCACCTAGTTCGAGATGTCCGCCATATACATGAAAATATTCAGGCCATTACGCGCGTTACTGATACTACTGCCAGCCCTGCTGGTGGTTCCATTGGTCGCGGCCGCGGATTTCGCCCAGGGTGTAGCGGCTTACAAACAGGCCGACTATCGCAGCGCGCTGGTCATGTTCAACGAAGGCGCCGGGCACAATGATGCGCGCGCGCAATTCGCGCTCGGTCTGATGTATGAGAATGGCGAGGGATTAACCGCTGATCTCGCGCAGGCACTCAAGTGGTATACCAAGAGCGCGGATCAAGGTTACGCCAAGGCGCAGTATCAACTCGGTCTGTTGTATCTCAAGGGGCGCGGCGTGAAGCGCGACGACAGCCGGGCGGGCGAGTGGTTTGCGCGCGCCGCCGAAGGCGGCAATCCTAACGCCGTGGCGCGTTACCGCCAGTTCGCCGAGGACGGTGACATCGAGGCCCAGTACCACCTCGCGCTGATGACCCTGCGTGGGAGTGGCGTGGCGCGCGATCCGAAGGCTGCCGCGGGTTGGTTGCAACGTGCCGCCGGGCGCGGGCACTTGAGTGCGATGTTCAGTTATGCGCGGCTCTTCGAGACGGGCAGGGGAGTTGCGCGCTCCTACCATGAAGCTGCCGACTGGTACGACCGGGCGGCGGGCCAAGGCGACCCCCGCGCGATGTTCAATCTAGCGGGTCTTTATCGGCAGGGGCTCGGCGTTACAAGCGATCTCACCAAGGCGGAGAAGTACTATACACAGGCCGCTGCAGCAGGTTACGCGCCAGCGGCATTGACCTTGGGCGTGCTCTACGAGCAAGGCGTACAGTGGCGCAAAGATCCAACGCGCGCGGCACAATGGTATGAGCAGGCCGCGCGCCTCGGCAGTACCGATGCGCAAATCAATCTTGGTTGCCTGTATGCCGATGGCTTAGGCGTCGCGCAGGATTTGGAAACCGCGTATGCCTGGTTCTATACCGCCCAACAGTTCGATCACCCGGCGGCGCTCGACAATCTCGCGTTGGTCGCGGCCCGGCTGGATCAGGAAGGCGTTGCCGCAGGTCAGGCCGAGGGGCTCGCGCTGCTCGAAGCCATCCAGTCGAAACTGACCGCGCCCCTGCCGACGCCAGCCGGGAAGCGCCAGTAACTCGCCGCGATACCGGCGAACACCCGCAGTAAAAGGGGACGGAGGGGAATGGCACTTACTTAGTCGTCCCCTGAAAAAGTCGCTTCTAGCGCCGCCAAAGCGCATGCGGGCAGCGTGTTCAAGGTAGGTTGGGGTGAGCGCTGCGAACCCCAACATCAATTATCCGCCGAGTGACCGCGTAGTCGCGAATCCGAGTATCCGCGCGAGCTGGTCTACTCACTGTTGGGCTTCGCAAGCTCACCCCAACAACCCCGATCGGGCTTCGTGTCTCCGCGCGACTGTGCGAGCTTTCGCTCTGCTCAACCCACAAATCTTGCAAAATCATCTCGCCACTTATGCGAGCAGCTCCCTATTTCCACCGCGCAGAATGCTTTTTTCAGG
>JAYTEX010000236.1:0-2976 GCA_043734785.1 Pseudomonadota bacterium | reverse complement strand
AGCGCGATAGCGCGCTCAGCGGCCAGGGACTCGCTCCGCCGTGCCTGCTCGGCGAGGGTGGAGGCCAGGATCGCGGTCGCGAACAGCGCCGCGCCGAGCAGCCCGGCCTGGGTGTAACTCACCGTCGAGTAGCCGGCATACAGACTGCCGATAATGGTCTCTGCCAGCACCGCCAAGGTCGCCAACGCCGCAAACGCGACGGCCGCGCGCCAGGCTGCCACCAGACAAGCGCCGGCAATCGCCACCACCAACAAAATACCGAAGCCCCCGACGGCGCCGCCACTCGCGTGCATAAAAAGAGTGAGCGCCGCGATATCGAGCAGCACCAGTGCGTTGCGCATCACATAGAACGGCAACCGCCGTCGTTCAATGATGATTTGCAGCGCGATGGCCGCGACCAGATAAACACTCGCGGACCAAGTCAGAAGCCGAAGGTCGATCTGGGTGAAGGTGGGCGGCAGCTTGCCCAGCGCGCCGAGTACCGCGAACAGGCCGGCGATCACGAGCCGGTAAAGATTAAAGAAGCGCAGCGCAATCCAGACGTTGCTGGAAATCACGGATTTGGGCCTCGTGCGCGCGATTGGCACGCTTAGCGCCCCCTAATCAGCTCGGTGATGCGCGCAGACCGGCGCGTTATCGGCGCCGGGCTTGGCCTCGTGCTCAGGCAGGTACACGCCACACTTTGCGCAGCGAATCAGTTTGCCCTGATGCGGTCCGCGGCGCTGCTTGTGTAGGCGGTATCGCCGGTAGAGCATCACGACAAACCACACGAGCCCCGCAATGACCAGTAATCGCCCGATCCCCATATCATTCCTTGTAAGCCGCGACATTCAATCTGAGCGAGCTATCCGATATAGTGCCCGCCGGTCCCCGCGCACCATCGCCATGAACGAAAAGCTCAAAGCGCATGCATGGCGGGGTCCCTATATTCGCCACTCTGCGCGGCTTGGACAAGTCACAGGCAGACACTCGATGGATGATCGGCGGTGGTGTGGGCGGGCCGTAAGTGATGACGTTGCCGAGGGAGTGATGAAATGAATCTGCATGAATATCAGGCGAAACGCCTGTTCGCGGAGTACGGGCTACCGGTGTTGGCGGGCACGCCTGCGACCACTGTTGAGGAAGCGGTGGCCAACGCAAAGGCCATTGGCGGCCAAGCCTGGTTGGTCAAGGCCCAGGTGCACGCGGGTGGGCGCGGCAAAGCGGGTGGGGTCAAATTCGCGAAAAGTCTGGACGACGTGAAAGCCGCAGCCGAGGCGCTGCTCGGCACGCAGTTGGTGACCAAGCAATCCGGCCCGGGCGGGCAACCCGTCAATTGCGTGTTGATCGACAGCGCCGCGCAGATCGCGCACGAACTCTACCTCAGCGCCGTGGTGGATCGCGCCTCCAAAAGGGTCACCTTCATGGCTTCCCGCGCCGGTGGCATGGATATCGAGGAAGTTGCGGCGACCACCCCAGAGCAGATTTTCACCGTGCAAGTCGATCCCGTGCTCGGCCTGCAGGACTATCAATCCCGTCGTCTGGGCTTCGCGCTTGAACTCAACGATGCGCAACGCAAACAGCTGGCGACGATTCTGAAAGGGCTCTACCGCCTGTTCATCGACAAGGACTTGAGTCTGGTCGAAATCAACCCGCTGGCCATCCTGACCGATGGCAGCCTCGCCGCCCTCGACGGCAAAATCAATGTGGACGACAACGCTCTGTACCGGCAGTCCATTGCCGACTGGCGGGATGCGAGCCAGGAGGACGAGAAAGAACGCCGGGCCAAGGAATTCGACCTCAACTATGTCACCCTCGACGGCAACATTGCCTGCATGGTCAATGGCGCCGGGCTCGCGATGGCGACCATGGATATCGTTAAGTTATCCGGCGGCGAGCCGGCCAATTTTCTGGATGTGGGTGGCGGAACGACTGCCGAGAGAGTCGCGGAGGCGTTCAAAATTATCTGCTCGGATCCCAACGTGAAAGCCATCCTGGTCAATATCTTCGGCGGCATCGTGCGCTGTGATTTGATCGCCAGCGGCATTATCACGGCAGTCAAGGAGGTTGGCGTGAATGTGCCCGTGGTGGTGCGTCTCGAAGGCACCAATGTGGTTGAGGGTAAGCGCATGCTGGCCGAGAGCGGGCTCGCGCTCACCAGCGCGGAGGATCTTGGCGATGCCGCGCGCAAAGTGGTGCTCGCGGCCGGAGGAGCAAAGTAATGTCGATACTTATCAATAAAAGCACGCGCGTGATCGTGCAGGGTTTCACCGGCAAGCAGGGCACCTTCCATGCCGAGCAGGCGATTGCGTACGGCACGCAGTTGGTCGGCGGGGTCACCCCCGGCCGCGGTGGCAGCAGGCATCTCGATCGCCCGGTGTTCAATACCGTGCACGAGGCAGTCAAGGCCACCGGCGCCAATGCCAGCATGATCTTTGTGCCGCCGCCGTTCGCGGCCGATGCAATCGCCGAGGCGGTCGATGGCGGGGTCAGCATCATCGCCTGCATCACCGAAGGGATCCCGGTGTTGGATATGCTGAAGGTGAAGGCCATGCTGGCCAACCATCCCACGGTGTATTTGATTGGGCCGAACTGTCCCGGCCTCATCACGCCTGGCGAATGCAAGATGGGGATCATGCCGGCCGCGATTCACCAGCCGGGCAAGATCGGCATCGTCTCGCGTTCCGGCACGCTCACCTACGAGGCCGTCCACCAGACGACCCGCGCGGGCCTTGGCCAGAGCACCTGTGTTGGCATCGGCGGCGATCCGATCCAAGGCATGAATTTCGTGGATTGCCTGCGCCTGTTCGAGCGCGATCCGCAGACTGAAGGGATCATCATGGTCGGCGAGATCGGCGGCTCCGCCGAAGAAGACGCGGCGGAGTACATTGCATTGCATGTGCACAAGCCGGTGGTGGGCTACATCGCCGGTGTCACAGCCCCACCTGGCAAGCGCATGGGCCATGCTGGCGCGATCATTGCGGGTGGCAAGGGCAC
>JAYTEX010000235.1:0-10597 GCA_043734785.1 Pseudomonadota bacterium | reverse complement strand
GCAGGCTCTGCGTTAAAGGACGCTACGGCTTCGATTACGTCCATCATACGGATCGGCTGACCAAACCTTTGCTACGCCGCGAAGGCATGGCCAAAACAGCGGCGCTCGTGCCTAAGGCACAGCTCTCGCGCTACTTCCGCGAAGCCAGTTGGGACGAAGCCCTGAGCGTCGCGGCGAATGGCCTACGGCAACTGCGCGACACATTTGGACCCGCCTCGTTGGCCGGCTTCGGCTCCGCGAAAGGGTCCAACGAAGAAGCGTATCTGTTCCAGAAACTGGTGCGCACCGGCTTCCACACCAATAACGTCGATCATTGCACGCGCCTGTGTCACGCCTCGTCGGTTGCCGCGCTGCTTGAAACCATCGGCTCCGGCGCTGTTTCCAACCCGGTCGAGGATGTGGCCGAGGCTGAAGTCATCATGATTATCGGCGCGCGACCGACCGTGAATCACCCGGTCGCCGCGACCTTCATCAAGAATGCCGTGAAGGCCGGGAAGACCCTGATCTTGATGGATCCGTACCGGTCGGATCTCGCGCGCCACGCCACGCACTTTCTGCAGTTCCGTCCCGATACCGATGTGCCGTTGCTCAATAGTTTAATGCACGTGATCATCGCGGAAGGCCTACAGAATTCAGACTATATCGCGCGCTACACCGAAGGTTTTGAGGAACTGCAGCGCGGGGTAGCGGATTACAGCCCCGAGACGGTGGCACCGATCTGCGGCATCGCTGCCGATGTGCTGCGCGAGGTGGCACGCAAGTACGCAACCTCCAAAGGTTCGATGATTTTCTGGGGCATGGGCATTTCGCAGCACGTGCATGGCACCGACAATGCGCGTTGCCTCATTTCGCTCGCCCTGTTGACCGGTCAGATTGGCCGACCCGGCACCGGCTTGCATCCGCTGCGCGGCCAAAACAATGTGCAAGGCGCATCGGACGTGGGCTTGATCCCCATGGTGTTCCCGGACTACCAAAGAGTCGACGATCCGCACGCGCGCGCGCGTTTCGAGGCACTATGGGGCACCTCTCTGGATGCGAAACCCGGCCTGACCGTGGTCGAAATCATGCACGCGATCCACGCGGGGCAAATCAAAGGCATGTACATCATGGGCGAGAATCCCGCGATGTCCGATCCGAACTTGAACCACGCGCGCCACGCGCTAGCCGAACTCGAACATCTCGTGGTCCAGGATATTTTCTTCACGGAAACCGCAGGTTTCGCCGACGTCATTCTGCCGGCTTCCGCGTTTCCTGAGAAAACCGGCACCTTCACCAACACCGATCGGCGCGTGCAGCTGGGGCGTCAGGCGATTCAACCGCCAGGCGACGCGCGCCAGGATCTGTGGATCATCCAGGAGATCGCGCGTCGACTCGGCCTCGATTGGCATTACGCGAACCCGAGTGCCGTGTTCGCCGAGCTGCGCACCGCCGCGCCGAGCATTGCCGGCATCACCTGGGAGCGACTAGAAGCCACCCATTCAGTGACCTACCCCTGCGAGCAGGAAGGCGATCCAGGCGAACCGATACTGTTCAAAACAGGGTTCCCTACCGCCAATGGTCGCGGCAAATTCGTACCCGCCGCTTATACCCATGCCGCTGAACTCCCCGATGCGACCTATCCCTTCGTGCTGATCACCGGTCGCCAACTCGAGCATTGGCATACCGGCAGCATGACGCGACACGCCACCGTCCTCGATGCCCTGGAGCCAGAGCCGGTCATGAGTATCCACCCCCTCGACATCCGCGCGGCGGGTTTGCGCGCCGAGGATTATGTGCGCGCAGAATCGCGGCGCGGCGTGCTGGTCGCGAAAATCAGGGCGGATGCCGGCATCCAACGCGGCACGGTGTTTATCGCGTTCTGTTACGCCGAAGCGGCGGCCAATCTGCTGACCAACGAAGCGCTCGATCCGTTCGGCAAGATTCCAGAGTTCAAATTCTGCGCCGTGCGGATCTCCCCCACGCGCGCAGTGCCGGACTAATCCTCCCGCGCTTTCGCCGTCGCAATGATTGGCTTGATGGAGATCAACTGCAGAGTTTCCTTGATCAACGGCGGCGCGCCAGCGGTCTTGTCAGGGACCACAGTCTCGATTTGGTACACAAAGCCCGGCAGATCATCGGAGACCATCACGACATACGCCTTGTTAGCAAATTTTTCGAACGATTGGCGTTTGGGATCGTGGCTGTAGGGCGTAAACGTCAGGCGCTTGCCGGTGTAAGACCTGCCGTCAAAGTCGAACTTCACGGGTTCAATCGTCGCGGTTTCGGCCAGTGCGAGCTTGATCCGTCGCTGAAAATAGCGCCAGCGCTCGCGCGACTTACCATCCGGATCGGTCAGGCGATTCATTTCATAAACGTCGCCCTGGAAGAAAACCTTCAACACCGGATTGATGTTCGTATTCTCTTCCGGTGGGATCGGAAACCGGCGCTCGCCAGTGAAGAACTCCAACGCAGCCGCCTTCATGCCGTCGGGTTTCACCTGGCTGACGGTAAAGCGCACAGAATCTGTGAAACCTTCCTCTAGGGTGCCCGCCTTGGTGAAGCGATACTCGAGCAAGGATGGCGCAGTCACCGCCTTCAACTGATCGCCCAACCAGAGCAGCTTTTCAGCTTCGGAAAATTCGACCTCCTGCGGTGCTTCCGCGAGCGTCTCCGCTGCACGGGCCTCGAATGCACCCGAGGCGCACAGACAGGCTCCCAGCGTAATGACCCAGAACAACTTGTGCGCACTAATCATCATCGTCTTCCCGTTTGGCCACAGGCGGCAGTAATGCGAGCGCCGGCACCCCGTAATCAGCAAGAATGCGGTCGATTTCTGGTTGGTTTTTCGCGATCAATGCATTGATCTCACGCTTCCATGCAGTGTCTGCTTGGCGCACCGCCATCGCAATCTGGAAATCAAATTTCAAGCCCTGCTCATTCTGTAACGGGATCACCACCAGCTCATGCGCAGTGGTCTTCTTGGCGAGATAGCCCGCAATCGGGCCCCACACGAAGGTCAAGTTTACTTTGTCCTGCGCAAGATCGTTCTCAATGATATGTCCCGGTCCCTGTCGCGGGTCGCCAGACATGATCGGGAACGGGGTGGCGTTATCAATCAAGCCGAGATGATAGATCCACTCGGTGGTCGGGCCTTGATCCCAGATCCCAATGCGCAGTAATTTTTTCTGTTCATCGGTGAGATTTTTAAGATCATCCTGCGACTGGATGAAGTCGAGACCGCGCCCTTTGATGTAAACCATCGCCCATGCCGAGCGCATATAGGGTCGCGTGGTCGCCGCGAGTTCGTAGTTATCGGGCACCCCCATCACGAGATCGCACTTGTAGGTACCATCCTCGGTCTCGTTGTTCTTGAGCGTGGCACGCACGAAACCCATGCGCTGCGGAAACCAAGTGAATTCTAGCGGGAGCTTCAACTGCTTGGCGAACAGCTGCGCGATCTTATTCTCGTAACCGGATTCGTCCTTGTCGGACATTGGCAAGTTATAGGGTGGTGCGCAGACTTTCAGCACGCTGCGGGCCGGCACGTCACCAGCCTGGGTAACGGCCACCTTGAGCACCAGGAGCGCGCAGATGACCGCGCAGCAAGTGTGCTTCCTGACTTCAAATTTCATCTTCATGAGGCTCTCGGGTTTGATTGCGTCAATTGAGGCCAAACGGCGGCCACCGGAAATATCGAAATGTCCCGTTATTCTTTACTTCAGTCGGCCGGTCTTTTTTAGATCTTCGTTCAGCTTTCGAATCGCGCGCTTGACCATATTCTTGCCAATCTTCACCTCGCTGAGTGAAGCATCAAGCGCGGCCAGGTTCTTAGGTACGCCGTTACCGACCACTATCGCTCCCACCATGCCGGTGGTCACATGTGGGGCACATTTGTAGATATAGGCGCCCTTTTTCTCCAACTTCACGCTAAACCCTTCTTCGCCCAGTTTAGATTTCCAAGGCGTCGCTCCTTTGGGGAGCATCCCTTCGATCGTTTCGGTGTCGTGACCGATCATCTGCACAAACTTGACGGTATCTCCTGGTTTGACATAGGTGACTAATGGCATCCAATTGGTCACGACCGCCTTGATCACATGCTCCTCAGCGTTCACGTTTGCGCTGAGAAACGCCGCCAGCAGCGCCATTAACACGGTCTTTTTCGAAATCATTGTCCTGCGCTCCAAATAATCTTTCTGAGATCTGAATTTTCCAAGCCCGCCCGCCGAATATCTTAAGCCTGCTCCCGGCGCAGGTGCAGCGTCCGCTTATAGTCGTTAATCCGCCCTGAACTCAGGCGCTGTTCTCCTAAGCGCCCAATGCTCGGGGCGCATCCGTGAGACCATTTCCTACCAATGGCCGTATCAATGGAAGGCTGCTCAAGATTTGCACGTGCCGCGAAATCGTCCCGCTCGGCTCAGCAATGTGAGTGGTTTATGACTCTTAAAAAAGACCCGGCACCTCGAGAGGTGCCGGGTTCGGGGTTCGTCAGTGACTCACTTTTCGTCAGTCACTGTGCGTCCCTTAGGGCAGGCTGAACACGCTCAACACGCCGCCGAGGCGGGTGTAGCTGCTCAAGCCTTTATAGGCGCCCACTGCGCCCAGACCATCGGTGTCGTTGATGAGACCAGCGGCCATGCCGATGCCAGCCCAACCGCCGACGCCAGACAGCACGCCCACATACTGCTTGCCTTTATGGCCCCAGCTGTTGACGTTACCGACAATGCCGGACGGGGTTTTGAACTGCCACAGCAGCTTGCCGGAGTTGGCGTCAATGGCCTTCAGGTACCCTTCGAGGGTGCCGTAGAACACGACATCGCCGGCCGTCGCGAGCGCGCCACTCCAAACAGAGAACCGCTCTGGAATCGACCACTTGATCTTGCCTTCGCTCGCATCCCAGGCTACGAAGTTGCCCAGGTTATTGTTTTCGGCATTGTTGCCGAATTCAGGACCAGGCGAGACTCGACCAGCCGGAAACATACTGAGCACTGCATTCACATACGGCTGACCCGCGACATATTCACCACCGCTGACAGGCTCGTAGTTCATGCAGACGTGATTCGTCGGCACATAGAACAAGCCGGTCTTCGGACTGAACGCTGCTGGCTGTTGGTCTTTCGTCCCCAACGCGGCCGGGCAGATGTTCGTGGTGTTGTTGTCTTCACCGCCATGGTGAGTGCTGTACTTCGCGACGACTTGGGGACGGCCCGTCTTCAGATCGACGTGGGTCGCCCAGTTCACCGCCGGATCGAACTTTTCGGCTACCAACAAGGCGCCGTTGGTACGGTCAAGCGTGTAACCGAAGCCGTTACGATCGAAGTGGACGAGGGCTTTAGTATCGACGCCCTTGACTTTGATATCGGCGAGGATCATCTCGTTGATACCGTCATAGTCCCATTCGTCATGGGGTGTCATCTGATAGACCCACTTCGCAACACCGGTATCGACGTCGCGGGCAAAAATGGTCTGCGACCATTTGTTGTCGCCAGGACGCACAACCGGATTCCAGGTCGAGGGGTTGCCAGATCCATAGAACATCAGGTTCTGTTCTTTGTCATACGGCCACCAGCCCCAGGTCGAGCCGCCGCCAATTTTCCACTGATCACCCTTCCAGGTTTTCAGCGAAGAATCCGCACCGACCGGCTGCCCCATCGAAGTGGTTTTAGCAGGATCAAACAGCATGTCGCTGTCTGGACCCATGCTGTACGCTCGCCATGCCCGCTTGCCATCTTTCAGGTTGTAGGCGTTCATCCAGCAACGCACGCCGAACTCAGCGCCCGACATGCCGGTGAACACTTTGTCCTTGATGACGTGCGGCGCATTGGTATTGGTCTGACCAAGTTTCGGATCGCCGTTCTTGATCGACCACACCACGGCGCCGTCTTTGGCATTCAACGCGACGAGTGTTGTATCGGCTTGTTGCAGCAGGATCTTGCCTTCACCATATCCGAGGCCACGGTTGACGGTATCGCAGCACATGACTGGGACCGTTTCATCGTAGTTCTGAACCGGCACGTATTCCCACAGCACTTCCAGCGTATCGAGATCGATCGCGAAAACGTTGTTCGGGAATGCCGCATGGATGAACAAGGTATCGCCCTTCATACCGGTCGCCGAAGCCGGCAGGACCAGTGGACCCCCTTCGTGGCCGCGCAGGACGCCCGTGGAGAACGTCCACGCCGCCTGGATCTTGCTCGCATTCGTGGTGTTGATCTGGTTCAACTCCGAATAACGCCAGTTCCAGTAATTACCCCCTGGGAAAACCCAGTAGTTGGGGTCTTGCATCAGCTTCTCTAATTCAGCATTTGCCATGACCGTTCCAGATGCGGCCACTGCTGATAGAGAGGCTGCTGCCAGAAGCCATCGCTTGAACGATGCTTTTTTCATGACCTCCTCCTTACTTCACATTAATTTTACTGTTAACCGTTTTTCAGTCGATCTCTAGCAAGTTTTGACTCCACGCGCCGCACCCGAGATCAGAGGCGCACCGCAGAGTATGGGAAATTGTGCAACGCACAGGCCAGGCTAGGCGCTAGGCCGAATTTAGAAGGATTGCGATTTATCAGGCGACGCGCGGCGTTCAGCACACGCATCGTCAAGGCAGGATAAGTGTTGGTTTCCTTGCGGGGCGTGGTCATTCGAATTTTTCTCGGTGATGACGACTTTTTGCGATACCACGATTCGACGCCCCGGTTGCGGGCTCACCTTTACGCCACTCACGGATCTCGGCCCTATCCATTAGTGACTCGCCCGTGGCGCGCGCTAAGGGCTTGCCGCGCTGGCGTTTATGCCGCAATTTGCGGCCGAACATCGCTCGATTATAGAGCTAAAATCTACTCCAGCAACCACTTTGCAGCATCGCGAGGACCGCCTATTTCGCTGCCTTCGCGCCGGCTTTTTCGACTGCTTTGGACGGCGCTTTCTCCGTTGGCCTCACGGTTTGCCGCGTGGCCCCCACGAAGCATCGCTTCTGGGCTTCTTTGCGCGCGGCCGCCAGTTTTTCTACCGCTATACTGCCGTCCGTAGATTCCCGAAACAGGCCGCCTTTTTCGCCCGGCATATTCTTGTAGATTTCATAGGTTCGCGCCGTATTGAAATCTTCCAGCGTAAGTTGCTGCGCGATGGCGTCGATTGCGCAGGAACACCGAAAGAGGTTGTCGACATTCTGACCGCCATTCTGGCGCATGCAGGTGAGCACCTGGTCGACCCGATCCATGGTGGGGTAGTCGTGTGCGAAGACCGGCGAGCTCAATGCAATCAGCGTCAATATTCCCCATGACTTAAACCGGAACATGCCTTTGTTCTCCTTCGGGATTAGCGGTTGTTGGTGACGACGACGATAGGCGAGTATAGCCTAAGTTCCGGCGTGACCCGCCGACCTTGGCCATCCGTTTTACGGGCACTTGGACCGGTTCGTGCGAAGGATATAAATCTGGATTTACGACTCGCTCGGCGATCCCAGTTTACCGCGCCGCAATAGTGCCGCTATAGAATCGGCGAACACCACCCGCCCATCCGCGCCCACTCAAACGTTGCGGTGCAAGTGCGCGTTCCACGATGCGCCTACCCCCAACGATGTGCGGCCGTTGAAGATGACAATGCAAACACTCCAGCGAGGCCGCTCATGGCGAATATTCTTGTAACGGGGGGCGCCGGCTATATCGGCAGCCATGTCGTGAAACTACTCGGCCAGGCCGGGCACCAGCTCGTGACCCTGGACAATCTCTCCAAAGGCAATCGCGGCGCGGTCCTGTTTGGTGAACTCATTGTTGGCGATACCGGCGATACCGAGCTTGTCACGCACGCCTTGCGCCAGCACCAAATCGATACCGTCATGCACTTCGCGGCCTGGACCGTGGTACCCGAATCGGTCAGCGACCCGCTCAAGTATTACCGCAACAACACCTGCAGCGCCCGCAACCTCATTGAATGCTGCGTTGCGGCCAACGTGAAGCAGTTTATTTTTTCGTCCACTGCGGCGGTCTATGGCATCCCCGCTGTGGCGGTCTGCCGGGAAGCAACACCGCAGGTGCCGATCAACCCCTACGGCTCGTCCAAACTCATGGCCGAGCAGATTCTGCGCGATGCCTGCGCCGCGAGCGGGATGCGGCATGTGATTCTGCGGTACTTCAATGTGGCCGGATCCGATCCGGACGCGGAAATCGGGCAATCGACCCGGGACGCCACGTTGCTTATTAAGGTTGCCTGCGAAGTGGCGACCGGCAAGCGCCCGGAGCTGCAGGTATTCGGGACCGACTATCCCACTGCCGATGGTACCGGCGTGCGCGACTATATCCATGTGTGCGATCTGGCCGCAGCCCATCTGTGCGCCATGGAGTATCTGGCGCACCAGGGAGAATCAGCGACGCTCAATTGCGGTTACGGGCACGGCTACAGCGTGCGCCAGGTGATCGATGTCGTCGAACGCCTGACCGGAGTGCCCTTACCCGTGCGCTACGCGCCGCGCCGCGCCGGCGATCCACCGGAACTGGTGGCAGATGCCTCAGCGTTGAATGCGCGCTTTGATTGGCGCCCCAGGTTTGACGATCTCACTGAAATTGTGCGGACCTCCCTGGTCTGGGAACGTAAGATAGCGGCTGGACAAGTGGTAGAAGGACGCGCACGCGAATGATCATGATCCGATTGTTCAACCCGTTGGTGGTCGTCATCATCTGGTCGCTGGCACCTTGGTGTGTTGCGCTCGAATTGCCCGATCTGGTCGAGCGCGCGCGCCCGAGTGTGGTGGGCGTGGGCACTTATGAGGCGTTGCGCGCACCACGGCACGTGCTGGCGGGGACTGGCTTCGTCGTCGGTCACGGGCGCCACGTGATCACCAATTATCACGTGGCACAAGGGCAGGGCAACCTCACCGAGAAGATTCAACTCGTGGTCTTTCTGGGCCGCGGCAAGACGCCGGACGTGCGGCGTGCCAAGCTGGTCGCGCAAGATCGTTTCCATGATCTGGCGGTGCTCGAGATGGAAGGGGCACCAGGGCCAGCACTGTCGCTGGGCGATGCCGACACTGCCCGGGAAGGCCAGGCGATCGCCATTATCGGATTCCCGATCGGCGCGATTCTTGGTCTGTATGCCTCGACGAATGCCGGCATCGTATCCTCTATCAGCCCGATCGCGATGCCGCAAGCCACCACTCAAACCCTCTCAGCGGAGCAGATCCGCCGGCTGCGCGAACCCTTCGAAGTTTTCCAGCTCGATGTGATTGCCTATCCCGGCAACAGTGGCAGCCCCGTATTCGAGGTGCAAACCGGTCACGTGATTGGCGTGGTGAACAGCGTACTCGCGCGGACGTCGAAGGAAGGGCTGCTGAAGGACCCTTCCGCCATTACCTATGCGATACCGATCCGCCACGCGCAGAAACTGCTCGAAGGACTATGAGCCTGCGCGAATGCGCGAGCGCAGCCTGGTTGCTCCTGCATTGCGCCTCTGCCGCCGCCGTTAACGGGGTGGTTCATCACGTTGATCCCGGCCACTACCTCGCGGCGCTGCGCGCGCTGCAGCCAGGGCACGAACTGCACCTCGCGCCCGGGCAATACCTGGAGGGTTTGCCAGTGCAGTTCATCAACGGGACCGCCGAGGCACCGATCGTTATCACCGGGCCGGCCACCGGTGCAGCGGCCCGCTTCCTGGCGCGTGCTGGCCACAATACGGTGAGCTTGCGCAACGCAAGTTATCTGGTGATTCGCAATTTGACCCTGGATGGGCAGGGAATTCCGGTTGACGCGGTCAAATGCGAAGGCGACGCACAATGGGCACATCACATCCGGCTTGAGAATCTCAAGGTGGTGGGGCATGGGGCGAATCAGCAGGTGGTCGGCATTTCGACCAAATGCCCGGCCTGGAATTGGGTGGTGCGCAGGAACATCATCGAGGGTGCGGGCACTGGCATGTACTTCGGCGATTCCGACGGCAGCGCGCCCTTCGTCGCTGGCCTCATCGAATACAATCTCGTGACCGAGAGCTTAGGCTACAACCTGCAGATCAAGCATCAACAGGAACGTAACCCAATACCCGGAATGCCGGTGACGCCGCAAGCGACAATCATTCGCCACAACGTGTTCTCCAAAGGTCAGCACGCCTCGAGCGGCGACTTTGCGCGGCCGAATGTGTTGGTGGGGCATTGGCCGTTACACGGTTCGGGCGCGGATGATTTGTATCTGATCTACGGCAACTTCTTCTTTCAAAATCCCACCGAAGCGTTATTCCAGGGCGAAGGACGAATAGCGCTTTACAACAACCTATTCGTGAACGCCGTCCAGGACGCATTGCACATCCAGCCTCATAATGATCGACCCCGCTATGTTCGAGTGCTCAATAACACGGTGCTAACGCGCGCAGCCGGGATTACCCTGATACGCCGCCCCGAAGACGAACAGCCAGATGCCATGATCGCTGGCAATATCGTGTTCGCGGCACGGCCTGTCGCGGGCTACCGGTCTGGAGATAACCTCATTGGTGATTACGCGGCTGCGCGGCGGTATCTGCTGAATCCTTACGCGGCCCCACCGCAGCTCGACCTCAGGTTAAACAAAGGCGAGTACCCGAGGCCGCTTACGACATTCGCGCAGGAGGAGCATCTTAGTGCACTCTCGCTAGACTTCGACGG
>JAYTEX010000234.1:0-22600 GCA_043734785.1 Pseudomonadota bacterium | reverse complement strand
TCCTGCACCGTGCCCCGGCCAGAAATATACATCATGCCCAGTTGAAACTGAGCGGCCGAATCACCGGCCTCTGCTAACAACTTGAAGATCGCCAGCGCGCGTGCGCCGCGGCCTGCTTCATCCGCATGCTGCAGATGGACCTGACCGAGCAGCAGCGCGGCGTAGTCACTTTCATGTTGGACATGCTCGAGATAGGCCAGTGCCTGCGTCTCGTCGCGTGCACCGCCTTCGCCCTGTAACTGCATCACGGCGAGATTGTAGACTGCAGCGGCCAAGCCCTGATCCGCCGCCCGCGTGAACCAGTGACGGGCGGTGGCGAGATCGCGCGTCACACCGTGACCGCGGTAATAGAGCAGTCCAGTGAAGAATTGCGCCTCGCGATCGCCATCAGTGGCGGCCTCACCCAACCAGCGTGCAGCCTCCACCAAGTCTTTGCTCATGCCGTATCCGCGCAAATACATGATGCCCAGGTTGTGTTTGGCACCGGGCAGTCCGCGAGAAGCCGCACGTTCAAACCAGACTCTTGCCGACCCGAAGTCCCGAGGTGTTCCTTTGCCTTTCAGATAGAGAACCCCAAGGTTGTTCTGCGCGATCGGATCCCCGGCTTGCGCACCCTTCGAAAACAATCGGTAGGCAGCCGGAAAGTCCCCGCGTGCGAGCGCGGAGCCGGCTTCATTCATGGCCGTTGCGGCGGCGGAAACCCCGAGCAGCAAGGCACCGGCTAAGCCCAGCCTGCAGATCAAACCATCCAAATACCTAGCTTTTAAGGGATTTATTCCCATGTGGCCAAAGCACCCCGCTTCTAGAATCTATTTCCGTAGCGATAGCGTTACGCAGCCCGTTGCGTACCCGCCTGAGATCCTCAGGCGGTTTTTTTATCCCCCTCTGAATCTGCTATTTTTTAACCCGTCAGCCCGGTGGACAGCCTTTTTGCCCGGCACTAACATCGACGCACCGCTGAACCGGTGGCGCCGAGCCGATCGCGTAATGGAAATAGCATTATCGGCCGTTTTGGCGCTCGCGCGCAGGGGTTGTCGTAAAGCGTTTAAGTGCAATTGAGGAGGAAGGTCAGATGAAAAAAATCAATCTGAAGCCAGTCGCCATGGCGATCGGCTCATCGGTAGTGTTGGCGCTGTCGGCAGCGGCAAATGCCGACAACCCGTTCCAAATGGTCGAATTCGGTCATGGCGTTACCGTCGCGACCGAATCCGTCGACATGCAAGGCAACAAGGTCATGATCAATGACGAGACCGGATTTACCTATGGTGGCGACGGCAAGGCGAAGTATTCGGGTGGCAAACTTGGCACGGGTGCCAAGGATCCGGCCGTATGCGGCACCTTCAGTGGCGCCAGCTGCTCGATGCCGCACATCCAGAAATAAACCTTACTGTTGGTTCAGTAGCTCCCTACCCAGCTAGCCCGGGCCGCCGTGTATCAGAAGCCTTTGATACACGGCGCCGGCCTCGGTCTTCGGCGGGTTCATCTGGGCCCGCTGCAGATTTCAATCCCGCCCGCGATTGGCTTCATGGAGATCGCGCCCGAAAACTGGCTCGGCGCCGGTGGCCGCTTGGGCGATGCCTTCGCGCGGATTGCCGCGCGCGTCCCGCTGGTCAGTCACGGTCTCCTGCTTAACCTCGGCGGACCCGACCCGATCGACGTGCCCTATGTCCGCGAGATAAAGCAGTTTCTCGAGCGTTACCAGATACGCATTTATGGCGACCATCTGTCGTTCTGCGGTGAGTCCGGACTGCTCTACGAACTCCTGCCAATGCCATTCACGGCCGAGGCCGTCACGCATCTCGCCACACGCATCCGCCTGGTGCAGGACATTCTTGAACGCAAAATCGCGGTCGAGAACGCCTCCTACTATTGTGTCCCGTTGCAGGAAATGCCAGAAATAGACTTCATCAAAGCGGTGCTTGCCGAAGCCGATTGCGACCTCCTACTTGATATCAACAATGTTTATGTCAACAGTGTCAATCACGGCTACGACGCGCACGATTTCCTATGCCAACTCCCCGCTTCGCGCATCGCCTACGCGCATGTTGCCGGCCATCTGCGCACGGATTCCGGGTTGGTGATCGATACCCACGGCGCGCCCGTGATCGATCCCGTATGGGATTTGCTGCGCTTCGCGTATGCCGAACTGGGCACCTTCCCCACGCTGCTGGAACGGGATGAAGATATTCCAGAGCTGGCGGAGGTCGTCCGAGAAGTCGCGAAAATCGCGCACCTGCAGGCGGCACAGGGGTTGGCGCTCACGCAGCCCGCCGACCTCGCCACCGGATGAAACCGAACGTGGACGAGCCCGCCTTCGTGCGCGCACAACGCGCGTTCGCCAATCACCTACGTGACCCCACGCATCGACCTGCCCCGCCGGATCTTCCTGCAGAACGGGTCGCCGTCTACCGCAACGCGGTGATCTACCACATCGAGCGTTTCATGGCGGATAATTTTCCGCGCATCAAAGAAGTTCTCGCGGCGGAACGGTGGACCTCCATGGTCCAGGATTACTTACTCAGGCACCGGGCGACGACGCCGGTCTTTGCCAGGTTGCCCACTGAGTTTCTCGCTTATCTCAAGCATACCCGGCGCGCGAGTGATGATCCGCCCTACCTCTACGAACTCGCCCATTTCGATTGGCTCGAGAATCTAATTGCCACTGACGAGCGGCAGCTCCTGCTCGACGGGATTAATCTGGCGGGCGATCTGCTAGCCGACGAAATTGTGGTCAATCCCATTCACACGCTCGAGACCTATCGATTCCCCGTGCATGCGATCACTGCCGAATTCAGGCCCACTGCGCCACCCGCCAAGGAAACGCATCTGGTCGCATTCAGGGATCGGTCCCATCGCTACGGAATACTCGATCTGAACGCGATCTCACGCCAGCTTTTTCTCACGGTGCGCGATACGCACGGCAAGAATGCGCAAGAAATTCTGACGGATATGGCGCGCGAACTTGGCCAGGTCGATCCGGCTGCCGTGATCAAAAACGGTTTGGAGATCCTGACTAGGATGCACCAGCGCGAGCTGCTCCTCGGAACGCGCGACCCGCGCTGAAAGCGTACTCGCGAATGCTCGCGAACGCCTCGCTCAGACTGCCACGCTGAACTCCGCCTCAGTCCGCGATTTGATCTCCTCAAGCGTCACGCCCTTGGCCATCTCGATCAGCTTTGCCCCGCCGTTCTTGCGGTCGATCTCGAATACGCCGAGTTCCGTGATCAGCACATCCACCACGGCCTTGCCCGTGAGCGGCAAGGTGCAGGCCTTCTTGAACTTCGGATCACCGGCCTTGTCGTTGTGCTCCATCACCACCACGATGCGACGCACGCCTGCGACCAGGTCCATCGCGCCGCCCATGCCCTTGACCATTTTACCGGGCACCATCCAGTTGGCCAGGTCACCGTTCTGCGCGACCTGCATGCCGCCGAGGATCGATAGGTGGATGTGACCACCGCGGATCATGGCGAAGCTGTCAGCCGAGGAGAAATAACTAGAGTGAGGTAGATCGGTGATGGTCTGCTTGCCGGCATTAATCAGGTCCGGATCGATCTCGCCCTCATTGGGAAACGGGCCGATACCGAGCAGGCCGTTCTCGCTTTGCAAGGTCACATTCATGCCTTCCGGCACCATGTTCGCCACCATCGTCGGAATGCCGATACCGAGGTTGACATAGTAACCGTCGCGCAATTCCTGGGCGGCACGGGCCGCCATCTCTTCACGGGTCCAGGCCATCAGATGTTTCCTCCGGAAGCTGTCGCCTTGGCCGCACGCGGACGTGTGGTGGGATACTCAATGTATTTCTCGTACGGGGTGGAGACCACGATGCGGTCAATAAAAATGCCCGGCGTGTGAACCTGATCCGGATCAATTTCGCCCGGTTGCACCAGATGTTCGACTTCCGCGATGGTGAGCTTGCCGGCAGAGGCGATCATCGGGTTAAAGTTGCGCGCGGTCTTGCGGTACACCAGATTGCCTTCGGTATCGCCCTTCCACGCTTTTACCAAGGACACATCGGCGATGAGGGCGGTTTCCATCACGTACCACTCGCCGTTGAACTGACGGGTTTCCTTGCCCTCTGCGATCACTGTGCCGTAGCCAGTACGCGTATAGAAGGCCGGAATGCCGGCACCACCCGCGCGCAGACGCTCAGCCAACGTGCCCTGCGGGTTGAATTCCAGTTCGATTTTGCCTTCCATGAACTGGGTTTCGAGGATTTTGTTATCACCTGCGAACGAAAGGCACGCCTTGCGGATCTGGCCGTTGGCCAGCACCAGCCACATGCCATGCCCGTCGCAGCCGACGTTGTTGCCGACGATGGTCAGATTCTTTACATGGGTATCGCGTAGCGCGACGACCAGATCCAGCGGCACGCCGCACAGGCCGAAGCCGCCGGAAGCCACCGTCATGCCATCGGCCACCACGCCTTTAAGCGCAGAGGCAGCATCCGGGTATACCTTGGAATTCACGTTCGGTTTCTCTCCCTAAGTTGATGGCCCGCCCGAGCCAATAATTCTGGCGCGCAAGGCGGTTCTGCGATTTGGGGTCTACCAGGTGGTGACAGTTGCAGAGATAAAGCGTTAAGCGTGTTCGTGGAATGCATTTCCACTGCCACCCGAATGGTCACCTTTCTACGCTCGCCGATCAAGCGTGATAAATTGAATTATCATGTACGTGCAAGCACTTCCGTATTCGAACTCATGACCACCACACTCAGCGCCGACCGGGTAGCGTCATCCGCTCAGCCCTTGCACGAGGATGCCGCAAAATGAATCTGCGAAGTCGTCTCCGATTATTCACGTGTATCGCCGTGATCGTCTTGGCAAGTGCAGGCTGGTCGCTGCATGCCGACGACCTCCGCCTCGCCACCTCACACCGAGATCAAGACAATTGGCTGACCTACGGGCACGGCTATGCGAACCAGCGTTACAGCGCCCTGCGTGATATCGATACTGACAACGTCAAACATTTAGCCCCGGCCTGGATTTTCCAGACCGGAATCGTCGGCACCTTCCCCACCAACCCGCTTGTCGTCGATGGGGTGATGTATCTCACCACCCCTTTTAACCATGTCATTGCACTCGAGGCAGACACCGGCGCACTCAAATGGCGTTATACGCACAAGCTCCTAGCGGACAAACTCTGCTGCGGCTCGCATAACCGCGGGCTGGCCTGGGGCTACGGGCGGCTCTTTATGATCACGGCTGATGCGCGGCTGATTGCGCTTGAGGCAAGCACCGGAAGCGTGGTGTGGGATATCCCTGTGGTCGATCCCATGACGGGCGACCCGGCCGATCTCGCCGCCATCGAGCGCTTCGACCCAGCGCACCGCGCTGCCTTCGATCGCTACACGCGCTTCGCCGGCAACATGGCGCCGGTCGTGCACGACGGCAAGGTCTTCATCGGCGTCAGTGGCACCGGCTACAGCGCAGTACTCAGCGATGCAGAGCAGGACTCTGCTTCAGTCCTCGGCCGGCCTGGGGTACGCGAGGGGCTGCGCGCGTTTCTATCGGCGTACAGCGTTGAAGATGGTCGCTTACTTTGGCGCTGGTATGCGACTGCCGCGACAGGCTGGGAAGGCGAATTTTCGGCCACGACTTCTTTCGGTGATCCCTTGCCGCGCGATCTCGCGCGCGAGCGCCGCGACGCCACGCAGTACCGCGCGGCATGGAAGGCCGGCGGCGGGTCGATCTATTCCTCGCCGTCGATCGATCCCGAACTCGGGCTCCTATATTTCGGTACCGGTAACGCTTCGCCCGGCTACGCGGATGACCAACGCCCCGGCGACAACCTCTACACCTCATCGATCGTCGCGATCGAGATCGCGAGCGGCAAATTGCGCTGGTATCACCAGCTCGTGCCGCACGACCTCTGGGGGTATGACGCCGCGTCACCGCCGGTCCTGGTCGACTTGCCGGGCGACGACGGTCAACCGGTGCTCGCGCTTGCTGCGGCATCGAAATCGGGCTGGCTGTATGTGCTAGACCGTCGCACGGGTAAACCGATACGCCGCTCCCAGGCCTTTGTGCCGCAGGACGCGCACATGTTCCAGCGGCCGACCCGTGAGGGCATCGACGTCGCGCCCGGCGCGGCCGGCGGCGCCAACTGGCCGCCGGCGGCTTACTACCCGGCCACCGGTTGGATCTATGTGCCAGCGACGCACAACCCGACGCGCTATCGTGTCGAACAAGACGCAGCCGGCCACCCCACCACCGTGCTGAGCTTCCCTGCGGAGGTCGAACGCTCCGGCACACTCTCAGCAATCGACCCAGGGGATGGCACGATCAAGTGGCAGCTCAAGACCGCGCTACCGCTCGTCTCCGGCACGCTCGCGACCGCCGGTGGTCTCGTGTTCACCGGCGAGTCTGGCGGTGATTTCATCGCGCTCGATGCCAACAACGGCAAGCGTCTGTGGCGCTTCGCGACAGGTGCCGGTGTCAATGCACCCCCGATTACCTACCGGGTCAATGGCCGTCAGTATGTCGCCGTGGCCGCCGGTGGCCATGCGCTGTTCAATTTCCCGCTCGGCGATGCAGTCGTCGCCTTTGCACTGCCGCCGTGAGTGTTCGCACGATGTCCGGCGTGCCGTCAGGGTCAATCGCTAGTCGCTACCCATGATGGCTTCGCGCAGCCGTCGCTCGGCCGCACCGCCGCCGATTTCCAACTCGCCCGCACGATCGCGCAGGCCCAGTACCGCATACGCCGGTGACACGTCCGGGAACCCGAGTGCGCCGAAATTGTGTTCGAGCAAGGGTTCAAATACGGCCACACCCGCAATTTCATCCAGCCGCCGCATGAATTCCCGCGCGGTCCACTCGCGGGTGACTGGTAGACAGCAGAGGGAGAATTGACCGAGGACCTCCGCCAGCGAATGTTGATTGCGGGTCCGAAGGCGTAATTCGACGTCCGCCAGCAAAGCGATCGCAGCCCCGCTCCAATACACGCGCATGAAATGACGGCGTGTCATCATCTCGTGACTCGCCACCGCCAAGGTCGACCCATCAAGCTCAGACCGCCCGCGACCAAAGCCGGCATGCAATTCGCGCCAGGCCGCCTGAGGGGTCAGTTGTCCGGCGTGCGCGCGCAACACGTTCTGGTAGTAGCTCGCTAAGCCTTCCGCCCACCAGCTGTCGCGCCGCCCCATAAACGGGTGCAACAAATGGGAGAACTCGTGGAATGCCACCCAATCCTGCGCCAGCTGCTCGACCCCTCGGGTGCGATCGACATAGAGCAGCACGCCATCGCCGCCCGCGCGTACCACTTCGCCCCAGGGCACGGCCTCGCCGGTGTGCGTCGGCAGCACGAGCAAAACCTGGGTGTAGGGTACCGGGAAGCGACCAAAGGCCGCAGACATCGTGGTCGCGATTTGGGTGACCCATTGTGCATAGGACGCGCCCGGCACTGCGGCAAGCGAACCGATCACGCTGATAGCAAGTGTCGCGCCACCCACCGAGTGCTTCGCTTGATACATACGTCCAATACCCAGCCGCCCGCTACGGTCCCATGCGCGCGTGTCTAGCACCAGTCGCCAGCGTCCGGCGCCTTCTGCGCGGATTTCAGCCGGCGCGGAGATGCGCGCACTCACCGGGAGGATGAAGTGCAGTTCGAGGGTGTGCGACCCACCGCCGTGCGGCACGGCAAGCAGCCACCTAGGATCAATCAGAATGGCGCCTGTCAAGCGCTGAAATCCCGCATGCGGATTGCCAGGCGGCAGACCGGAAAGATCGAGCGCGTAATGGGCGCAGCCTTTGGCGACGGTCGTCGCGCGGTACACACTGCGCCGCGATCGCTGCGCCAAGGAAAGCCCACTGAGAATGTTAGGGGCGACCTCTGTACTGAGGGAGAGTTGAGCGGGCACGCCAGCGCCGAAACACGCATCGACGGTGACCGCCTTGAATTGGCGGTCCACGGCAATGGTGTAGCGAATCGGGGCGGTCAGGCCGTCGCGTGAGGCGAGCAACAACACGCAGATTGCGATCATCCACACCGCGCTACGCACAACAGCGACCTTTCTTGGCCGCGAACGCTCGTGTAGAGTCGATGCCAACCTCACTCGCCTGTGCGGCATTTTTTCATTCGTCCTCATTAAACATCATGCGCAAAATAAAACGTCTGTTGGTGGCCAATCGTGGCGAAATCGCCATCAGGGTCATGCGCGCCGCCGCCGAACTCGAAATCGAAAGCATCGCGATCTATTCGCAAGAGGATCGCTTTGCCTTGCACCGCTTCAAGATGGATGAAGCGTTTCTGGTCGGCAAGGGCAAAACCCCGGTTCAAGCTTACCTGGACAGCGACGATATCATCCGAATTGCGCTGGAAGCGGGCGCTGATGCCGTTCATCCGGGCTATGGATTCCTGTCTGAGCGGCCAGAATTTGCCGAAGCTTGTGCCACTGCAGGCTTAATCTTCATCGGCCCGACGCCTGCTGTCATGCGCACCTTGGGCAATAAAGTGGCCGCGCGTCGACTGGCGGAATCTTCCGGGGTCGCGGTGATGCCGGCCACGGGCCCCCTGCCAGACGACCCGGCGGAGATTCGTGCCCTCGCCGCCCATGTCGGCTATCCGCTGATGCTCAAGGCGTCGTGGGGCGGCGGCGGACGCGGAATGCGCGTCATTGAAGACGAAGGGTCCCTCCTGGAAATGGTGTCCGTCGGACGCCACGAGGCCGAACAGGCTTTCGGCAACGGCGAGGTCTACCTTGAAAAACTGATTCGCCGCGCGCGCCATATTGAAGTGCAGATTATCGGCGACACCCACGGCAACCTGGTCCATCTGTTTGATCGTGACTGCACGGTCCAGCGCCGCAATCAGAAAATTGTCGAGCGCGCGCCTTCGATGTTCCTGAACGAGGTGCAGCGCGCCACTGTCTGTGAATCCGCAATCAAGCTGTGTCGCGCGGCCGAATACTCCAACGCCGGCACCGTGGAGTTTCTACAGAACGCCGACACTGGAGAGGTCTATTTCATCGAAGTCAATCCGCGGATTCAGGTCGAACATACGGTCACCGAGGAAATCACGGGGATAGATATCGTCAAGGCACAGATTCGGATTGCCGAAGGCGCGGCGATCGGCGATATCGAAAGCGGAGTGCCACTTCAGGCAGAGATCCGCTGCAATGGATACGCCATGCAATGCCGGGTCACCACTGAAGATCCCGAAAACAATTTTATTCCTGATTACGGCACGATTACGGCCTATCGCAGCTCAGCCGGGTTCGGGATTCGCCTGGACGCCGGCACCGCTTACTCAGGCGCGCAGATCACCCGTTTCTACGATTCGCTGTTGGTCAAGGTCACGGCCTGGGGCACCACGCCCGATGAAACCACGGCGCGCATGTTGCGTGCCTTGCGCGAGTTTCGCGTGCGCGGCGTGGTGACCAACCTGCGGTTCCTGGAGCAGCTTCTACGCCATCCAGACTTTATCGCCGCGCGTTATTGCACCACCTTCATCGATACCACACCCGAGCTCTTTGATTTCGAGCACCGGCAGGATTTCTCAACTCCGTTGTTGCGTTTTATCGGCGAAGTGATTGTGAACGGCAACGGCGCGGTCAAAGGACGTCCGCGCCCATCGTCACTCACCATCCCGGAGGCGCCTGCCGTGTCGCGCGATCTGCCGCCCACCGGCACTCGCCAACTGCTGGCTCAGCTGGGACCCGCTAAATTCGCTGATTGGATGCTAGCGCAGCCCCGCGTGCTGATGACCGACACGACGTTCCGTGATGCGCATCAGTCGTTGCTCGCGACCCGCATGCGCAGTTATGACATGCTTCAGGTGGCGGGCGCTTACGCCCAGCTGTTGCCCGACTTGTTTTCCATCGAATGCTGGGGGGGGGCAACCTTCGATGTCGCGATGCGCTTTCTCCATGAATGTCCATGGCAGCGCCTGCGCGGATTGCGCGAACGGATCCCCAACGTACTGCTGCAAATGCTGCTACGCGCGTCCAATGCCGTCGGCTACACCAATTACCCGGACAATGTCGTTGAATATTTCGTGCAACAGGCGGCGCGCGAAGGAATCGATGTGTTTCGCATCTTCGATTCGCTTAATTGGGTCGAGAACATGCGAGTGGCGATTGACGCGGTGGTCGCCACCGGCAAACTTGCCGAAGCGGCAATTTGCTACACGGGCAATTTGAGTGATCCGACGTGCACCAAGTACGATCTCAAGTATTACGTCGGCATTGCCAAGGATCTGGAACGTGCAGGCGCGCACGTGATTGGCATCAAGGACATGGCGGGATTGTGTCGCCCTGCCGCGGCCTACACCTTGGTCAAGACCTTGAAACAAGAGGTCGGACTGCCGATCCATTTCCACACCCACGATACCAGCGGTATCTCGGCCGCCAGTGTGCTGGCTGCGGTTGAGGCTGGCGCTGACGCCGTCGATGCAGCGATGGATGCCTTCAGCGGACTCACCTCGCAGCCCAACCTCGGATCGATCGTCGAGGCATTACGGCATGGCCCGCGCGACAGCGGTCTCAATCCCGATCGAATCCGTACGCTCTCGAGTTACTGGGAACAGGTGCGCAGTGGTTACACGGCGTTTGAAAGCGAAATCCGTGCGGGCGCCTCTGAAGTTTATGTGCATGGCATGCCTGGCGGTCAATACACGAATCTGCGTGAGCAGGCGCTGTCGCTCGGCATCTCCGCCGCGCACTGGCCGGACGTCGCCAAAGCGTATTCGCAGGTCAACGAGATGTTCGGCGACATCATCAAAGTGACGCCAAGCTCGAAAGTGGTCGGCGACATGGCCCTGATGATGGTCACCAGCGGACTCACGCGAGAGGAAGTCGAAGCCGAGGATATAGAAATCACCTTTCCGGAATCGGTGGTGTCCTTTTTCCGCGGTGATCTGGGCCAGCCATACCAGGGCTTTCCAGCGGCCCTACAACGCAAAGTACTGAAAGGGGCCGCGCCACTGGTCGAGCGGCCGGGTGCCAACATGCCAAGCGTTGACCTTGCGCAGGCGCGCCTGGAGGCCGAACGCCGAGTGCAACGCACGATTTCGGACGCGGAGCTGGCGTCCTATCTAATGTATCCCAAAGTCTTTGCCGACTACGCCGAGTCGCAGCGGGAGTTCGGCGATCTCACCCCGCTGCCCACCTCTGTATTTTTCTATGGCATGGACGCAGGCCAGGAAATCAATGTCGTGATGGGGCGCGGCAAAGCACTCATCATTCGCTACGTGGGCAGCAGTGACCCGCATGATGACCATCATCGCGCGGTATTTTTTGAACTCAATGGACAACCGCGCCCGATCAAGGTCGCGGACCTTACCCACTTGAAACCGCGCGCGGCGCAGCCCAAAGCCGAACGCGACAACCCCCAGCAATTGGGAGCGCCGATGCCGGGCGTGATCACCCAGATTACAGTGAAGGTGGGCGATATCGTGGCGCGCGGCGACGTCTTGATGACACTAGAGGCGATGAAGATGCAGACCTCCATTCGGGCGGAACAGACCGGACAGATCAAGCAGATTACGGTCTCAATCGGTCAGCAGGTCGATGCCAAAGACCTGCTCGTCGTGACCGATTGATTGCGCGGAGGCCGCGACTGCGGCGGTGGGCTAGCGCTATCTCATTCGGCGTCCGCTGTAAACGCAGGGCGTTCAACGCGCAGCACAGTGCTATGCTCGCCGGACAGCTGGCTGGCATTACAAGTTCGAACACTTCGCCCTACCCTTCACCTCGCGCACAGCCGCGGTGCGCCAAATTAGACGCCGAGCCTTATGGAAGAAAAAGAACCCATCGTCCGTGCCGAGAAAGCGTTCGAGTTCCGCCAAACGATCGCGCAGGTGTGGAATCCAGGTGCTATCGTGCCCGGTACGCAGCTTGATCGATTGGTGGGCCTGACCCGCTCGCGCGTGAATTTGATCAGGCTCACGCCCGGCACGGAAGCTTCTCCCTACCACACGCGGCATTGTGAGGAAGAGTGGATATACGTGCTGCAAGGCCAGGGCGTGATCGAAATTGATGGCGCCGAACACCTGCTGGGGGTCGGTGACTTCGTTGGATTTTCGGCGCCTTCCGTGCCGCACCAGTTGCGCAACCCGTTTAGCAAGAGTCTTGTGTGTCTGCTAGGGGGCGAACGCAGTGAGATCGATATCGCGGACTTTCCGCGCCTCGGCAAGCGAATGTTTCGCCGTGGAGAACACATGGAAGTGTACGACACTGCCGACGCCGAAGAGATCGCGCCTGCCGACTTCGACGAGTATATGACGCAAAGTTATCGGCGCGCGATTAAAAAAGGAGGCCCGGATGGCGATTGAGGAAGGCAAGGCCGCACCCGCTTTTACGTTGCTGGATCAAACCGGCACGGAGCGCTCGCTGGCGGAGTTCAAAGGACACGAGGTGATCGTGTATTTCTATCCGAAAGACGACACGCCCGGCTGTACCAAGGAAGCTTGCGGGTTTCGCGATCACTGGGCAGCGCTCGCGAAGCGCAAGGTGGTCGTGCTCGGCATTTCAGCAGACGGCAGCGCATCCCATGCCGCATTTGCGAGTAAGTACAGTCTGCCCTTCATTCTGCTCTCCGATCCTGAACGCAAGGTCATGGAGCAGTACGCGGCCTATGGCGAAAAGATGCTGTACGGCAAGAAAACTATCGGCGTTATCCGCTCCACAGTATGGATCGGCGCCGACGGCAAGGTGCGCAAACACTGGCGGAAAGTGCCCAAAGCCGAAACGCATCCGGCCTCCGTATTGGCGGCGCTGGAAGCGGGTTAGGGTGTCTCCACGCGAGGCGACGATGCCTGCGGCACCGGGATGAGTGCCTCTGATAAAAGCCATTCCATGCCTAACACCTCACCGCTACCGTCTACCCCCGGCTATCATGACCTCATCGTGGACGTGGACGGCGCGCCGATCGCCGTCACCCTCCATCTGCCGGCGACGCCGCGTGCCGCGCCCTTGGTCATGGCCTTGCATTACGGCGGTCCGCCCGTCGGCTACTACGGTCGCGGGTTGTTGGAGCAATTGATAGTGCCGGCCTGGCAGACACTCAACGCGGTGTTCGTCGCCCCTGTCAGCCAGGGTGGAGAGTGGCAGTCGCCCGCCAATTCTCGCGCCGTGCGCGGCCTTTTGCAGCGCATCGAGGCGCACTACGCCACCGCCGAGCGTGCCCGCTACCTCGTCGGTTACAGTCTCGGCGCGATCGGGTGCTGGTATTTTCTGCAGCAAACCGACCTAGCCTTTGCAGCAGCGGTCCCCATCGCCGGTCAGATCCCCGATTCGCTGGTGACTTTCACGACCCCTACCCATGTGCTGCATTCAAACGGTGATCGCTTATTCCCGAGTGAAACGCTGCAACCAAGACTGGAAACCCTGCGCGCGAACCAGTGCCCACTCGCCTTCAAGGTGCTCGAGGGCATCGATCATTTCAATGTCAGTGGTTACTTGCCCGCACTGCGTGAACTGCTCGCATGGCTTCCAGCTTGTCCCCCGCGGATTTGACGCCCCGGCTCCCGGTAAAACGCGTGCATCGTGGCCAATACTTTTTCTTGCAATCAAGAACGAAAAGTGTAAATTGCGCGCTCTGCAATAGGTCGGAGGCTTTGTGAGTTGTTCCAGTAGCCGGACAAGCGAATTATCGAGGAGGCTCCTCAAGTAGCCCGCGGCCAAGTTAGAAACTTCGCAGCGCTGGCAGAGGCGCTGTACTCGTGGTGGGGTCATGCTCAACTTTTAACTACGAGGGGTTCTATACATGAATCAAGACGCACCGATTTGGGGTCAACATTTGGTCCTAGATCTTGCCGGTTGTCCCCGCGATCGCCTGGTAAACGCCGACAATCTTCGTGCATGGGTCAAGGATTTGATCGATGCCATCAAGATGAAAGCCTACGGCGAACCGCAGCTCGAGCATTTTGCCACCCACTCCTTCGATGCGGCGGGCTACACGCTGCTGCAACTCATCGAAACGTCCAATATCTGCGCCCATTTTGCCGAGAACCTGGGCCAGGTCTACATCGATATCTTTTCTTGCAAGCGGTTCGACAACGACATCGCCGTGCAGGTTTGCCGTAAGTACTTTGCGCCGGAAACCGTTCAGATCCACGTGCTGGAACGTGGCCGTGGTGCGCCTGCGCTCGCACTGGCGGTGTGACGACCGTGGGGATACGCTTTCAGGAAACCTTGTACGGTGACGAGGTTTTTCAGGGTTTTACCGCCGAGGCACTCCTGTTCGAGGGCGCGACTCCCTACCAGAAGGTCCAGATCTTCGCGACCCAACGATGGGGCAAGGTGCTGGTCCTTGACGGAATCGTCCAGACCACCGAAAAGGACGAGTTCATCTACCATGAGATGCTGACGCACGTGCCGCTGTTCGCCTGTGCGCGCCCACGGCGCGTGATGATCGTGGGCGGCGGCGACGGGGGCATCTTGCGCGAGGTCCTCAAGCACCCGATTGATCACGTCGATATGGTCGAGATCGATCCTACGGTGGTGGATTTCTGCGTGACGCACCTGCCTTCGCTTAACGACGCAGGCGCCATCTATCGTGATCCCCGCGCCGAACTCGTGATCGAGGATGCGTTTAAGTTCATGCAGCGAGAAACGCGCAAGTACGACGCGATTCTGGTTGATTCAACCGATCCGGTGGGCGCTGGCGAGGTCTTGTTCTCGCGCACGTTCTACGACCTATGCCGGCGTGCGTTGAACCCGGGCGGCGTGCTTGCTTTGCAAGATGGGGTGATTTTTCTGCAACCGGAAGAAGCACGCCAAAGCATGCAAACGCTGCGTGGCTTAGGGCTGAAAGCGCGTTGCTACGGCATCGCCGTGCCGACCTATTACGGCGGGACCATGACCCTGGGTCTTGCCAGTGACGCAGTGGCAGTCTTGGAGCCTGAACTTAATTCCCTCCAGGCGCGCTTTGTGGCGGCGGGCTTCGCGACGAAGCACTACACACCGGAGCTCCATTGCGCGAGCTTCGTGTTACCCCGATGGATGCAGGAAATGACGGGAGGGTTGGCATGAACGACAGTTCCCTGGACCACTTCAAGACCGCTGCGGACGGTGCGCGTTATGCCGGCGATCACCTGTTGATCGAATTTTGGGGTGCGGAGCATCTGAAGGAACCGGACTATATCTGCCGCGCGCTGGAAGACGGCGCACGCGCCGCCGGCGCGACCATCCTCCACTCTCACTTTCACCATTTCGGAGATGGGCAAGGCGTGAGCGGCGTGACAGTGCTGGCCGAAAGCCACATCACCATTCACACCTGGCCGGAGGTTGGCTACGCTGCCATTGACGTTTTCATGTGCGGCGATGCCGACCCAAAAAAATGCCTGAAGCTGCTCGAAGAGCGCTTCCAACCCGGTGAAGTAGCGACCCAGAACCATCGCCGCGGGAGTTGGGTACCGGAGGTCTGCGCGCAGCGCGTCGCCTAAGCATTGCGGCGAGTGGGGCCTACCTTACATCTGCCGAATCGGCGAGGGCGCCGATTCGGCAAGGGCGACATCTTCATCTTCAGCCGCCCAGCGCGCGCAGGGCAGCGATGCGTACTTCCAAGGGCGGATGGGACAGAAACAGCGCTTTAAAACCACTGGTGCGCCCCCCGTTGATGCCGAATGCCGCCAGTTGATCTGGTAGGTCCTGAGGTTCTTGCACGGCGCGCAATCGTTCGAGTGCGGCGATCATTTTCGACTTTCCGGCCAGTGTAGCCGCGCCGGCATCGGCACGAAATTCGCGCTGGCGCGAAAACCACATAACGATTGCACTGGCCAGAATGCCGAACAGGATCTGGGCCACGAACGAGGTGATAAAGAAGCCCGGACCATGGCCGCTTTCGCTACGAAATATGGCGCGATCGAGCACATGGCCCACAAGTCGGGACAAAAATACCACGAACGTATTGACGACGCCCTGGATCAGCGCGAGGGTCACCATATCGCCGTTGGCCACATGACTGACTTCGTGCGCGAGCACCGCCTCCACTTCATCACGACTCATCGCGTGCAGCAAGCCGGTGCTGACGGCTACCAGTGCATGATCACGCCGCGCACCGGTTGCAAACGCGTTTGGCTCCGGGGCCTCGAAGATTGCCACGTCGGGCATCCCGATCCCGGCGCGTTCGGCCTGCCGCCGCACGGTGTCAACCAACCAGATCTCGTTCGCGTTGCCAGGATTCTCGATCACCCGCGCGCCCATCAAGCGGATGGCGGTCCATTTCGATAAGGCGAGCGACACCAGCGATCCCGCAAAGCCGATGATGGCCGACATCACCAGCAAGGACGAGAGATCGATCCCCCCGCCGGCCCGGACGGCTGTACCGTCCAAGCCCAGCAAGCGGAAGCTCACCGCGATCACGGCCAGCACAGCCAAGTTGGTCAACAGGAATAAGCCGATCCGTTTCATTTCAACACTCCTTCTGCGTCAGCCATGGGGACCACCCTTAGATGGGTCCGTGGTGGACAAATTTAAAGGGCAGGCCGCTCACTGATATAGGCTGGATCGGTAGTCGCGAATCCGAGTATCCGCGTGAACTGGTCTACTGACTGTTGGGCTTCGCTGCGCTCACCCCAACCTACCCAATCTTCTATCGCCGCCAAAGCGCATGCGGGCAGCGTGTTCAACGTAGGTTGGGGTGAGTGCCGCGAACCCCAACATCAACCATCCGCCGAGTGACCGCGTAGACGACTAATTAACGGTGGCGTACGCGCCGGCGTTGCCGGGGGCACCAAAAAGCCACCCGTTCATGGGTGGCGTTTGAAGCGCCCCAACCGCGCTAGGCGGCAGCAGACGCCTTCTTGGGGCCTTGCTCCTGGGTCCAGGTGCGCAACACTGGCATGACTTCTTGGGCAAACAGGCGCGCGCTGCGTTCCGCAGTTTCGAATGGAATGCCGGCGAAACGGAACGCACACAAGGCACCGAACGGGCCCATCAAGTCCCAGCGCTCCTCGAATTTGCGCAAGATCTGGTCAGGCGTGCCCCAGACCTGTTGTTCGAGGTAAGCCTTCGCCACGCCGTCTTTACCCGCTGCGCGCATCATGTCTACGGCATCGCCATAGGCTTTATATCCTTTCACGTCCTTATAGTGCTCACCCATCATTTCATAATGATGCAGCACGGACAGGCAGTAACCGGTCACATATTTTTCGGCATTTTCCTTCGCGCGCTTGGCGTCGGTATCGCACACCACCATGTCAGTCAGCAGTGGCGCGAGGGGCTCACGTCCCTGGTATTTACGGAAAGCCGCAGCGTAGTCGGCGCATTCCTGGCGTTGCTTTTCCGGGGGCTTGTAGTTGAACGCCATCATCTGCGCGCCGAGCTTGGCCGCCTCTTCACCCGATTCCGGGCTCATTGCCACCTGCACCAGGCTGTTCTTCCAGCTACGGGTGGGCCGCGGTCGCAGCGGGGCCTTGGGTTGCGTGAAATATTTGCCAACATGCTCGGGGAACCAGCCGGTTTCCAGGGCTTCGACGATCAAGGGAGCCGCTTCATCAAAGCGGTCGCGTGATTCGTCCATTGAGATACCGAACTGCGTGAATTCCCGGCGTGATAAGCCGCGTCCAAGACCGAGGATAGCCCGCCCGCCACACAGTAGGTCAAGCAGTGCCGCCTTTTCGGCCACGCGCAGCGGCTGGAGATTCCACGGCACGATGCAAGCGCCGGTCGCGAGCCGGATGCGTTTGGTCTTGGCGGCGAGGTTGGCCAGGTAAACAAAATTGTCGGGACACAACGAGTAATCTTCAAAATGGTGCTCTACGGTCCACACGTGGTCGTAGCCGAGTTCGTCGGCCAGGATCGCGAGCTTGGTTTCTTCGTCATAGACTTGCGCATCGGTGATGTTGTCGTAACCGAAACTCTGCATGACTTGCAGGATGCCTACTTCCATATGAGTGCCTCTTGATTGCGGTTGGCGGGCGCGCGCCGTTAGCGCACAGTCGCGATGATCGAGTGTACCGTGGCGTCTGGTTGAGCTAAACCGGCGGAACGGTGGGATTTTTCCGAATTGTGAGGCGCCGGATGCTTTAAGGCAAACCAGGGCTCCACTAGGTGTCGTTATAATTCTCGATGTCTGAGTGTCCACCCAATCTGTAAAGGACCCGCATGAATCACTTCAAAGGCAAAATCGCGATCGTCACTGGCGCAGGCTCTGGGATCGGCGCCGCTTTGAGTCGCGAACTCGGCCGTCGCGGCACGCAGGTGGTGTGCTCCGATGTGGACGGCGAGGCCGCCCACGCTGTTGCGCAGGAAATTAACGCGGCGGGTGGGCTCGCGAGCGCGCTGGCGACGGATGTGACCTCCGCATCTCAAGTCGCCAACCTGGTCGCGAGTACCGTGCAAAACCACGGTCGCGTGGACCTGATGTTCAATAACGCGGGCATCTCGATCGCCGGCGATGCGCGCGACCTCACGCTCGACCATTGGCGAAGTGTCATCGAGGTTAATTTGATGGGGGTCATTTACGGCACTGATGCGGCCTACAAGCAGATGGCCAAGCAGGGCCACGGACATATCATCAACATCGCGTCGTTGGCAGGGCTTATTCCCTTTCCGTCCAATGCGCCTTATGCGGCCAGCAAACACGCCGTCGTCGGTCTGTCGCTGTCGCTGCGCGCTGAAGGTGAAGATCTCGGGGTGAAAGTGAGTGCCGTGTGTCCGGGCTTCGTCCAATCGAACATTTATAAGGCCACGCCCTTCATCAACATCGATCGCGAACGCGCGCTGCGCAATATGCCGTTCACTCCGCTCGCGACCGAACGCGCAGCCGCAGCGATCTTGCGCGGTATCGAGCGCAACCAGGCCATCATTATTTTCCCGGGCTACGCGCGTTTCATCTGGGGCCTGCATCGCCTATGCGCACGCTGGCTAAACCCACTTCATCGCAAGGGGATTCGCGACCTGAGGAAGCTTAGATTGAGTTGACTGCCGCCACCGGCCTAGAATCAACCTCAGATAAGCATCCCATTGAGGATCGCCCATGGAACTGTCCGTCGAACGCTGCGCGGACGTGGTCGTGCTGAAGCCCGCAGGACGCATCGATCACCAGACGGCAGCGGTATTTAGTGCGGCCCTCGCCCCGTACCTTGAGAACTGCAAAGCGGGCGGTGACTGCTTACTGTTTGATTTATCCGCGCTTGACTACATCAGCAGCGCGGGACTCCGGGTCCTGATGATTGCGACCAAGCAGACCAAACCCATCGGCGGCAAACTCGCGGTTGCGGCACCGCATTCGGTGGTGCGCGAAGTCTTGGAAATCACCCGCTTCAATCTTGTGTTCCCGGTGTATGCCACAGTGGCCGACGGGCTGCGTGCGCTGTCTGCCGGCAGCGAACAGGGGGCGTGAGAGATGCGCGTACGGTTCTGGGGCACGCGCGGTTCGCTACCGGTCGCACTGACGGGGGCGCTGGTGGCGCGCAAAATCGGCTACGCGTTACTCGCCGCCGACGGGCGCAAGTTTGCCAACCTCGAACAGGCGCAGGCATTTGTTACAACCTTGCCGTTTGATGTCGCCCAGACTTATGGCGGCCACACGAGTTGCGTCGAGTTAGAGCTAACGCCACCGAGCACCCAGGCACACCATTATGTGCTGTGCGATCTTGGCAGCGGCGCGCGCCCTTTCGGGAACACGGTACTGGCGCGGCATGGCTCGCAAACCCCCAACGTCTTTCACGTGTTCATGTCCCATCTGCATTGGGACCACATCATGGGATTTCCGCTGTTTACGCCCGCCTATATTCCTGGTAATCGCATCCGAATCTACGGATGTCATACCGAGCTCGAAGCAGCATTCCGGCGTCAGCACGGGGCGCCCTCTTTCCCGGTCGAGTTCGACCAGCTCGGCGCCACCATCGAATTCATCCCCCTCACTCCCGCGCAACCGCACGCCATCGCCGGCATGCAGGTGACCCCACTGCGGCAACTGCATGCCGGCGATTCTTACGGCTATCGCTTTGAATACCAGGATCGCACGGTGGTGTACTCGACGGATTCCGAACATAAGCTTGACGAGTTCGAGGCCTCTGAACGATTCGTCCATTTTTTTCGTGATGCCGATCTGGTGATTTTTGATGCGATGTATTCGTTTGCCGATGCCATTTCGGTCAAGGAGGATTGGGGGCATTCGAGCAATGTGATTGGGGTAGAGCTGTGTCAGATGGCGGGTGCCCGCCACCTCGCACTGTTTCATCATGAACCGATTTTCGATGACACCCGAATCGCCAGTGTCGAGGCCGAGACGCGACGCTTTGAAGAAATCACCCGCGATGGGCGACCACTGAAGGTCACCACCGCCTACGACGGCCTCGAGATTGACCTCACGCAGAGGTGAGACAACAACGTCGCTCGCGCACACCGCTCAGTGCCGCGCTGCTCGGCATGGGGGTGCTGGCGCTCTCCGTGGCGACCCTTGCGGTATGGGATACCCGAATTGAAACTCAGCTGCGCGCCGAGTGGTTCGACGTGTATCAGCGCCTGTTTCCGCGCGAGCGCAAGACCGCGCCGGTGGTGATCGTCGAGATCGACGAACGCAGTCTGGCGGCATTCGGCCAATGGCCATGGCCGCGCTCACGAGTGGCCGGCCTGATCGCGCAAATCGCCGATGCCAAACCGGCTGTCGTGGTGATCGATGCCTTGTTTGTCGAACCCGATCAATACGCGCCGTATTCACTCGCCATGCACTTAGGGCTCGATCCACAAGACGCCGCGCGCCTGGTTTCCACCATGCCGGATGGCGATGTGGCACTGGCACGCGCACTCGCGGCAGCACCGGTCGTGCTCGCCGTGGCCGGGATCCGAGAACCCGCCGCGCAACCCGCAACGGCGACGACAGTGAGCCCGATTCTGCAAAAGGGCGGCAACGCGCTCGACTTCGTGCGGCGATTCCCTGGGTTGCTGCGCAACCTAGCGCTGCTTGATAACGCCGCCAAAGGCCACGGCGCTGTGAATGCGGACGCCGAGCGCGGCATTCTGCGCCGCATGCCGACCTTGATCGGGACAGAGGCAGGGAATCTTCTGCCGAGTCTCGCGGTTGAAACATTACGCTATCTCGGCGACGAGGGACCGATCCGGGTTGAATTGTCCGCGAGCGGCATTCGCGCAGTCAAAGTGGCGGGGATCCGTATCCCGACCGAGGCGAACGGCGAATGGTGGCTGCATTTCTCGCGCTGGGAGGAACGCCCGGCGTATTCCGCAGCCGACGTGCTGCGCGCCAATCTCGACACCGATAACCTGCGCGGTCGTATCGTACTGCTCGGTTACACGGCACTCGGCCTGCAGGATACGGTGACGACACCACTGGGACGCATGCCCGGGGTGGAAGCGCACGCCGAAGCACTCGAAAATGCACTGGCTGGGCGCCTGCTTGTACGCACCAGCCGCCTCGCAGCGTTGGAACTGGTCGCCCTGCTAGGACTCGGCGCCATCGCGATTGCGAGCGTCACCTACTGGCCGCCCTTGCTCGCAATCCTCTGTTTCGCTGTCACCAGTGCCGCGCTTGCGGGCGGCGGGCTGGTGGCTTTCGTCACCCGCGGCTGGCTGCTCGACGTGGCCAATCCGGTCATGGCCGCTACGCTGGTTTTGTTAGCCACCTTGGGCGCAGTGCTGGGCGAAACCCAGGCACAACGTCGGAACTTACGCCGCGAGTTGGCGCAGGCGCGCGAAACGGAGGCACGGATGCAGGGCGAGCTGGATGCCGCGCGCCGCATTCAGCTCGGCATGCTGCCCGATCCAGCGGAGTTTGCCGACGACCACCGCTTCTCACTCGGCAGCGCGATGGTGCCAGCAAAATCGGTGGGCGGGGATCTCTACGACTTCTTCAGGCTCGACGAGCGGCGTCTGTTCATGCTCATCGGCGATGTATCAGGCAAAGGGTTGCCGAGTGCCTTGTTCATGGCCTTGGCCAAGGCGCAAATTCGCGGCGCAGTGTTGCGCGCCGAGGGTGATCCCGGGCGAGCGCTCAGTGAGGCGAATCGCGCGCTCACGCACGACAACCCGGAGTTTCTATTTCTCACGGTATTCGCCGCCGAATTGAACCTCGATACCGGCGCGTTGCGTTGGTCCAACGCCGGACACGACAGCCCCGCCGTGCTGCTGGACGGCGCGCTCGAGACGCCGTTCCCCGGATCAGGCCCCCCGCTCTGCGCGGTGGATGACTACCTCTATGAGACTTATCACGCGCACATCGCGCTCGGCGCCGCCGTGTGCCTAGTAACGGACGGCGTAACCGAAGCAAACAACGCGGCAGGTGAATTTTTCGGCGCCGCGCGCTGGCACACCTGCTTACGCAATGCAGCGCCCGACACGCCTGCCGCCGGGCTCATCCAGGCGATTACTGCGGCGCTCGCCACGTTCGTGGCAGCGACCGAACAAGCCGATGATATTACGCTGCTGTGCCTGCGCCGGGCCGCGCCCGCCTGATCGATAGTCAGTTTCCGCGCTGCACACGCGCAGGGCACTAGAGGAACGGGGAAAGCACGCGGGGAAAACACGGGGTCAGTTCTCGCGGGAAAACACGGGGTCAGTTCTCGCATTGTAGCATCCATGCTCAGGTAATCCGCTTGTCCACCAAAATTCCCTTGAATCGCCCTTGGAAGAGATGTCCGGTCCGCTGGTGGCGTCGATTGGAGGCCTGGGTGACCATGCCGTTCAGCTGGCGCA
>JAYTEX010000233.1:0-7753 GCA_043734785.1 Pseudomonadota bacterium | reverse complement strand
GTGTATGAGAGTTATCCGGAGAGAAATGTCGGTGTCTATGCCGCGATGGCATGAGTAGACTTGCGGAGTCAGGAAATTCAATGTCCTGGAACCCATATGACGAAACCTCAGAGCTATGGCATCGCTGCCGCATGTAACCACAAGCAGACGGTGATCGACGCCCGCATATCCTACAAAGAGCAGGGGAAGTCGTTCGAGCGCCACGGCCATTGTCGTGAGTTTTTTTCGCCATGACGTGAGCGCCTTGTCAATAAGACAGTGGTGCCGGCGCGTCGTTGCTCGAATGCCGCGCGCTGATGGTTGTCGTCCGCGGGAAGGCTACAGGACCGTTGTGTAATGCGTGTGCCCCCGTTTATTCTGCCGCTGTCCCCCAGTTCTGCGGGACCTATCGACAATCAACACATGATGGCCTAAACCTACGGCCTATCTGAAAGTGGGGGAGCATGCGACGCGCAATAATGCTGAGTTTGGTTCTATCCGTTGCGAGCGGGAGTTTTGCTGCTGAGACCACCGCGCCGAGCAATACGCAATGGCTTAGCTACAACGGCAACGTGAACGGTCAGCGCTATGCTGATCTCAATCAGATCAACGCGACGAACGCGGCGCAACTTGGCGAAGTCTGCCGGCTCAAAGTCGACGATGGCGGTGCGTTTCATACTGGCCTCTTGCAGATCGACGGCCTGCTTTATTTCACGACGCCCACTGATACCTTGGCGGTGGATGCGACCAATTGTGCCCTGCGTTGGCGCCATCATTACGTGGCCGAAGAGACCGGCGTTTCCGGGTTACAGGTTAATCGCGGTCTGGCACACGGGAATGGCAAACTCTTTCGCGGCACGCTCGATGGCCGCTTGCTCGCGATTGACATGGCGACTGGCAAGACCGTGTGGCAATATCAGATCGGCGATCCGGAGCAAGGGGAATTCTTCGCAGCCGCCCCTCAGGTCTACCAAGGCCTTGTGATCATCGGCGCGGCGGGCGGCGACTGGGGGATCCGCGGTCGCGTGATGGCCTTCGATGCCGAAACGGGGCGCGAAGCCTGGCGGTTTTATACCATCCCGCGCGGCGATGAGCCGGGCGCAGAGTCCTGGAAGGATGCGCCCAGCGCACGCTACGGTGGTGGGGGTACCTGGACCACGTACACCCTCGACATGGCGGCCGGCGAATTGTTCGTGCCGGTGGGAAATCCGGCCCCTGACTTTATGCCCGAGCATCGACCGGGTACGAATCTTTATTCGAACAGCATGGTCGTACTCGACGCCGCGACCGGCAAACTGAAGTGGTACCACCAGCTGTTGTCCAATGATGGGCTGGATCTCGATCTGGGTGCGGCACCCATGCTCTATTTCAACGGCAAAGGTGAACGCATGGTCGCGTTCGGCGGGAAAGATGGTTACCTCTACGGCGTGAATCGCGAAACGCAGCAGCGCGTGTTCAAGACTCCGGTGACCACGATCACTGCCCCCAAGCCGATCCCGAACACAAAATCTTTCGACGTATGCCCTGGGATCCTTGGGGGTGTCGAGTGGAACGGCCCGGCCTACGACAAACCCAATCACGCGGTGCTGGTCGGGAGTGTGGACTGGTGCGCGACGATTACCTCCGATCAGAAATTCCAGTACAAGCCGGGTGTGTTCAACTTCGGCGGCAGTTTCAAATTTCATGAGAAAAGTCGCGGCTGGATTGTCGCGGTCGATGCCGACACCGGAACCGAGCGCTGGAAATACGAGACCAGCGGACCGCAAGTGTCGGGCATCACACCGACGGCCGGCGGCGTCATCTTCGCGGGTGACATGACAGGACACTTCTTCGCGCTCAATAGCCGCGATGGCAAACCGTTGTTTAACGTTGATACCGGTGGCGCGCTCGCGGGCGGGGTGATCACCTACATGCGAGATAACCGGCAGTACGTTGCGCTAGCCTCCGGCAATGTATCCCGGGTCACTTTCGGCGTGGTCGGCAATCCGACGCTCGTGATCTATGCGCTTGGTGGCATCGGAGCAGTGGCCGAAGCAGCGACGGCCCCACTACCAGCAGTCGTGCGGAGCGGCGATCCAGATCGCGCAGCGGGTGCCGCGCACTACGGCAAAGTGTGCGCCGCCTGCCATGGCGGCAATGCCGAAGGTGGCGTCGGGCCGGCACTGACAGGCCTCGCGCAGCGCATGGATTTCGCAGCGACCGTGCGATGGATCGAGAATCCATCGCCGAAAATGCCGAAGCTCCACCCCAGCCCACTGGATACGCAAGCAGTCAAAGACGTGGCGAGCTATGTGCAAGGCTTGTAGAAGTAGGGGGTCAATCTCCGTCATGGCTCCGCCCCTACACTCCAGGGCGGCAAGGTCGGGCAGTGGCCGGCGGCCACCAGTTTCACGTCTATGGATAAGGCCTGACTGCGCGCCGTGATCATGGATGCAGGCATCTTCGATTACGTCGTGGTTGGCGCGGGCAGCGCTGGCTGTGTGCTCGCCAATCGGCTGTCGGCGAATCCTAAGGTGTCGGTGTTGTTGCTCGAGGCGGGCGGCCAGGACGACTACTTCTGGATCGATATTCCTGTCGGCTATCTGTTCACGATCGGGAATCCGCGCACCGACTGGTGCTACAAGACGGAGCCCGAGCCCGGCTTGAATGGGCGCTCGCTCGGTTATGCGCGCGGCAAAGTGCTGGGCGGCTGTTCCTCCATCAACGCGATGATCTATATGCGCGGGCAGCGCAGCGACTACGATCACTGGTCCGCGCTCGGCAATCGCGGTTGGAGTTGGGACGAGGTCCTGCCCTATTTCAAGCACATGGAAGACTACGCGCACGGCGGTGATGCGCTGCACGGTGCGGGCGGCGAGCTTCGGGTGGAAGAGCGACGCGTGAACTGGGAGATCCTGGATGCTTGGCGCGACGCGGCCGAAGCGTGCGGGATCCCGAAGATTCCCGAGTTCAATCGCGGCGACAATTTCGGCAACGCTTATTTTCAGATGAATCAACGGCGCGGGGTCCGCTGGAGCGCCACCAAGGCGTTCCTGCGCCCCGTACGCTCGCGCGCCAATCTGACCGTGCGCACGGGTGCGCATGTCCATCGTCTGGAAATCGAAACGCACGCGCAAATGAAACGTGCGCGCGGTCTGGTTTACCGCGATGCGAACGGCTTGCAGCGCGTGACGGTCAACCGCGAGATCATCATGGCGGCGGGCACGATAGGCACTCCACAGATTTTGCAGTTGTCCGGTATCGGACCTGCCGATTGCTTACATTCACTCGGGATCCCCATCGTGCATGATCTGCCGGGCGTCGGTGGCAATCTGCACGATCATCTCCAGATCCGCACGGTCTATAAGGTCACCGGCGTCCCCACCTTGAATGAACGCGCCAATAGCCTATGGGGCAAATTCACGATGGGCTTGGAGTATCTGTTGTTTCGCACGGGCCCCTTGACGATGCCGCCGTCGCAGCTCGGAGCGTTCGCAAAAAGCGATCCCGCGCAGCCGACGGCTAACATCGAATGGCATGTGCAGCCGCTATCGCTCGATAAGTTCGGTGATCCGCTGCATCCCTTTCCGGCGATCACGCCGTCAGTGTGCAACCTGAGGCCTAGCAGTCGCGGCCACGTTCGCCTCAAATCGCCGGATCCAGAAGCCGCGCCCGAAATCCGACTCAACTACCTTGCGAGCGTAGAAGATCAACAGATCGCAGTCGATTCGCTGCGCTACACGCGACGGATTATGCTCGCCGCAGCGCTCGCCCGTTACCGTCCAACGGAATGGAAACCAGGCCCGGAGATTACATCGGAGATTGATCTACTAAATGCGGCGAGAGATCTCGCCACGACGATTTTTCATCCCGTCAGCACCTGTCGCATGGGCAACGATCCCTTGGCCGTGGTCGACGATCGACTGCGCCTACATGGCATCGAAGGCTTGCGGATCGCGGATGCCTCGATCATGCCGCGCATCACGTCGGGTAATCCCAACGCACCTACGATGATGATTGCGGAGAAAGCCGCGGCATTTATCGCTGGTGACGAATAAACGCGAGAGCATAAGCTTTAGTCGCTTCCGGAATTCAATCACGTTTGGATTTGATAGCGCGGAATTGCGCCATCGACAATGTCGATTAACGTGTTGTTTCAGGCGGCCGAGCACAGAGACATAGCAGGCGCGTGGCTTCTAGTTCGGACCAGCCCGCAGTGGTGGGCTGGCCATAGTCGTTGGCCTTAACGGGCGCGGTCTATAATTTAAAGTTGGCCACCAGCACGAAACGATCGTTGCTGCTGTCTTTATCTTCGAGATTGACCTCGGTCTCTGTGGCGCCGTATTGGAACTCGGTGCTGAGGCCGTGCTTCCACGCAACGCCGAGTGCGACGCCATAGGTCAGGCGATCGTCTTCGCGTCTGGGCTGGGTGGGTTTGGCGGGCGCATCGCGCTTGTTCATCGCGAAGCCTAGCTGCGGCTTAATGTATATCCCGCTGCTCCACTTCTTCTGGTAGCCCAATTTTAGTTGGTGCTGAGTCTTGGTCCGCGCGCGCACGAAATCCGTATCTTCGAATCGATTGGAGTAGCCAAAGCTCACTGAATGCTGCTTGGCGAAGGCATACTGAATTTGCGCGCCGAAGGTGTGTCCGTCGATATCGGCTAGCTTTCTGTTGCCCAGATTTTTCTCATCAGCGAACTCGCGCATGTCGTAGCCGTATTTCAAACCAAGCTGCCATTGTTTGCTTAGTTTGAACTCGGCTTTGAGCCCAAGGCCGTAGGCATCGAGGATATCCACGCCATCTTTCCGTATGGATACAAAGGTGAAATTCGGTTGAAATTGCGCTTTGAGCGCCTTTACCTTGAATACCGGTCCGGTGTTGAGGCCAAATAAGATCGAGTCCTTTTGGCTGAACTCGTCGTTATCGGTGGCGGCTATCTTGGCGCCTGTCTTCCATTCCTTGATGGCACCGCCGATTTTTTGCGTATAGCCGAATTTGCCGCCGTAGGCGTAGCGCTCATCGCCGCGCGGTGAGGGACGCGGGCGAGCGGCAGCGGGAGCGCCGGTGTCAACAGCATCAAGGATGCCGTCGCCGTCATCATCGCCTGCCGCTTCTTCGAAATCGGGGATGCCATCTCCATCGAGGTCGCCTTCTTCTTCTTCGCCAGCGCCATCTTCATCAAAAAAATCGCCGTCGCCGTCCTCGTCGACCGACTCATTGATGAGATCGGTGGCGTCTTCATCGTCGAGGTCGAGATCCTTGAACATGTCCGAGTCTTCAAATTCGTCATCGCTTTCGTCATCGTCGCTCGCGAAATCACCCTGGAAGCCATCCGTCATCGGTGCCGAGCCTGCGATCCGATCGGTCGCGGCAGAAAAGGTTAGGGCACTGCTGAATTTATAGCTTGGCGTGGCCTTTTTAGCTTTCTTGGTTTTCTTCACTTTCTCTTTCGGCGCGGTGACCTCGTCTGCTGGTGCTGTCGCTGGCTCAGCAGCGTTTGAAGTGCCGGCAGCGAGAAATATTCCGCCGATAAACTAGCGCACAGCCGAGGGTGCCGCGACATTGAGTTGTTAGTTTGATAACCATCGATAACTTATTGATACAGAAAGGTTATCGATGATACTGATGTAGAAGAGAAATATATATATAAATATCACAAGATCTGCGGCGCGCAGAGCGCGTCACCCAGTGGTTGGGCTGGCCCGAATACGCCTAATGATGAGGTCCCACCTAGGCCGAAAAGCCTTCACCCAGTAAAAATGGAGGTACCAAGTTGGCGTGAATGTTGAGCGATGGCCGATACGCTGGCGGTTGAACGGCAACGGTGGGTTCGAGTCGTTTTGGAACGACACCCCAATTGAGCTGGACATGCCCGTCAATGCATGGCTCCCCTCAATATATCTCCCAGATTTCAGGCCAAGATCGCGTTGATGCTAAATCGGCGAGTGAGCCGTAAGCCGGCCAGGCGACCTAAGCTCGGCGGCACTGACCGCGATGTGGTGTAGAGATGTTGATCTCTCCCCTGTCGTCACAAGCTCGGCATTATGCCGAGTTGGCGCATCACCGGAAGCACGTCCCATATTGCGCGCTCTTGGACGATCTTGCCGCCGCGGAAGCCCAGCATCGTCATGCCGCGCGTCGAGGTCACTTTGCCGGCGGCGGGAACGCCCAGGAAGTCACCGGCGTGCTTAGCGTCCCAGGTCCATTGCACGATGCCGAGCCTCTCGTCGCCGACATAGTCGATGACGTTGAGCCGGTTGTAGGATTGTTCTGAATTGTTGCTGACGAAGTTCAGAAAGAACTGCCGCAGCGCTATTTTGTCGTTCGTGATGTGGACGCCTAGATTGACATCTTCGAATTCGAATTGATCTGCATACAGTGTGATCAGTTCATCGGTGCGGTCGGCGAACAGCGTGATCCAATACTGCGCCCATGCGTGGTTCATGTGCGGCCCTCCGGAGCGATTTGACTCGAGGTCATTGGTTGACGTCCGCCATTCCGGCGGCGGTGTAGCGGTCGCCGGCAGCGACTCCCTTCGGCAACAGTTGATCGATGCGGGCGAGATCCTCTTGCGTGAGTACGACTTCCAGGGCACCGACGTTGTCTTCCAGATAGCTCCGCCGCTTGGTACCGGGCATCGGCACGACATCCTCGCCTTGCGCCAAGGTCCAGGCGAGCGCGAGTTGCGCCGACGTGCAATTCTTCTCGCGCGCTAGCGCTTGGATGTGCTGAACCAGATCTAAATTGCGTTGAAAGTTTTCACCCAAGAACCGGGGTGAGAGGCGCCGATAATCGTCTTGTTCAAGGTCTTCGAGGCGCTTGATCTGGCCGGTGAGAAAACCGCGCCCAAGCGGGCTGTAGGGCACGAAGCAGATTCCGAGCTCGCGTACGGTTGGCAGCACTTCGTCTTCCGGATCGCGAGTCCACAGCGAATATTCAGTCTGGAGCGTCGCGATAGGGTGTACGGCGTGCGCGCGGCGAAGCGTCTCCGGCGACGCCTCGGACAGCCCGAGGTAGCGAACTTTGCCTTGGCCTACGAGGTCGGCCATAGCGCCCACGGTCTCCTCGATTGGTACTTTCGGGTCGACGCGATGGGCCTGATAGAGGTCGATGACATCGAGCTTCAGCCGGCGGAGACTGCGCTCACAGGCCTGCCGCACGTATTCGGGCCGTCCGTTGACGCCTTGAAAACTGCCGTCCTCGCCGCGCACGTAACCGAATTTCGTGCCCAGGAAAACCTGATCCCGGCGGTCGGCGATGGCACGCCCGACGAGGTCCTCATTGCGCCCGAGGCCGTATACATCCGCCGTGTCGAGAAACGTAATGCCAAGTTCGATCGATCGATGAATCGTCGCGATGGATTCCTGATCGTCGCCCTGACCGTAAAAATCCGACATGCTCATACAGCCGAGGCCGAGGGCAGAGACTTCCGGCCCGTCTCGCCCGAGTTTGCGCTTATCCATGGTGTGGCCTCTCTTTCCGCCTTATCAATTACACAGAATCTGGACTCTGTAGAGTCCTCCCCCACGCGCCAAGCCGCCTGGCCTGGCGCCGGTTTCGCCGCGCACATAAGTCGCGACATAGCCATCGACTCGTTCCACCAGGCGCGGCCTGCCGGCTAGGCGGTCATACCGCATTTTGGGAGTGTGGGCGCATAAACGCACCAGATCAATTAGGTTTAGATCAGCGCGGTTGCCTAGTTGTGAGTACCCTTGGTGAGTACCGCCAACTCTCGGTCATGTTCTGCGATCGGGTGGGATCGACAGCCCTGTCCGCCGAACTCGATTCGACTCT
>JAYTEX010000232.1:0-2184 GCA_043734785.1 Pseudomonadota bacterium | reverse complement strand
GCAATCGCCACCATCCGCGAACCGATTCTGCGCTATGTGCAGTATTTCGCGGATGCCGTGGCCGGTGACCGCTGGTCAAAGGACTACGCGGGCTATGAGGGGCTCGTCAACAAGGTATTGGCGCTCCAGAACTTCGACCTGCTCTACGATCGCCGCACCTTGTTCGGCAACCCGGCGCGCCTGCATGAGACCATGGCGTTGGTTATCGAGTCCGGGATCACCGAGATCTCTTTCGTGACCATCATGCCCGGCTTACCGCAGGAGAAAATCCTCGCTTCCATGCGGCTCTTCGCGAGCGAGGTGATGCCGCATTATCGTTGAGGCATCTCCGGTGGCTTCATGCCAGCCACGCGCGCGGTTTCAGAAACCGCGTGTACAGTTCGGCCTCGGGCGTGCCCGCGGCGGGCTGCCAGTTGTAGCGGAAGCGCACATTCGGCGGCAGTGACATCAGAATGGACTCAGTGCGCCCGCCGGTCTGCAGGCCAAACAACGTGCCGCGGTCGTAGACGAGATTGAATTCCACGTAGCGTCCGCGCCGATAGAGCTGGAAATCCCGTTCGCGTTCGCCATAGGGCAGATCTCTGCGGCGTGCGGCGATCGGCGCGAAGGCCGGCAGGAAATGATCACCCACACTTTGCATGAACGCGAAACTGCGCGCGAACCCCCATTCATTCAAGTCATCGAAGAATAGACCGCCGATACCGCGCTGCTCGTCGCGATGCGCGAGATAGAAGTATTCATCACACCATTGCTTGTACTGCGGGTAGACCTCACGCCCGAACGGCGAGCAGGCCTGTTGCGCCGTGCGATGCCAGTGCACCGCATCCTCCTCGAAGCCATAGTAGGGCGTGAGATCGAAGCCGCCGCCAAACCAGAACACAGGGTCGGCCTGCGGTTTGGTGGCAACGAAGAAGCGGACATTCGCGTGCGCGCTCGGCACATACGGATTGTGCGGATGCACCACCAGCGACACGCCCATCGCGCGGAATGCGCGAGCGCCAAGCTCCGGGCGCTTGGCGCTCGCCGCAGGGGGCAAGGCGTCGCCCGAGACGTCTGAGAAATTCACGCCGGCCTGTTCGAACACGCCCCCCTCGCTCAATACGCGCGTGCGCCCACCGCCGCCAGTGGATCGGGTCCAGGCATCCTCGATAAATGCCGCGCGTCCATCGAGTGCGGCGAGTGCGGTGCAGAGGCGATCCTGCAGCGCGAGAAGGTAGGTGTATACCGCGTCAATTTGAATGGTGTCGGTCATGATGAACGTGGGCTCCCTACGCTATTGCTGAGCAACGTGTGGCTGTCTGGTGTCGTGGCGCGTCGTTTAGTGCCTCGCGCTATTCTCAAGCGCGCGGTGGCCAACGCGGTAGTCCTGAAGACCCCTGTCTCGGTCACATCGTCGACATCCTGACGCATGTTCCCCGCGTCCGAAACACCGCTGGTGGGTTGATCATCAAAATGACGCCCCGTACGAAGGTCATCGGCGTGATATCTTGTGCATCCTTAAACCCCGGGTAGCAGCCCCTTCTTCGCCATGACCGATCGCCGCGCGCGCGTCGAGCGCAACACCAAAGAAACCCAAATCACAGTGGCCGTCAATCTGGACGGATCGGGTGTCAGCCAGTTCAAGACCGGCCTGCCGTTCCTCGATCACATGCTCGACCAGGTGTGCCGACACGGGTTAATCGATATCGATATCGAGGCCACCGGCGACCTGGAGATCGATGCGCATCACACGGTGGAGGACATCGGCATCACGCTCGGCCAGGCGCTGGCGCTGGCTTGGGGCGACAAGCTCGGGCTGCGCCGTTATGGCCATGCGTATGTGCCGCTCGATGAGGCCTTGTCGCGCGTGGTGGTCGATCTCTCCGGAAGGCCAGGGCTTGAGTATCACGTGCAGTTTCCGCGCGCGCGGATTGGTGATTTTGATGTGGATCTGTTCTTCGAGTTCTTCCAGGGGCTCATCAACCATGCGCGGATCACCCTCCATATCGACAACCTCCGCGGGCGCAACGCGCACCACATTATCGAAACAATCTTTAAGGCCTTCGGGCGTGCGCTACGGTTGGCGTGCGAGGTCGATGCGCGCCAGGGCGGTGCGATGCCATCGACCAAAGGCGCTCTCTAGGAGCAAAAGCCCATGCAGGTAGCCGTGGTCAATTACGGTGGCGGCAATCTGCGCTCCGTGGC
>JAYTEX010000231.1:0-9867 GCA_043734785.1 Pseudomonadota bacterium | reverse complement strand
GATGTCATAGCTAAACTCCGCGCCGAATATCAAAGGGCTTGCCAGTATAAGAGGAATATCACCTCGCGGGTGGGGTGCGGATGCGGGTTGAAAAGTCCGCGTGTCCTGCCTCGTCGCGAGCCCGCTCCCCGATATCGGCTGTCGCCTCGATCTCTGCGAACGCTCGGCTGTTGTCGATCAAGCGGATCTGGTGGAAGTACTGCGGCACATAGCCCGAGACCACGATCGGCCACGTGAAGGGGATCCGGCGGCCCGCGGCGCGCATGATGCGCGCGACCTCGGTCGTGCAGTTGCTAAAGATGGTGTTGTAGAAACGTGGCCGCGCGGCCAGCCTGTTCATCTCCTTGATATATTGAGCCAACAGCTTTCGACGCATCATCGGCGTGGAGAGTAGGCGGTAGCGTCGGACCGTTTCGCGGCGAATATTGGTACGCACCCGCACGAGATCAGTCTCGGGCGCGGCGATGATGATCAACTCGTAGGACTTCATCAGTCCGGCTAGGCTCGACCATTTCTCCGTTGTTTCGCGGCGCGTCTCGATTGAGAAAGCGAGCGGGGCACGATCTCGAAAGACGAAACTCACGATCAGGTGTGCGATGCGCGGACCGGCCCAGGTCGAAACAAAAAGATCGACTGCCTCGAGCGCACTGAGATCGTAGAAAGCTTCTTCCCAGCGGGCCGTGTAGTCGTGTCGAGTCCGCCATTCGAAATTGCGCAAATGATGGATCAGGAGACGTTCACCCGTGATTCGGCCAGTCGCCTGATAGGCGTTATCCTCCACCCATTCGCGGCGCGGCAACGCCCGGATCGAGCCCCACCAGAGCATCCATACGACGATTGCACTGCCGAACACAGCCAGCGCGATTACGGGCTCTGCGGGTAACCACCAGGCGCAGCCAGTCGCGAACACTATCCAGCACGCTGCCCACAGGGCCGCATGGCGAGCCTTGCTGAAGTACAGGAACGCCGCTGCGGCATGCAGGACACCGAGCAGGCTGATGGCGAATTGGCTCCAGGGGTAAGACATGATCCGTGTTTTGGCTAGCCGAAGATTCTCATGGGAACAGTAGCGCGCGCATTCAGGGCGCGCGAATCCCGGTGTACACTGGCATCGATCGCGGGGCGGGCGGAGTCACCGACCGAACACCTGCAGGCACCTAATCATAAAGGATCTTCAATGGAAGTCAGAGGCAAGATTGCCGTCATCACCGGCGGCGCCAGCGGTATTGGCGCCGCACTGGCGCGACGGTTTCATGCAGAGGGCGCCAAAGCAATTGCTGTCGCGGACGTGCAGGAGAGTCTACTGCGCGACGTGGCGAGGAGTGTGAATGGCATCGCCGTTCCCTGCAATGTCGCGCACGAGCGTGAGATTCAACACCTCGTCGCGCGGGTCGAGCAGGAATTGGGGCCGATCGATATTTTCTGCTCCAACGCCGGCATCGCACGCATGGGGGATGAAGACGTGCCCGACGAAGAATGGCAGTTGAATTGGGACATCCACGTGATGGCGCATGTTTACGCGGTACGTGCAGTCGCGCCTAAAATGGCGGCGCGCGGTAGCGGCTATCTTATTCATACGGCATCCGCGGCGGGCCTGCTGAGCCACATCCAGTCCGCGACCTATTCGGTGACCAAACATGCGGCGGTGGCGTTCGCGGAATGGGTGTCTATTAAGTATCGCCATCAGGGCGTACGGGTGTCCGTGCTGGCCCCGCAAGCGGTGCGCACGCCAATGACCGACCGCCCGGATGAGGCTGTGGTCGCGAGCGTAGATGGCATGATCGAGCCTGAGGAATTGGCGGATTGCGTGATCGAGACGATGGCGCGCGAAGCGTTTCTGATCCTCCCGCATCCCATCGTGCGTGATTACATGATGCGCAAGGCGACCGACGTCGACCGTTGGCTCATCGGTATGAACCGCTGGCGTGCACAGGCGGGGCAAGCGGAGCAATAATCAGCGGCAGACGAGGTTTCGAGTGTCGGTGCCAGTGTCTGTGATTGGCGCGCGATTGCCCAAAGGTTTTCAGGACGGGCCATGGAACACCCATGGCCGGCGATTAAAACTATCCTTCTGACCATGGAGAGCAGCTTTTGAATTACCAACACATTACTGTGACCACGGCCGATCACATCACCCGGGTGACCTTGAATCGGCCCGAAGTCTTGAACGCCATCAGCCAGCAGATGCATGATGAATTGCAGCACGTCTTTGATCGCTATGCCGCCGCAGATGACCAGCATCTCTGCGTGGTGACCGGCGCCGGCGAACGGGCGTTTTCCGCCGGCAGCGATTTGAAGGCGATCGCGAAGGCCGGCAAACCCAATGTCTATCCGGCGAGCGGCTACGCCGGGCTCATCGAGCGTTTCGATCTAGACAAGCCGCTGATTGCGGCGGTCGACGGTGTTGCGGTTGGCGGCGGTTTTGAGCTGGCGTTGGCGTGCGACATCTTGATTGCAACCCGCCGCTCGCGCTTTGGTTTGCCGGAGCCGCTGGTGGGCGCTATCGCGCTGGGCGGCGGTCTGCACCGGCTGGCACGCCAGATCGGGCTCAAGCAGGCGATGGGGATGATCCTGACGGGTGACATCGTCAACGCGGAGGAAGGTTTCCGCATGGGGTTCGTCACGGAGCTAGTCGAGCCCGCCGAGCTCGATCGCGCGATCACCCGGTGGTGCGACAAGATTCTGCGCTGCGCGCCACTCGCGACGCGTGCCTCCAAGCAAACCGTGCTGCGTGGGCTCGATGAACCGGGCTTGCAACAAGCGATGGCGCAGCAGGCGACCTATCCCGCGTTTAAAGCGTGGTACCACTCGGCGGATCGGATGGAAGGTGCGGTCGCTTTCGCGGAGAAGCGTGCGCCGCACTGGCTAGGTGGATGATGTTGCAAGATTGGTGGGTTTCGCCGAGCGAAAGCTTGCACAGTCGCGCGGAGACACGAAACCCGAACGGGTAGGGTAGGTTGGGGTGAGCTTGCGAAGCCCAACAGTGCGTAGACCAGCTCGCGCGGATACTCGGATTCGCGACGACTAGCCTGACACAGCGGGGGTCACTCGGCGGATAATGGAGGTTGGGGTTCGCGGCCGCTCACCCCAACCTACCTTGAACACGCTGCCCGCATGCGCTTTGGCTGCGATAGAAGCGACTTTTTCAGGGCCGACTAGGGAAATAACCGGGGTCAGCCAGCGCCCCGCGCCGCGGCCTTCAATTCGCGGCGCCGTCGGTGCAGCACCGGCTCGGTGTAGCCATTCGGCTGATGGACGCCACCGAATACGAGTTCACAGGCGGCCTGGAACGCGACCGACTCATCAAAATTCGCGGACATCGGTTTATAACCCGGCTCGTTCGCGTTTTGCCGATCCACCACCACGGCCATGCGTTTGAATGTTTCCAGTACGTGCCGACGTCGCACGTAGTCGTGGCGCAGCCAGTTCGCGATGTGCTGGCTGGAAATGCGCAAGGTGGCGCGATCTTCCATGAGCCCGACATCGTTGATGTCCGGTACCTTTGAGCACCCGATACCGAGATCGATCCAGCGCACCACATAGCCGAGGATGCCCTGACAGTTGTTGTCGAGCTCCGCCTGGACCTGCTCGCGCGTCAACGGGGTATCCCCCAGCAGCGGCAAGCTAAGGATATCGTCCAGGCTCGCGCGCGGACGTTTCTTGAGTTCGTTCTGAACATGCCACACGTTGACCTGGTGGTAGTGCATCGCGTGGATGGTAGCGGCGGTCGGTGACGGCACCCAGGCCGTACTCGCGCCGGCCAGCAGGTGCGCCTGCTTGGTGTTCACCATTTCCTTCATTAAATCCGGCTTCGGCCACATGCCCTTGCCAATCTGGGCCTTGCCCTGCAGGCCGCAGGCCAGCCCGATGTCCACGTTCCAGTTCTCATACGCCCGCATCCACTTCTCCTGCTTCATGGCCTCCTTGCGCACCATCACGCCCGCTTCCATCGAGGTATGGATCTCGTCGCCGGTGCGATCGAGAAAGCCGGTGTTGATAAAGATGATGCGGTCCTGCGCCGCGCGGATACATTCTTTGAGGTTCACGGTGGTGCGGCGCTCTTCATCCATGATGCCGATCTTTAATGCACAACGTGGAAGCTGCAGCAGGTCTTCGACCTTGTCGAACAGCGCGCAGGCAAAGGCGACTTCCTCCGGGCCGTGCATTTTCGGTTTCACGATGTACATCGAACCGGTACGTGAGTTGCGGAGTGGGCCGATGCGGCGCAAATCATACAGCGCGATCGTGGCCGTGATGACGGCATCGAGAATGCCTTCCGGAACTTCCTCGCCATTCAACAGCACGGCTTCGTTGGTCATCAGGTGGCCGACATTGCGGATCAACAGCAGCGATCGGCCATGCAAGGTGAGCAGTTGGCCCTGGCCGTCCAGAAAGTGCAGGTCGGGCGCCAAGGTGCGGGTGATGGACGAGCCTTGTTTATCGAAAGTATCGCTGAGGGTGCCTTTCATCAGGCCCAACCAGTTGCGGTACACCGCGGTCTTGTCGGCACCATCGGCCGCGGCCACGGAATCCTCGCAGTCCTGGATCGTGGTGACGGCTGATTCGAGGACCAGATCCTTGACGTGTGCGCCATCGACCTTGCCGACCGGATGGGCAGCATCGATCTGAACGATGATGTGCAGGCCGTTGTTGCGCAGCAGGATCTCCGTGGGGGACTCGGCATGGCCGTTGTACCCAACGCACCGTTCCGGTTGTTTCAGGCCAGTGGTAGCGCTGTTTTTCAGCGTCACCTGTAATTGACCCTGCAAGATTTTGTAGGCCACCGCATCGGCGTGCGAACCCGCTGCGAGCGGTGCCGCTTGGTCAAGCAGGACGCGACCGTAGGCGATTACCTTGGCGCCACGCGCGGGATTGTAGCCCGCCGTTTTCGCCGCGCCGTCGGTGTCCGGGATGACGTCGGCGCCGTAGAGGGCGTCATACAATGAACCCCAGCGTGCATTGGTTGCATTGAGGGCGTAGCGCGCATTCTTCACCGGTACCACGAGTTGCGGACCGGCCAGGGTCGCGATTTCTTCATCGACATTCGTGGTGGTCACCGCAAAATCCGGTCCCTCCGGCAGCAGGTAGCCGATTTTCTGCAGAAACTTCTTGTACTGCGCAGGATCGTGCGGCGCATCGCAGCGCGCCTGATGCCAGGTGTCGATCTCGGCCTGCAGTTTGTAGCGCTTGAGCAGCAAGATGTTGTTCTTCGGTGCGAGTTCGGTGATCACTTCTTCGAGCAGGGCCCAGAAGGCCGCCGGCTGCATGCCGAGGTCCGGCAGGATCTCCTTGACCACCAGTTCATACAGAGGGTTGGCGATCTCCATGCGGCCGTTGCTGACGCGCGTGTGGGTGGTGGCGGTATCGATGGTGCCGGGAATCATGGTGGCCTCACGTAGTGCGAAAGCCGGTAAGAATAACCGCTCCCGGGGCCCATTTCGCCTAACCGAGGGCGATTGGACCCTCCGGACTTGAAAATTTACGGTGGCCGTGGCGTTAGGGCCTGCTGCGTCTGCAGGCGCTAACGCCTCGCGACGATTCCCTAAGTCCGACAGGCTGCTAGACTCTCCACCGGATTTCTTTTGGAGTGAATCTCATGCGGAAAAGTCATTGGTGGTCAATGGGCCTGATCCTCGCACTGGCTTGCCAGCAGGCGGGGGCGCGCGAACTGCATATTCTGCTGGCGAACGACGATGGCTATCAGGCGCCGGGACTCCTGGCCGTGCGGGAGGCGTTGCAGGCGGCGGGGCATCGCGTGACGGTGGTCGCGCCACGGGCAGACCAGAGCGGTAGCAGTGTCAAGATTACGACCGCGCAGATCGGGATCAAGGAAGAATCACCGGGCGTTTGGGTCGTCGACGGCAGTCCAGCCGATGCGGTGCTGGTCGCACTGCGTCGAATTCTCAAGGACGCGGCACCGGATCTGGTCGTCTCGGGTGCCAACCGTGGCCAGAATCCGGGTGCGGTCACCAATGTGTCTGGAACGGTCGGAGCGGCGGTGATGGCCGCCATGCACGGCGTGCCCGCGCTGGCAGTCTCGGTCGGGGTCGATTTCACGGAATCGGCGCAGGGCTTCCCAAGTACGGTGGCGGCCTATTCCGGTGCGGCGCAGTTCGTCACCCGGGTCGTCGCGCAGCTCGCCGAACAGGCGGAAGGCGAGCCGCTGCTGCCCCCGCGCACGCTGTTAAACATCAATTATCCGGCGTTAGCGCCTGGGGTGATCAAGGGTGCGCGTTGGTCGGAGCTGGACAGCGGATTCGGTTATGCGATCAGCTATCGAGACGGGGATGCACCGGACACTGTCAAGTTGACGTTCGGACCAGACGAGACAACCTACGCCGCAGAGGCGACAACCGATACCGCGCGTTTCGCGGCCGGCTACATCACCGTCACGTTGCTCGATACGAGTTGGCTTGCGCCGCGCGGTGCGCGCGCGAATGCGGTGCGCCGACTCGGCAGTCTCATCGAGCCCTGAGGCATCGATGACCGAAACCGAATGGATCAAGAGCCCGCCGCATTGAACGCGCAGAACGGCATCTTGTAGGACGGTGCGCAGCGAGTGTTCAAAAAATTGTGTAACGAAGGCAAGGGGAGAGATATGAGTGGCAGCTTGAATGGCAAGACAGTGATCGTCCTCGGCGGCAGTTCCGGCATCGGCCTCGCGACGGCGCTGGCCGCGCAGGCCGAAGGCGCCGAAGTCATGATCACTGGCCGCGACGAAGCCCGGCTGGGCAGGGCGCGCGAGGCGCTCGGGGGTAAGATTCGTACCGGACAGTTCGATGCTGCGCACGAAAACCCGACGCGTGAGTTCTTTGCGTCGATCCCGTATATCGATCACATTTTCTCGACGGCTGCTACCTTGATACGCGATGTCAAACTCTCACCCTCGCGCACCGAACTGCGGCCCGCGATGGGCGTGCGCTTTTGGGCCGCGTTGTATGCCTGCAAGTACGGTGCGCCGAAAATGCGCGCCGGTGGCTCGCTGGTGTTTATGTCGGGGACTGCGGCGCGTCGCCCGTTGGCAGGCGCATCCGTCGCTTCCGCCTCCTGTGGCGCGGTGGAGTCCTTTGCGCGCGCCATGGTGCTCGATCTCGCGCCGATCCGCGTGAATGTGATCCAACCGGGTTATGTGGATACGCCCTTGTTCGATACCTTACTGGGCGATCAGCGCGATGCGATTCTGGCGGCCGCCGGCACGGCGCTGCCGGTGAAGCGCGTGGGCCGGCCGGAGGAGATTGCGGATGCGGTGCTGTTCCTCATGAAGAATGGTTATGTGAATGGCACTATCTTGACCATCGATGGGGGTGGGTTGCTGGTTTGAACCTATGAAAGCTGGAATCCCTCATAGCCCTTGGCCGCCACCTCTGCGCACTTGTCTCGGAACGCCGGTGCACCGCCCGCGTAAAAGAGGAAAGTGCGCTTCTTGCCCGCAATATTGGTGCCCATGAACCAGGAGTCGGTCTGGGTGAAGAGCATGCCTTCGGTCAGCGAGTTGGCATGCTCCGTCCAATCCTCCTCTGCCTGGGGGGTGGCCTCGATCCGTTCGAAACCCTTATCCTGCATGTAGCCAATGCAACCGCTCACCCATTCCGCGACGACTTCGGCGCAGCGCGTGAAATTGCAGAACACAGCGCCGTTGACGATGAAGAAATTCGGGAAATTGGCGGCCTGCAGGGTGAGGTAGGTGCGCGGTCCATCCGACCATTTATCCTTGAGCGTTTGGCCACCGACACCGCGGATGTCCATCCGGTTCAACTCCCCAGTGATGGCGTCGAATCCCGTCGCATAAATGATCACATCGAGCTCGTATTCGGCATTCCCGGTCTTAACGCCAGTGGGGGTGATGCGTTCGATGGGGCTCTCGCGTACATCGACCAGCTGCACGTTGGCCTGGTTGTAGACTTCGTAGTATCCGGTTTCCATGGGGATCCGCTTGGCACCGAACGGATGATCCTTGGGTACCAGTTTCTCCGCGATTGCCGGATCCTTGACCCGCGCTCGGATCTTGTTCCGCACGAACTCGGCATAATCCTCGTTGGCTTGTGGATTGGTGTTGATGTCGTGGAAGCAACCGAACCATTTCGTGAAGCCGGGCTGCGCCCAAATTTCTTCGTAGAACGCCAGTCGTTCTTCCGGTGTCACGTCGAACGTACGCCGTGGATCGAAATCTTGCATGAAGGCCGCAAACGTGGCGTTACATTTCTGGAAAATCTCCGGGTAGGTCGCTTTGATTTTCTGTTGTGTTTCCGGATCGATCTTTGAATTGCGCAACGGTGCGCAGTAATTCGGCGAGCGCTGAAAAACCGTCAGGTGACCGGCAACTTTGGCAATCTCTGGAATCAGCTGGACGGCGGTGGCGCCGGTGCCAATGATCCCGACCCGTTTGCCAGCGAAGTCGGCTGGCGTGTGTGGCCAGCGAGACGTGTGGAAGGATTCCCCTTGGAAGCTCTCGATGCCGGGAATGTCGGGCATATGGGTCGCCGAGAGGATGCCGACCGCCGAGATCAGAAATTTCACGCGGGCGCGGTGCCCGGCCTCTGTCTCGATGTCCCAGCGATTCGCAGCTTCATCGTAAATCGCGGACTTGATGCGGGCGTTGAACTGGATGTGCGGCTTAAGATTAAATTTGTCCGCGACAAAGTTGAGGTAGCGCTCATTCTCGGGTTGACCGGAAAAATGCTCGGTCCAGTCCCACTCCTGAAGCAGTTCCTGCGAGAAACTGTAGGAGTAACTGTAGCTCTCCGAATCGAAGCGCGCGCCCGGATAGCGGTTCCAATACCAGGTGCCGCCCACGCCGCCCCCTGCCTCGTAGATCCGCACCGCAAGCCCGAGTTGTCGCAGGCGATACAACTGGTAGAGCCCGGAGACTCCGGCGCCGATGATCAGTGCATCGAGCTCCTCGACCGGTCCTGTGAGCGCTTCCGACAGTTCCTGCTTAGCCTGTGCCATACCGGTTCTCCCTTTGATCTCTTTTAAGTCGGATGCCAAATTCAATGAACACGCGCGAGGCATACGAGCATACCATCGGATCCGCTGGCGACGGTATCCTTGTATCAGAACGGGTTGGAATGAGGTTGGCGTGAGGGTGCAGGTCGTGAAATCGGCGTCGCGCGCTTCGGTGTTACTCAACCCTACGCTGACAAATGCTGCCTTGTGCTGTCGGTCGTATGACGCGATCATGTCGCAGTGGGCGAGGGCCACGAACGATGTGAGACCAAGCGGGGGCATCACAACGCGGTCCTTTGGCATTCGAGCCCTGACTCCCTGACCCGATGTGTATTCAAGACTTGGGGTTCAACCAACAAGCCCTAGAGGAATGTGCTTTAAGCCATGCGTCGTGCGAAAAAATTTGGCAGATTACCCACGATGAGTGAACCCACCACGAACCTATTCATCTGCGCGGTCACGGCCGACGCACGGCTTAAGCGCTGAGCACCGACCTCGGCACCGTCGTTGCCGTGTTCGGACGGCGTTTCGAAGTAGAAACGCCGAGCGGCGAACCGCTCGATTGCGTCACGCGTGGCCGCAAGCATATTGCGGTGTGTGGCGATCGCGTGGAGTTTGCCGTTACCGGAGCCGGCAGCGGCGTTATCGAGAAAGTCCTGCCGCGCCGCAATTATCTGGAACGCTCCGATGCCTATAAGCAAAAAGGCATTGCGGCCAATGTCGATCAAGTCCTGGTGCTGGCCGCAGTCGAGCCACGGGCCTCGGAGGAATTCATCACCCGCGTGTTGTTGCTGGCGCACGCGGCGCGGGTACCGGCGCTGATCGCGCTCAACAAGACCGATATCGCCGGCACTCACGCCGCACGCGAGCGACTGGCGATGTTTAAGGCGGCGGGTTATGCAGTCGTCGAACTCAAGGCCA
>JAYTEX010000230.1:0-2383 GCA_043734785.1 Pseudomonadota bacterium | reverse complement strand
CGCGTGCTCAGCCATGGCGCAAGCGGTCGAGCGCCTGTTGCCGTTCGAGTTCAGTGTTGATGTTCATGAAGGCTGCCGCATCATCGACATATTCCACGGTAACCAGCAGATGCTGCGCGAACCAACGGGTGATTTTGCGGTGTCCCTGATGCAGGAATTCAGCCAGTGATGCGTGCAACGCGGTGGGGATCAGCGCGAATACGGGCTGGAGTTCGCCACCGGCACGGATCACCGCGATCGCCTGGGAGGACGGCACTTGGCCGGCCAGTCGAGACACAAGATTAAGCGGCAGGAAGGGGCTGTCGCAGGGCACCACGGCGAGCCAAGGGGTGGTCGCCGCGCGTAAGCCGCTCAGGATCCCGGCCAGTGGGCCTGGATAGTCCGCAACCTCATCGGGAAGAATCGCAGCGCCGCCTAAAGCCGCATAGTGCGCGGGATTTCGATTGGCGCTGATCAGTATCGTGGAGACCTGCGGCGCGAGGCGCGCGATGACATAGGCAATCAGTGGGCGACCGTCCAGGTCGATCAGTCCTTTATCGCTTCCGCCCATCCGTTGCCCTTGTCCGCCCGCGAGTATCAGCCCCGTTATCTCGGCGCCGGTTGGCGCTTCAGCCACCTGTCGCATTCATGTGTCGGAAGATGAGCGGTTGCGCCGTCAGGTGAAAATCGTGCCCGCGCGGTTTAATGTCCATCGCTTGACGGATGATCACTTTCAGCGCTTCGAGATCGCCCGGCTGTTGTCTTAACACGGCGCGGAGGTCGACCGAGTGTTCCTGGCCGAGGCAGAGCAGCAGACGTCCTTCGGCGGTGACGCGCACGCGGTTGCACGACTCGCAGAAGTTATGGCTGTGGGGGGAGATGAACCCTACCCGTGTATTGGTCTCGAACAGGCGATAGTAGCGCGCCGGTCCGCCGGTTTGTTCGGCGGTTGGAATCAAGGTGAACACCTGCTCCAGATCGCGCTTGATCTGATCACTGGAGTAGTAGGCTTCTGCGCGATCGTGATCGCCGATCACACCCAGCGGCATTTCTTCAATGAACGAGAGGTCCATGCCACGGTCTGCGGCAAACCGCACCAACGACACGACTTCGTCATGGTTACGGTTTTTGAGGATGACCGTATTGATTTTAAGCCGCTCAAAGCCTTCGGCGCGCGCGGCATCGATGCCATCCAGCACGGTGGCGAGCTCGCCGGTGCGCGTGATGCGTTTAAAGCGATCGACATCAAGGGTATCGAGACTGATATTGATGCGTTTCACGCCGGCCTGTTTGAGGGGCCCCGCCAGCTTGGTCAATTGGGAGCCATTGGTGGTCAACACCAACTCGCGTAGCCCCGGCAGATGCGAGATCTGGGCCATCAGATCGACGACGTTGCGCCGTACCAGCGGCTCGCCACCGGTGATGCGGAGCTTGTCGACGCCAAGTTCAACAAAGGCCTGTGACACGAGTGCGAGTTCTTCCAAGGTCAGGACCTGCGCACGGGGCACGAATTGGGTGTCCGGTTCCATGCAGTACACGCAGCGAAAGTCGCAGCGATCGGTGACCGAGATACGCACGTAGTTAACGACGCGGCCAAAACGGTCGATGAGTTGTTCGCGCACAGGAGTGACAGGCATCGTCATGGTTGAGCGCTATTCCTTAATAGATTGGGGATTAGATTCCTGACCATTTCACTTGGTAATTATACACAGCCTCTCAACGATGCGTAACGTCCGGCCAGCTCAAATAAGGCGCGTCAATGAGGCAGACATTGTAGTACCGGGGGTCATTGGAAACGTCCGCCCCGAGCCAGGGGGGACGTTCGAATTCCTCGTCGATCGAGGAGAGTTCGATTTCAGCGACGACCAGGCCCTGATTGCTGCCTTCGAAGACATCGATTTCCCAGGTATGAGCGCCAATCGGCACAAAATGGCGCACCTTCTCCAGGCACCGGTCCCGACAGAACAAAGCCAGCATCTCGCGCGCTTCGGTGACTGGCACGGGATATTCGAATTCGTGCCGCGTGATACCCAAGGTGGCGCTTTTGATGTTCAAAAATCCCACTTCGCCATGGATGCGGATGCGCACTGAACAAGATTTGTCGCTCGCCAGATACCCTTGGCGCATGAGGTCGTAACCGACGACATGGTCGCGCCAGGTATCGTTGGCGAGCAGGAACTTGCGCTCAATCTCCAATGGCATGTGCTTTCCGTCAACTGAAGGGGAAACTCAGTGTGGCACAATATCGGCATGTCGCACCCGCCGCCCGAGCAGCCCCCTGTACTTGCGGACCGAAACCATTTGTTGTTCACCGTGGGGCTGTTTGGTTTCGCCTCAGGGTTACCGCTGGCGCTGACCGGCAGCACCTTACAGGCGTGGTTGACGACTGCCGGGATTGACCTTA
>JAYTEX010000229.1:0-4280 GCA_043734785.1 Pseudomonadota bacterium | reverse complement strand
ACATCCTGACGTCCCATCATCGCGATAATTCCGCTTCAATGATGGGAATCAATTGGAGCAATTTCTTCGCAATTCTTCAATAGTTTTTCAACAAAATAGACCCGTTGCAGCCGGTCGCGAGTGTCTGCTATCAAGAAGTCAGATTTGCGGCCACAGTCTCGATTCCGCGAAATTGGCTAACCAAGGAATCAGTCCTACCAATCCTTGACCGGATTCGCTCCCTTGGTATCGGGAAGGTAGATTTCGGCAACTTTTCCGCTGATCTTCATGACATCGGTATGGTGCGCGCCCATGTTGGTCATGATGATGATTGTTAGCCGATCATCCAAGTATCGGGAAATTACCCCGCTGTCCCCGGGACCACCGTCCGTGTGAAAAACGAGGCGATGGCCTTTCGCACTCGCGATGAACCAGCCCATGCCGCCGGGGTATGCCGACCCGTCGTCAAGCGGCACCGGTGTCCACAGCGCCTCGAGGCTGCTTCGCTTGATGATCCGCTCCGAGTACAGGGCGGCGTCCCATTTCGCCAGATCAAGGACATTCATCCAGAGGCCGCCAGCTGCCCCCGAGAGGATCGATTGTGACCACCACCGTGGCGCGTTCTTCCAGACACCATCGACCAGGCCATAGCCACTGGCGCGGTTCGGAATGATGTCGGCGTAGCTGAAGACCCTGGTTGTGGTCATGCCGAGGGGCGCGAAGATGCGCTCGCGCAGAAATTCCCCATAGGGTTTGCCGGTAACGCGGTGAACTACAAAGCCAAGCAAGTCATAGCACGCGTTGCAGTAGCTCCACTTGGTTCCAGGCTGAGAAGCCAGAGGTTGTGCGAGATACGCGTGAGCGAGTTCGTCTTCCGTATATTCACGGTGAAAGTCGACGACGCTTTTGGCCCCATTGGTCTCGTCCGTACCATCGGAGACATCTGAGATGCCAGACGTGTGCGTCAGCAGGTGTCGTATCGTGACAGCCTTCAGTGCAGTCGGCGCCTCGGGGAAATATTTCGCGATGCTGTCGTCGAGGCTGAGCTTGCCCTCCTCGGCCAGAAGCATGATGGCAGTGGCGGTGAATTGCTTTGTTATTGAACCGGCGTCAAAAACCGTCTCGGGCGACACCGGGGTGTTGAGTTCGACATTGGCCAGGCCATAGCCCTTGGCCTTGACAATTCTTCCATTCAGCACCACCGCGAGGCCGATTCCAGGAATCTGCTGTTCCTTCATTAGTTGAAGAACCGCACCATCGACTTCAGCCGACACCTTATCGCGATTCGCATCGCCGCCGGCCCATGCAGATTGCACGGCAAGGGCAAAAGCGAGAGCAAAAGCGCATTTATGCGAGAGCCTCATCGGTTACCCCAGTCGATCCGCCGTTCAACAATCTCGGCGATGATAGCGTAAGCTCCCCCGTCAAGCGGACACTTCTAAAGTAGAGTTTCTGGCGTGGCGTTGGCGGTACTCGCTGGGGGTGAGTCCGCCGAGGGAATCGTGGCTTCGGTGTTCGTTGTAGTCGATGAGGAAGCGCCAGCTCGCATCGCGGACATCATCCAGGCGCGCGAACAGATGCTGGTCGAGCACCTCTTCCCCGTAGGTGCGATTGAAGCGCTCGATGTAGGCGTTCTGGTTCGGCTTGCCGGGCTGGATGTACTGGATCGCCATGCCGTTGAGCTTGGCCCATTGCGTGAAGATCTCGCCCAGGAACTCCGGCCCGTTGTCAGTGCGCAGGACTTGCGGCAGCGGCAGCGCCCGCTCCTGGCGGATCTGCTCGAAGATGCGCACCAGGCGCGCCGAGGTGATTGAGGTGTCGATCTCGATGTGCACGATCTCGCGATTGAAATCATCGGTGATATTGAAGGTGCGGAACGCGCGACCGCAGGCCAGGGCATCGCTCATGAAGTCGGCTGACCACACCGAGTCCGGATTTTCGGGCACGTACAACGGCACGCGTTCGCGCTTGGGAAGCCGCCGGATCGCCGCCCGACGCAGATTGAGTTTCATGGCGCAATACACCCGGTAAATGCGTTTGTCGTTCCACTGCGGATGGGTCCGTTCCAGCGCCTGGCAGCACTTCCAGTAGCCGCGGCTGGGCTTGGCCTCGACCAGCCGGGCCAGCGCCGCGATCAGCTCGGCATCGCGCACCGTCCAGTCCAGCGGCGGTGCATACCAAGCCGATCGCGATAGCCCGATGTACTCGCAGGACCGGCGCAGTGGCCGTGCATGCACCTGCGTCAGGTACTGCACCGCTTCGCGCTTCTGAGCCGGCCCTACAGTTTTTTTGCAATCAAGTCCTTCAGCGCGATGTTGTCGAGGGCAAGCTCGGCGTACATGCGCTTGAGCTTGGCGTTCTCCGCCTCCAGCTCCTTGACCCGCTTCAGGTCGGAAGCTTCCATGCCGCCGTACTTCGACTTCCATTGGTAATACGCCGCTGTACTGATCCCGGTCTGCCGACACAAGTCTTTGATTGGCACACCGGCATCACCCTGCTTGAGAACGGCAACAATCTGCGACTCGCTGAACTTTGACTTCTTCATTGGAACCTCCTGGCGGAAAGATGCCAGAAAGTTCTACTTTTGGGTTGTCCATCAGAGGGGGGAGCTTACGCTTAGGGAGAACTCGAAGCGATGTCTCGCTGATGCTCCTGCAAAGCGTCCCTTTCTTGCTAATCCAAATTTCCGCCGTCGCCTCGAAGTAGCTCTTGCTCGGACCTGATGGAATGCCGATTCCTTCACATGCGACGTCGGTAGCAACTATCAACGACATACACGCCAAGACGAATGTTTCGTCTTCCGAAAGTATACGAAGCTCCCGATGCACATTTCTTGAAATGTACTTCCAGGACTCGAGAACTCGGGCCGGAACTTGTGACGTGTTCGGCGCAGGCGAATCGTTTATGACCTTCCGCCATGCAATCCCATCCTCGGCTGCCTCTAGCGCGATTCGGCGATATTTAGGATTGTTCGTTGAATAGATTCGGTAGCAGCCTGTGACCTTTGCGAAAAACGCGCAGACCGCGAACACGTCCGGTGGCGACCTAAGAGCGACGTTTGCGGATGACTTGTGCGTTTCCTTAAACAGTCGCTGTACTTCGTGCATTGGGTTCAGCCCTTCCGATATGGCCACTCGTAGCCGGCGCGTTCGTCACGAACCTAACGAATTGGTCCTCGCAAGGTCTGTCGCCGAGCCGAGAGACTTGACTACATGTTCCGCCGATACTCCCCACCAACCTCATAAAGCGCATGACTAATCTGCCCCAACGAATGCGTCTTCACCGCCTCCATCAACGCAGCGAACACGTTTTTCCGGTCACGGGCGGTCGCCTGGAGGAAGCCAAGCCCGGTTGGTTCGGAGGCATTCGCGGCTGAAGCCGCTCCCACGAGGGGGGCATGGCCCAGGCTATTCCGGGAGGCTTGGTAGAGGGCGACGTTTGCGATTTGCTGGGACTTTTCGGACTCGGTCGACCGGATCAGCTCCACGGTGGTGGCGATCTCGCCGCCATGCTCGCGCGGCAGGAAGGTGTTCACTCCCACCAGCGGCAGCGAACCATCATGCTTCTTGTGCTCGTAATACATCGACTCTTCCTGGATCTTGCCGCGCTGGTACATGGTGTCCATGGCGCCCAGCACGCCGCCGCGCTCGCTCAGGGCCTCGAACTCCTCGTACACGGCCTCCTCGACGATGTCGGTCAGCTTGTCGACGATGAAACTGCCCTGCCACGGGTTCTCGCAGAAATTCAGCCCCAGCTCCTTGGTGATGATCATCTGGATGGCCACGGCGCGGCGCACGCTCTCCTCGGTCGGCGTGGTGATCGCCTCGTCATAGGCATTGGTGTGCAGCGAGTTGCAGTTGTCGAACAGCGCATACAGCGCCTGCAGCGTGGTGCGGATGTCGTTGAACTGGATCTCCTGCGCGTGCAGGCTGCGACCCGAGGTCTGGATGTGGTACTTCATCATCTGGCTGCGCGCGCTGGCACCATAGCGCTCGCGCATGGCGCGCGCCCAGATGCGGCGGGCGACGCGGCCGATCACGGTGTACTCCGGGTCCATACCGTTGGAGAAGAAGAACGACAGGTTGGGCGCGAAGTCGTCCACCTTCATGCCGCGGGCGAGGTAGTACTCGACGATGGTGAAGCCGTTACTGAGGGTGAAGGCGAGCTGGCTGATCGGGTTGGCCCCGGCTTCGGCGATGTGATACCCGGAGATGCTGACCGAATAGAAATTGCGCACGCCGTTGTCGACGAAATACTGCTGGATGTCGCCCATCATGCGCAGCGCGAATTCGGTGCTGAAG
>JAYTEX010000228.1:0-22163 GCA_043734785.1 Pseudomonadota bacterium | reverse complement strand
ATCACGATGCTGCCAAAGCGCGGAATAGCCAATGCCACGCAGCCGAGCAGTACCATGAATGCTGGCATGACACCCAGGGTGACCCCGATCCCGAAGCGTTTCAGGAGCTGGGGCCCGAGTAGTGACTGCACCACGAACGTCACGACGCCGACCACCGCATAAAATTGACCAAAGAACGCGGCAAGCTGTTCGCCACTCTGGAGGCTGGCCGCAGCCTGCGATTTAAAAGCGTAATCGAGGATCGCAGCCAGCACCGCGACGACCACCATCGCGCACCCCATGAGTTGAAGATAGCGGTGCGACATCAGTAGTTGCACACCGGATTGCCAGCCGAGATTGACCGTTGCTGGCGCATGCATGCGATGCGATTCTCCGATCGCTTGCACGACTAGCGCACAAGCGAAGTGCAAGAAAGCGAGAACCAGCAGCATGGCCCGCAGGTCGATGGCTGTTGGCACCTGGCCCGCAATCACGCCACCGATCACCCCGCCCAAGGTGGCAGCAGCGCCGACTTTGGCGATCGTCTGTTTTGCCGTATAGGGATCGAAGCGCTCGTTGATCACCGACCAGAAGCCGCTGATCAGCACCGCGCCGAAGGTGGCCATCTGCAGATACAACGCCACCGCAACGATCTTGGGATAGGTGGCCATCATCAACCATTCGCCAATGAAGCAGAGCGCGCTGACCACGAAGGCGCCGCAGATCACGCGCAAGGGACCGAAACGCGCAAGCAGGCGCGCGATCAGAAACACGGCCAGGATGGATAGCATCGCCGCGGTCATCACGACCTTGGGCAAATCGGCGACTTCGAACTGCGACAAAAAAATTGCGTCACGTGTGGCTTTGCCTGCGACCTGATGCGCGATGATCAAGGTCGCCGCGCACAGGGCCCAGGCGGTTGGCGGCAACAGACGCGACATGAAGCTCCGGACTGAGTAGGTCTGCTCAGGGACTGGCGAGAACGTGCCGGTAAGCCTGCGCCAACCTCACCAAGGCCAGCACCCACAGCGTGCAGATCAGCGCCGTGAGCCACGAAAGCTCGGCCACGTTCGAGGTTCCGAACCAGATATTGGCGAGCAAAATCAAGCCCGAACCCATAGCCTTGAACAGACGGTAGCCGAACATGTCGATCCAGGCCTTTGCCTGGTAGGTCAGGATCGGATCGACTGGAATATAGAGGAGTTCCTTAGACGCGCGATTGATCGAATAAGATAGCCCACGATCTCCAATCTTCATCAACGCTGCCATCGTGAGCGTGGTATGGAAATAGAACGCGATGGCCCCCATGATGAGCACCACAGGTTGCACCATCAGTCCACCGACCGCGCCGAAAAGTCGGTGGATCGTCGGCGTTGCAAGCACATTGATGAGGATCGACACCACGCCCATCAAACTAAAAAACTCACTGATATACGCGGTTCGCTGATCGGTATCGGGAAACGCCTCAGCAACGACGTGCAGGAATTGAAATTCAACGATCGGCTGCGCGAGCTGGGATAGGCACAGCAAGCCTGCAATCAACATCAGGTATCGATTGTGCAGAAGCGACCGCCAATCCGCCGCAGACGGTTGCGGCGCGCCATGCTCGTGCACCTCGGTATACAGTCCCGCCCGCCACAGACCGACATTGAACGCGAAGACCACCAGCAGCAGAATGGCGCAGGAGTACAGAAGATCTGCGGTCTCTAAGCCCAGATAAGTCACCAGCACGCTCGCCAGCAGCCCACCCACCACGCCTCCCACCAAACCGCCGGTGCCGACAAACCAGAAACTTTTAGTACCCTGCTCGGCACTGCTCACAGCATCCGTCAGACTCCAGAATTGTTCCACCAGCACCACACTGAAGATATCCACGAACACATAAAAGAGCGTTGCATCGAGCAGGCTATCCGGAGTGAACACCACCCGAAACAACACCATGCCGAATGCGAACACGAGTAGTGAAATAAGCACAACCTTGATTCTTGAGTAGCGCTCAACCAACACGTGATAGCCACTGATCAATAGCATCAGTGCGAGCGCGGAATAGATCCAGGCGTATGGCAGCGCATCGGCACCGCCAACTTCGATCAACAACGAGCGTGAGGCGGCCTTGACTTGGTAGTAGGCAAGAATGATCAGAAAAAAATTCGTGAACAGGGCCAGCGAACGACCGATCAATGCCGCACGAGGTGCAGAGGAGTTAGCAGAATAATCACTGGCTTGCATGTTGAGATTGTTAAAATGTCTTGCCGCTAGCTTAAACCAGGTGCTAAAGTCGGGTCACGTATGGGGGGATACCGTAACATAATTGGGCCGATGCTGGCCCTGCTGCTGATTGGCAGCGCGTTCGCTGACGGCCTCAGCGACAACAGCTCCCTGCGCGAAAATTACGACCCTGATCTGCAGAGCGGCTTGCAGCGCGAGCTCAACAAGCTTGGCCTTGCGTCTGCGCTAGCAGAAGAAAAGCTTTGTGTGGCGTTAGTCGATATTACAGACATCGACACGCCAAGGGTCGCCGAGATCAACGGCGACACCATGCTATACGCCGCTAGCCTGCCCAAGATCGCGATCCTGCTCGGCGCCTTCGTCGAGGCGGAACGCGGCCGCTTAACCCTCGACAAAAAAACTCGCGCTGCGATGACACGCATGATTCGACGCTCTTCAAACGTCGACGCGACCTACATGCTGAACCGCGTAGGGAAGCGCCGCGTCAATCACATCCTGCAGTCCGATCGCTTCCGCCTCTACGATCCCCTGGTTAATGGTGGCTTGTGGGTCGGGAAGGAATACGCGCAGGGCACCGCTTTCGAACGCGACCCCTTGCATCATCTTTCCCACGGCGCGACGGCGATGCAGGTCGCCCGCTTCTACTACATGCTCGAACATGGCGATTTGGTCAATCCGACACTCACCCGCGAAATGAAACGAATGCTGGGTAACCCGGGCATCCCGCACAAGTTCGTGCGCGGTCTGGCGGGCAGACCCGGCGTCAAAATCTTTCGCAAGTCCGGCAGCTGGCAACAATGGCATGCCGACAGTGCGCTGGTCGAAGCCCAAGGCCACAAGTACATTATGGTCGCGCTGGCGGAAGATCCGCGCGGCGGCGAGTGGCTGGCGGCACTCGCGCCCAGACTTCATGATTTGATCGTGCCGACTCGCGTCGCCGCGATGTCGAAGTAAGGTTTCCGTGATCCGGTTTGGAGCTGTTCGCGAGGTTTGCCTTTAACCTGGAAGCGGCGATTGAACGGCCTCCCGCGCATGCCCTAGTGACTGACCCTCTAGGTGACGCGCATTTGAAGCATAGACTTCAATCCAGTCATGCATTTTCTCAGGATCTACCGCGGTCCATTGCCGTTTCTAGGTTTAAGCGAGTCCTCGCGTGAGTCAGTTTAATCTTCTCAGTTCCCGCCGCTTCTGGCCGCTTTTCGCGACGCAGTTTCTGGGCGCCTTGAACGATAATATCTACCGCTTCGCGCTGATAATTTTCATTACTTTCCAGCTCGCGACGGAGAGCTCGATCCCAGCGGGGACCCTCGTGGTGTTGAGCGGGGGTATCTTTATCCTGCCGTTTTTTCTTTTTTCCGCACTTGCCGGACAATTGGCCGACAAATATGAGAAATCGGGCCTAATCCGCTGGATAAAGCTTGCTGAGGTGGTGGTGATGGGGCTGGGTGCCGTCGGCTTCTATCTCCACAGCCCGAGTCTGCTGATGGTCGTCTTGTTTCTGATGGGGACGCATTCGGCGTTCTTCGGTCCGCTTAAGTACGGCATTTTGCCGCAACACCTCGCGGAACATGAGCTGACCGGCGGCAACGGCCTCATTCAAATGGCGACTTATGTCGCGATTCTGTGCGGTGCAGTCGCCGGCGGTCTGGTCGCCTCGATCTCCAGCGACACCCCGGTGCCGATGGTGTCGGCCGTATTGAGCGTTGCGCTGGCAGGTTACCTGTGCGCGCGCCAGATCCCAGTCGCTGCGGCGAGCGCACCGAGCCTGCAGCTAGACTGGCATCTCGGACGTGCAACGTGGCGCTTAATGTGCGAGACGCTCGCGACTCGTGAATCCAGGGTGTTAATCATCATGATTTCCTGGTTCTGGTTTTTGGGCGCTACCTTCCTGAGTTTAGTGCCCTCTTATGGCAAGGATCTCCTGCATGCCGATGAGCGCGCAGTGACCCTGTTGAATGCCGCCTTCACGCTCGGCATCGGGTTAGGCTCGCTGGCCTGCGAAACGTTGACCCGAAGCCGCATTGAACTCGGACTGATGCCATTCGCCGCCACCGGCATTTCGATCTGTGCAGGCATCGTGTGGTGGTTGGGATTACCGGTGCCGGCCACTGAGACCCTGACAATCGAGACCTTCTTCGATTATCCCGCCGCGCGCGGCATGTTCGCCGCACTGGTCGGGATCGGTGCCTGCGGTGCGTTATATATCGTGCCGCTCAATACTGCCTTGCAAGCACGCGCTATCCCCGCTCAGCGCGCACGCGTCATCGCTGCGTTGAACATTTTGAACGCGCTTTTTATGGTGGGATCCGCCGTATTCACCGCACTGCTCTACCAGTGGCGCGTATCGATTGCGACGATTTTTCTGCTGGTAGCGGGCATGAATCTGCTGTTCATGCTTGCCGCGCTGCGCGCTGTGCCAGAATTCAGCCAGCGCGTACGGGCCTTATGCAGTACTTCGCTGTAGGGGATGCGCGCGCTTCTGGCGGGTCTTCGCGTTGGGCGCAAACATCAGTGCAGCAACATCTCGATAGTGCTCAACGAAGTGCACCTTAACGCCACGTTTGATGTATTCCGGAAGCTCTGCGTAATCGCCGCGGTTCGCCGCAGGTAACAACACGCACTTCACGCCATTGCGCTTGGCGGCGATCAGTTTCTCGCGGATGCCGCCGACCGGCAGCACCCTGCCGGTCAACGTGAGCTCGCCGGTCATTGCGCAAGATAGGGTCGGTTGCTGATTTCTGGCGAGCGACAACAACGCCGTGGCCATCGTAATGCCGGCACTCGGTCCGTCCTTGGGCGTGGCACCTTCCGGCACATGCAGGTGGACAAACGAATCATCAAAGTACTGCGTGTCCGTGGCGTACTCCGCCAGATGCCCGGCGATATAGCTGTAGGCAATCTCCGCCGATTCTTTCATGATATCGCCCAGCTGACCGGTGAGCTTTAAGCCGCGGTTCTTGCTATGCACGCGGCTGGCTTCGATATCCAGAGTGGCACCGCCCATGGCCGTCCAAGCCAGACCATTCACGACCCCGATCCCCTGTTGCGGAACCTCCTTGCGGAACAGCGGATTGCCCAGAAATTCCTGCAGATTATCGGCCGTGACTCGGATCCGCAAAGACGGCTTCTCGAGCACGCGGATCACGGCTTTGCGGGCGATTCGGCTAAGCTGTTTTTCCAGGTTACGGACACCGGCCTCACGCGCATATTCCTCGACGATGCGTCGCATCGCAGCGTCGTTGACCGCCAGCTGGCCGGCTTTGAGTCCGGCGCGCGCGCGTTGCTTTGGCCACAGATGACGCTTTGCGATCGCGATTTTTTCTTCGGCCAGATAGCCCGCTAGGCGAATGATTTCCATGCGATCCAGTAACGGCCGTGGAATTGTGTCGAGTTGGTTGGCAGTGCAGATAAACAATACGCGCGACAAATCGAAGCGCACATCAAGGTAGTGATCGAGAAATCCACTGTTTTGCTCCGGATCGAGCACTTCTAGCAGTGCGGAGGCAGGATCTCCCTGATAAGAGCCCCCAATCTTGTCGATCTCGTCGAGCAAGATGACGGGGTTCGCTCGCTTGGTTTCGCGCAACGCCTGAATAAACTTACCCGGCATCGCACCGATGTAGGTACGGCGATGCCCTTTGATTTCAGCCTCGTCGCGCATGCCGCCGACACTGAAGCGATAGAACGTGCGATCCAGCGCGGTCGCGATCGACCGCCCGATCGAGGTCTTTCCGACGCCAGGGGGACCGACGAACAACAGGATGGAACCCGCTATTTCGCCTTTGAGCGCGCCCACCCCGAGAAACTCGATGATCCGATCTTTGACGTCCGCCAGACCTTCATGATCATCGTCCAGGATTTTACGTGCATGTTGGATATCGACGTTATCCGTCGAGTATCTGCCCCAAGGAAGATTGGAAAGATGATCGAGATAATTGCGCGTCACACCATATTCTGGCGACCCGCTATCCAGCAGCGAAAGTTTGCGCATTTCATCGTCGATGCGCCGCTGCGCGGCCTCCGGCACAGTGCAGTCTTTGAGATTGTCCCGAAATCGCTCCAGCTCGATACTTTTATCATCCTTTGAAATTCCGAGTTGCTGTTGGATCTCCTTCAATTGTTCCCGCAGGAAGAATTCGCGCTGCTTTTGGTTGGTGCGTTCTTCGACCTTCTGCCGGATCTCGCTCTGCAGCCCAGCCACTTCGAGTTCGTGTTGAACCAGCAGCAGGACTTTCTCCATGCGTGCGATAAGCGGTACGGTTTCCAGCACATCCTGCAACTCGCGGGCACCGGCGCTGGTCAGGGCCGCCGCGAAATCCGCCAGTGGTGAGGCCTCATCTGGATTAAACCGATCTAGGTAGGCGCGCAACCCTTCCTTGTACAGCGGATTTAACGGCAGTAACTCCTTGATCTTGGCGATGATCGCCAAGGCGTACGCACGTACATTCTGTTTGTCCTCGATTGGGGGTAAGGGATAATCCACCTGCGCGAGAAAAGGTCGCTCCTGCGAGATCCAATTTGTGACCTGAAACCGCTGCAGACCTTCGGCGATAAACTGTATTTTCCCGTCTGCGCGCATCGGCTGATGCATACGGACCACGGTGCCGATCCGGTTGATCTGTTCCAGACTGGGGATCTCGCCATCTGCTGTCGGCGCATACACAAGACCGACCAGGTGATGCGGTGTATTCCCGACGCGCTCGATAGTCTCCCGCCAAGGCTCTTCGGGTATCACGATCGGCATCGTCTGCGCCGGGAAAAATGGGCGCCCCGCCAACGGTAATAACAGTAACTTTCCGGGCAACGAGTCGCTGATTCGCGCCGGCATATTGCTTTGTGGTTGCGCCGCATCGTTCTCAATCACGACGCTTTGCGGAGGATTATCGCTTTGTTCGCTCATTGGCTTATCGTGATCCCATGGCCCAAGATGAAACCTACATGTGGTGCCCGAACAGAGAATTCAACCCCCACGCAGGATCACCGCGTGGCATGGATGGCGCGATGGGCGTGGCGCAGCGCTGCGATCAGATCCTCTGCGGTGTTGATACGGTCTTCCGGCTTCTTGGCGAGCAACCTATCAATGACGGCCTGAAAGCACTGCAGCGTTTCAGGCAGGCGCGGAATATCGGCGTGCACGTGTTGATAGACCAGTGCTGGCGCATTCTCGGCACGGTAGGGCTTACGCCCGGTCAGCATCTCATAGAGGATGACGCCCGTACTATAAAAATCGGAGCGCTGATCCACCAGTTTGCCTTGGGCCTGCTCCGGCGATAGGTAATTCGGTGTGCCGAGGACGCTGCCATTCCTGGTTAACTCGCTAATGTCTTCGAGGCGCCTGGAAATTCCGAAATCCGCGAGGGCCAGGCTGTCGTCGGAGCGAAACATGATGTTGCCCGGCTTGAGATCGCGATGCACGATTCCGACGGAGTGAATCGCGCGCAAGCCGTGCGCGATATGAATCACATAGTTCACCGCGTCATCGATGGAGACTCCATGTTCGACGCGCTGCTTCAAATCTCCACGGGTAAAGAACTCCATCGCGATATAGCCATAGGTCTCGGTAAACCCATGTTCCAGAAAACGCACCACATAGGGGCTGGTGACGCGCGAAATCAGTTCAGCTTCACGGACAAAGCGTTGCACGACCTGAGACTCCCTGACGCTCGCCACATCGATGATCTTTAACACCAAGGTCGTCGAATCGCGCGCGCGTTCCGCCAGGTACACTCGCGAGGTCGCGCCCTGTCCGATCAGTCGCACGAAGCGGTAACCGATCGGCTTGCCATCTGGGGTTCGATTGTCGAACCAAGGCCGAATTTCATTAAAGATCCGCGCGTCTTTCAACAGCTTCGGATGCGCGGTGTGGTCCACTGATGGTTGCTGATCGCGGCGCTCCTTGACCACTTCCTTGATCAGCTCGGTCAACCGCGCGGTAGTGACATCTTCCTTGCGGATGAACTCAGAGGCGCCAAGCTTGATGGCCTTGGCAGCGACATACTCGTCTCCGGCAGCCGTCATCAGAATCGTCGGCGGGAAACCGTTGATCTGGCGGTAGCGCGCGAGCCAATCGAGGCCAGTCTCGTGCGTGCCGAGCTGATGGTCGAGGATCAGGACATCGTAAATAGACCAGTCGAAATCGCAACCTGGGGCGCCCTGTTGCTCCGGATCGTACTCGGTTATTTCCACATCGGGCATGCCTTTGGCTACCATCCGCCGCGTGATGGCCATGAATTCCCGGGAATCATCGACAATGATGATCTTCATGTCAGCGCGGATCCAAGGCTGGGATTTGCGGTATCGTTGGCAAGGTTTCTTGGGCTACTGGTTGTCAGCGCGGATAAGGCTGGGGTGTACGTCGATTATGAATTCTAAATTTTTGAGAATAAAGCGCGAACGACGTGAACGAGGAGAATTTCTGGGTGGCAGCATTCACCGCGGTGCTCAATACACCCACCCCTTAGCAGTTCGCGGCGCACGCGTCGGCATGCTTGTCATGTTCTGGTGTTGGGGCATCGCTACTGTGTCTGCGGCGGAACGCGAGCCGACGCTCGACCTCGATATCGCCACCCAACGGCAGTGGGTCGAGGCGATGAAATTGAACCCGCGCGGCCCCTTCGATCAAATTCGGTGGTTCTGCGAAGATGGGGCCCGCCTACTGCCGACGCCCAACGCCTGCGAACCGCACGGGGGTGGTCATCAGCATGGACAGTGGTCACCACGGGCCAAGTTCTTGCGCGAGGCGGGCTTTCGTATCGCCAATTTCTACGCCGATCTCGAGATCGACGAATTGCTCGCGGCGGACCCGACTTTCAGCCCTCTGGCACAGATGCTGATCGAACAGTTCCTGATCCGCGCGGACGATGGCTGGATCCTGCGTCAGGCCCGTTATTACCGCGGCGCCTTTCAGGAAGAAGGTGAGCGCAAAGGCGCACGTGCGCTGTTGTTGCGCCTACTCAACGATGCCGACTGGATCACCAGCCGGTTTCTTTTTCTGCGCACCGCCATCAGCACGCTTCCGCACGGCACCGAAACAGCTTCGGTGCGTGAGATTCGCCAACTGGCGGCGACGTTGTCCGACCGCGACCCTCTATTCAAGCCCCTGCGTAACCAGATTCATGGGCGCATGAAGGCGGGGGATGCCGCTGAGGTTCGCGCCTATGCCGAGCGCCTCACGACTGGACAGGGGGACTATTTGCGGCTGGCAAATCTGCTTGACGCACTGTATGCGCGCGATGCGAGTCTGGCCTTGAACGAGTTGTTGTTGCAGTTGCCCTCCACTGCGGCGCTCCGCGGCGCACTCAAACCCCAGTTAGGCGCGTGGCAAGCGCCCCTCAGCACGAACGGTCTGGCGCGCGCCCCATATCTCGCTCGCGCTCTGGCCGCCTTGCGTGACGGCGTGTTGGACGCCCCAACTCCCACGCGGCGCTTGCAGATCATGGAGGCAAGCCTGCTGCTCGAAGCGGAGTACTTCACCGTACTCGCTGAACTCACCCCGACGCTTGCCAGCGGGTCGCGACGCGCGCGCCTCGATTTCACGCGATCCAATATTGACGCCCTGTACGGTACTGGACTGATCTCGGCCCGGCAGCGGGGCGCGCTGAATGACGCACTTGATGAATTCCTCGCAAACTCAAAATCCCCCACCGACTATAAGCGCACCGCGGACTATCTTGCATTGGCCCCACACTGGGCGACCCAGGCTTATCGCCTGCATTTCGGCTCGGCCATCGACCAGCTCACGCCCCTCGAACCCAAGACCGCGCTCTTCATCCAGGACGCCCTACGCGGCAGTCCATTAGTTTCCTATGCCGCAGTGATGGATTCGCTGGTGCGTGACGCGAATCAAACGCGTGGCGTCCGTAACGAGCTATTCGGGGAGGATGTCGGCGGCGGACTGCGCGGGTTAAATCCCGGGCTTGCGCGCGGGGTGCTGCATCTGGTGAGCGCCGATGTCACCACCACGACATTCGAGCGCCAGGGCATCTATGTGCTACCGGAAACAGTGGCCGACCTGCCACCCGTGCGCGGCATCGTGACTGCGGGCGAGGGCAATCCGCTGTCCCATGTACAGTTGCTGGCCCGGAATCTCGGGATCCCCAATGTCGCGATAGAGGAACGCAACCTCGAAAAATTGCGGCCCTATGACGGCAAAGAGATCGTGTTGGCGGTGAGTCCCGGGGGATCAGTTCGTCTGGCCCTTATGGATGCGCAGACTTCTGCGTTGTTTGACGTTGCACCCGCCGTCAACGCGCAACCGGTGATCACCGTCGATCTCGCTAAGCTGGATTTGACCAAGCGCGATTTCATCAATCTGTCGGCCTTACGGGCCGCTGACTCAGGGCGAATCGTCGGTCCGAAAGCGGCCAAACTTGGCGAGCTCAAATTTCACTATCCCGAGGCCGTGGCCGATGGGGTGGCTATCCCGTTCGGGGTGTTCCGTGCCGTACTCGAGCAACCGCTGCCGGGCAGCACGCGCTCCATTTTCGACTGGATGAAGGGCGAATATGCGCGACTCGCGATGCTTCCGCGCGACAGCGCTGAGCAGCGCCATCAGACGGAAGCATTCCGCAGTCGTTTGGAACACTTAATTGCCGAGATCGATCCTGGGCCGGGCTTCCGTGCCGCACTGGGGGCGACGATGCGCGAGGTCTTCGGCGCACACGACAAGGTCGGCGTGTTCGTGCGCAGCGATACGAATGTTGAGGATCTCCCTGGCTTTACCGGCGCGGGCTTGAATCTCACGTTGCCGAATGTGGTTGGGCAACAGGAGATTTTCAAGGCTATCGCGAAAGTCTGGGCCTCACCGTTCAGTGCGCGCTCGTTTGCCTGGCGCCAGGCGCTGATGACGACTCCGGAACACGTCTACCCTGCCGTGCTGTTACTGAAGAGCGTGGATAACGACAAATCCGGCGTGCTGGTGACCCACGACATCGACACCCGCAGTACGGAGTGGTTGTCGGTGGCCCTGAATGAAGGCGTAGGCGGAGCAGTCGATGGTCAATCGGCAGAATCCGTGCGCATCCGCATCAGTGATGGCTCGATTCGCTTGTTGGCGCAGGCAACCGCGCCATTACGCCGGCAGATCGCGCCGACCGGTGGCATCACGTTGCTGCCGGTCAGTGGGCTCGATGCAGTGCTGCAACCGTCAGAAGCGAGGTTGCTCGTGAACCTGGCGCGCGAGTTGCCGCAGAAATTTCCGCCAATTGTCGATGCACAGGGCGTCCCGACACCGGCCGATATCGAGTTTGGATTCCTGAATGGCGCATTGCAACTCTTCCAGATTCGTCCGTTCCTGGACAATGCAGCGGCGCGCGGCGCAACTTACCTCCTGGAAATGGATGCGCTCAGCAGCAACGTCGCCTCGACTCCAGTAGACCTGGAGCAAGTGCCGTAATGCGCGCGCTTAGAACGACCGCCTTACAACGTGGGAGGCGGCCGCGCTGGCTGGCGCACGGACTCGCTCCCTGCCTGGCCGCGCTGAGTATGAGTCTCAGCGCGTATCCTCTCGATAGCTATGAAGTCACCGACATTGGGCGTCTTGAAGAAGCCCGACGCGTGCAGGCGGGTGAGCTGAGTGGCGTCAAACAACCCAGCGGCGCCCTCTTAACCCGCGAGCAAGTTGCGCCGCGCTTGCTCGCCTATCAAGACCTGGAGTTGCCGGCGCCCGATCCTAAGTTCACCGCCGAGATCACCGGCCTGCTCGGCGGTTATATCGATCGCTATGCGCTCGCAGTGCTCGATATCAGCGATCCAGCTCATCCGCGTTACGCTGAGCACCACGGTGAGGTCAGTCGCAATCCAGGCAGTGTGGGCAAACTGCTCGTGGCAATGGGGGTGTTCCAGACGCTCGCCGACTTGTACCCCTCTGATCTGGAAAAGCGCTGGCAGGTGCTACGCGAGACCCAGATCATCGCTGACGAATTCGTGATTTCGGATTCGCATACCGTGCGCCGCTGGGATCGGCAACATGAGCGGCTGATACGCCGCCCACTGCAACCGGGAGATCCCGGTTCCTTCCTGGAGAATCTTGACTGGATGCTCTCGGCCAGTTCGAATTCAGCGGCCGGCACGGTCATGAAACAAGGCATGCTGTTGCAAGCGCTGGGTACCGCCTTTCCGCCTGATGATGCGGCCGGAAAAGCGTTTTTTCGAACCACCCCGCGCAACGAACTGTCGGCGTTGCTGGCCAGGTTTATTGAGACCCCGGTCACTCGTAACGGGCTTGATCTCGCGCAGTTGCGCCAAGGCAGCTTTTTTACGCGCGTCGGCAAACAAAAGGTGCAAGGAAAATCGAGCTATGCCACCGTGCGGGAACTGATGAAATTCATGTTACGACTCGAACAAGGGCGGATAGTGGATGAGTTTTCGTCGCGTGAAATCAAGCGTCTGTTGTATGTCACGGAGCGTCGTATCCGCTACGCATCGTCACCGGCGTTGTTCGATTCCGCGGTCTATTTCAAGAGTGGCTCGCTGTTCGGCTGCCAACCGGAACCGGATTTCGTGTGTCGACCTTACCAGGGGAACGTGCGCAATTTCATGAACTCGGTCGCCATCATCGAATACCCCGCGAGTGAACGTAGGCTGCACTATATAGTGGCGTTGATGTCGAATGTCTTGCGACGAAATTCAGCCGTCGATCATCAAACACTCGCGACCAAAATTCACCGCTTGCTCCAAGCGCACCACCCCGCGCCCACCGCAAATTAACCCGACCGGCACCTGCTGGTGCGTCCTGACGAGCATAAAAAAAGGGCTGCCGAAGCAGCCCCAATACGCTGGTGACAGGGCGTGCCTGTCGTACTCACCCACGGAGTTCGGTCAGTGACCCGTACGCGCCAGTAGGGCGCGCCCCTTACGGGTCACAAATCCTTCATCGCTGACGAATCCGCCCTGGATTGCCATGTCCAGCAGCCCTCGCTCGCCCGCTCTGGAGAGGTATAAAGTACCGTCCCCGTAGCGGTTCGAGAGCAATCCGACTACTCGGTGTTCCAAGTCCTGATCCAGGCCATTCGCATTCATCAGCTTCGTTTTCGAATCCGCCGCCATGTTAGCTGCGGGCTCTAAATCCTTTACTATCTTGTGAGTTAGATTAGCAAAGTAATTTTAATTGTCAAGATTATGTCTTATTTATTTGATTTATATAATCTTGACCCCTCCGGGAGGTGGGGTTTCGCTAGGTACTCTTCGCTCTGCATTTCGATCAGGCGGCTCACGGTGCGGCCGAACGCTTGCGCGAGGCGGCGTCCGCCATACAAGGCCTCCGGTGGCGCTGCGGCCGTGACCAGCAGATTGACCCCGCGGTCATACAGTTCGTCGATGAGATTGACGAACCGGCGGGCCGCATCAGTGGTTTCCTCGCTAAATTTCGGCACTCCCGAAATCAGCACCGTATGAAAACAGCAGGCGATTTCAATGTAATCGTTGGTGCTGCGGGGGCCCTCGCAAAGGGCGTCAAAATCAAACCACACGACACCATCCGCGAGCGCCTTGACTACAATTTCCCGGCCTTCGATCTGCAACGGCGCACGGGGTTCAACCACAGTGTGCGTTAATGCTGAAAATTGATGGCGCAATGCGGTCTCGGCCACTGCATCGCACGGGGTGTAGTAGGTCGCGGCCTGCGTGAGCGTGCGCCAGCGATAATCGATACTGCCGCTGAACTCAAAGATCTGCAGATGTTGCTTGAGCAAATCGATCGCCGGCAGGAAGCGCTCGCGTTGCAGTCCACCGCGATAGAGTTCATCAGGGGCTTCGTTGGAAGTGGTCACCAAAGTGACCCCACGCGCAAATAGTGCGGAAAGCAACTGCGCGAGCAGCATTGCATCAGTAATATCGACGACGTGAAACTCATCCAGGCACAGCACGCGCAGTTCGCGTGCCCAGTGCTCGGCGATGGTACGTAACGGATCTTGCGTACCGCGCAGACGCGTGAGTTCGGCATGCACATCGCGCATGAAACTGTGGAAATGCACGCGGTGCCTGAGCCCCTCCGGCACACAGGCACAAAAGGTATCGACCACGAAGGTCTTCCCGCGGCCCACGCCGCCCCAGAGATACAATCCTTTGAGATAAGGACGTCGTTCCCCGAAACGCCCACGCAGCCACCGCCAACCGCGCGACTCTGGCGCGGCACTCGCCACCAGTTGATGGTAGAGCGTATCCAGCCTGGCGATCGCTGAGGCCTGGTCGCGATCTGGATAGAAATCCGGGCGTGCATGCTCTTGTTGATACCGCTCGAGCGGGGTGGTCTGCGACATTTTGGTTTGCAATTGTTCGGAGGCGTGCATGCTAGCAGCCTGTCGGGCGCATGGCGGGTAATGATCCAAGGCCGACTCGTTTTCTTGCCTCTCTTTGCGAGCCCAGGCGAAGCAATCCAGACGCCGATGAGTGTCGCTCAAGTTAGTCGTCCCTGAAAAAAGCATTCTGCGCGGTGGAAATAGGGAATGCTCGCATAAGTGGCGAGATGATTTTGCAAGATTAGTGGGTTGAGCAGAGCGAAAGCTTGCAAAGTCGCGCACAGACACGAAACCCGAACGGGTTGTTGGGGTGAGCTTGCGAAGCCCAACAGTCAGTAGACCAGCTCGAGCGGATACTCGGATTCGCGACAACTAGCCTGACACAGGGGGGTCACTCGGCCGATCATTGATGTTGGGGTTCGCGGTGCTCACCCCAACCTACCTTGAACACGCCGCGCCCGGCTCGATGGGGAACTCTGCGGGGTGTCCGATCATCCGGGATAGCGCACTAGAATCGCTTATGCTCGAGAAAGTCGTCGATCTGCAGACCGAGACCGAGGCGCCGTGCCTCCTCGAAGACTGCGAATCCGGCCACTACATCCTGTAGTCCAGTGCCGACCGACTTGAACAGCGTGATCTGATCCTCGCGCTCCCGCGCCGGTGTGCCGGTGACTATCGCCGTCAACTCATACACCTTGCTGCGGTCCCATAGTCCGCGTTCGCGCGTTTCTAACGCATCCCCGCATTCCTGTTCGACCTGCACTAGAGAATCGACCACTACGCGATCCGCGCGCGTGAAGGTTTCTGGGTCAATCTCGCGCAATTTGCCACCGGTCGAACCGATAGAGTTCACGTGCTGGCCGGGCTCCATCCAGGCCCCGAGGTAGGCGAAGGCGTTGTGCTGTTGGGTGGTGTTGGTGCAGACCACCACGATATCGGTGCCGGCGACTGCGGCTTGCGGACTCGTGCTCGGCGTAATGTCAATATTCAAGGTGGCCGACATTTCGTCCGCGAAGCGTTCTCGATTGGCCGCGGTCGGCGAATACACGTTGGCAGCGCGGATCGGACGCACCGCGCACACCGCGCTCAAGTTGGTGCGAGCCTCGAGTCCGGAACCGATCACGCCTACGCGCGTGCTGTTTGCGCGTGCCTGGTAGCGAGTTGCCACACCGGTAGTCGCGCCGGTCCGTGCGCCGGTCAAATAGGCGGCATCCATTAAGGCGAGCAGCTCGCCACTGCGTTCATCGTAGATGCCGATCAGGTAACGCACGCCGTGTTCCACCGAGCCATTAAAAATCTTGAAACCCATCAGGCCGCGCCCATGTAGCACGGCCGGCATCACGCGAAAGAAACCGTTAGAGGTAGGCAGATTCAGGCGCGGTGGGACCTCGACCTGCCCGTGCGCCTGCTCCAGGATCCCAGCCTCGATCAGATCGATCATCTGCCGCATATTGGTGGCCGCGCGTACGGCCTCCGGTCCAAGAATCAGCGGCATATGGGTACGCGCCCGGTTATCGCGGATGACGACCGACGAAGAACGCCGCGTCGTCATCTTCCGTGCACGGCAGGCCCGCCGCGATGAGACCACCACGCAACGCTTTCATCTGGCGGTCCGTCAAGCGCATGGTCGGCGCGCGCAACGGGCCACCGTTGAAGCCTTGCAGCCAGCCCTGGTATTTCCACAGCATGCGATGCAGGGAATTGGAGCCCGCAAGCACCGCCATCGCGGCGCCGTTCGCTTGGCGTGCGTGATGCAGCTGCCAGTAGCGAGCCATGGCTTCATTGTGCTCGCCGTGCTGGATCAGCGCGAAGATTTCCGGTATCGCGCTACCGTAGTATTCGTAATTACTGGTGCCCATAAAGGGCATCGAGACCAAGGTCGCCATCGGCAGACCGTTGCTCTCAATCGGTTCGATTACGCGCACCCGATCGTTGAATCGACGATAGACATCCACGAAGCCACCGATACTCGGCATACCGCCTTCGGCCTTGATCGCGACGATGTTCGGGCAATCATCCAACAGGCGAGCAAGCAAATCCGGCCCGAAGCCGGCGCAAGGATGGATGCGCTCGAAATTCCACAGCGATACCGGAAATAGAATGATCCCGAGGTTCGTCGCGTCGCAGAACGTCTTGGTGTAATGGTAGATGTCGTCGGCGGTTTTCGGATAAAAAGTCGCCGGATAGCCGAGCAATACCAAAGTCGCGCCCGCGTGCTCGCTGCGCTCGACCGCTTCGATGTTGTCCGCCAGGGTGTTGAAGCTCGCGTGATGAATTAAATGAAAACGCCCGGCAGCTTCGTCAACACCCCAGCGCATCAGTTGTGCGTACTCCGGGATCGTGTTGGCGGTCTCGGAGACCAGCAGCGCGCCCCAGAATTTCAATTCGATCTCGCGTCGGATGTCGTGCCGCAACGCGGCTTCGTTAATATCCTGCAGATCGGCGGTGTAAGTCGGATTGACCACATTGGCCACCCCGCAGAGATGTTCGCGCGCCCAGGCGCGGGCAGTGAGACGATCGAAAGGAAGTTTAGCCATGAATGCTTTCCTGGAATCTTACATCGTGAGCTTGAGGCCACCGTCGACGTAAATCGTCTGCCCGGTGATGTAGCTTGCCGCCGGGGTGGCGAGCAGCAGCACCGCCTGGCCTATTTCATCGGGCGTTGCCCAATGCCCTAGCGGAATGCGGCTGGCGAATTCGGCATCGACTTTATCCGTGGTGGTGTCTCCGCGTGACTGCGCGAGGTTATGGCGCACGCTGAAAGAGCCCGGCGTCATCACGGCGCCTGGGGCAATCACATTGGCCGTGACGCCAGCACTCGCAAACTCCAGCGCAAAAGATCGCGTGAACGCCTCTAAACCGCCTTTGCTTGCATCGTAATGCGCCATGCCGACATAACTCTTGGCGGTGTTGATTGAGGAGATATTGATCAAGCGCCCGCAGCGGCCCGCCTTGCAGAGGTGCGGTGCGGCACTTTTAGCCGCCACGAACACGCCGCGCAAATTCACACTCAACACCCGGTCCCATAATTCGAGCGGCATCTCAGCCAATGGACTCATCGGATAAATAGCGGCGTTATTGACCAGGATATCGAGGCTGCCGAAAGTGCGCACGGCAAATGAGATCGCGGCGTCGACGCTGACCGGATCCTGCATATCGCAGCGGATCGCGCGCGCCTCAAGTCCCGTGGCCACGAGCTCGCGCGCGGTTTCTTCGGCGGTCGCTTCGTCGATATCAGCGATGACGACCGCGGCGCCGGCACCTGCCAGATTGGCCGCGATCCCGCGCCCGATGCCTTTCGCCGCCCCGGTCACGAGTGCCGTGCGGCCGCCCAGGGAGAGTAACGCTAGCGTGCTCGGCGTCATGCCAGTTCCTTTAGAAAAAAACGGTGATGTTCTTGGTCATATGGTGTTCGAGCATGATGAGCCGCTCGGCGAGACGCCACCGTCCCTGCTCGCGGCGCCACCAGTCGCGGCGCCCGGCGACGAACAAGTGTTCGTCCAGGCCTTCACGGCTGCGGAAGACCATCAGATTCGACGCCACGTGGACGCGGTCAGGATCCTGGGCGTCCAGAATTTTGATATTCGTGACAAAATGGCGCTGCCGCGAAGGCGGCTCTTCGGCATGCGCGGCGCCGGTGCGCAATCGCTTCACCCGCAAAGTGAGGCCGAGTTTGTCGTCGTCCATATGCGTCAGCAGATGCGGCTGGTGAATGTCCTCGAGCTCGCGACCGACATTCTGACGAACCGGTGCCCAGTAGCGAATATCCTCGGTGATTTGGTCGAGCCAGGTCTCGAGCTGATCGGTATCGAGCAGCCAAGCTTCATCGATCAGCAGTTCCTCGAACTCAAGGCGTAGCAGGCTCAATGGGGACAGCGTACTCATGATGTGCCTCGCGTCATGACCTCGCGCCAGAATTCATAGAAGCCGAACACGCCGATTTCGGTCGAAGGCGGATGAATGAGACCGGGCTTGTTGGCCATGGTGCGGCCGTGGCCCGCCCCTTGTTGATAGTTCAAGGGATAGTTGCGACGGACGACTCCCCCCATCGACTCGACCGCCGATTGCCACACTACCCCATCATCCTGCTCGTAAATCCCGGAGGGGGAGAAGGTCAGCACCTGCGTTTTACGCACGATTTCGGCGACTTCTGGCGGGGCATCCTTCTCGACCAGGCCGTAAGCCCAGGCATTCATCTTGTGAGTGCCGGCCGGGTGCCACACGCGGATCGAGGTGAACCCGAGAAACGAGATGATCGACATGTTCGGGAATACAGTCCCTACCTGCACGGTGTTCACGAGTTTCTGCTGTTCGGAATTCAAAGTCTCCTTCGCTTCCTCGCGCACCTGCGCGAAGAAGGCTTCCTGGATCGGCGGCATAGGCGGCGATGGCACATCGAAATTAATCCAGCCGTGACCATTCGCGCACTTCACCTCAAAATCTTTTTCCCACGGCGCGTTGCCGCGAAAATCGCCATCGGTTGGCCCAAGGCCGATCATCAGCATGCTGCGGTGAAGGGTGCTGGTGTGGTAGTTATCGCCGAGGAATTGCTCGGCGGCGAGTTTCCAGTTGCCGCCCAGTTGCCAGCGATGGACTCCGGGCATGCAAGTCATGCCGTTCTTCGCGCGATTCAGGACCAGATCCAGATACCAGCGAAAGTCGCCGAGGTATTCATCCAGCGTGATGGCCTTGGAGTCGAAGTTGGCGAATACCAGGCCGCGAAAAATTTCCACCCGAGGCACTTCGATCAAGCCCCAGTCATCGCGGTTCAGTTCATTGTGATAGGCGCTTTCGAGCTGCGGCACGCCGCGCAATTTCCCTTTCGAATCGTAGCTCCAGCCGTGATAGGGGCACACGAACAAGCGGGTATTGCCGTGGTCCACGCGGCAGATGCGCGACCCGCGATGGCGGCAGGAATTGATGAACACACGGATGCGTTGATCTTCACCGCGGACCACCATGACCGGCTCCTCGCCCATGAACGTGGTGATAAAGTCATTGGGCTTGGCGAGTTGCGTTTCGTGCGCGACGTATAACCAGCAGTGGGCAAAAATTCGCGTCTGCTCGGCGCGATAGACTTCTTCGTCCACGAACACCTTAGGGCTGACGGTTTTGCGGTCGAGGTCAATAAGGGATCCGAAGTCCTGCATGGCGGCGCTTCCTGGTGATCTAGTGCGCGTGGCGATGGCCCCAACTGCTGCCCGTCGTATGCAGTTGGGTGCGCCAGGTCGCTTCATCGACTTCACGCGCACCCCAGCCGTATTCCACGCTAAAGCCCGACGGCGTGTGCATGTAGAACGATAGCATCCCGTCGTTAGTATGGCGGCCCAGCGACAGTTCAATCGGGATCTTGCGATCCTGGGCCAGATAATAGGTGCTGCCGACGTCGTCGATCGCATTGACCTGCAACATGAAATGGTGCAGGCGCTTCGGCAGTTTCATCTCGAAGAAGGCGAGCGAGTGATGGCGGCGATTGCAGCGCAGGAAGGCCAGATTCAAATTCGACTCCACGCCGCGTTCGGGTTGTGGGCGCACCCAATCGCTGAGGCGCAGGCCGAGGATATCGCGGTAGAAATGCAGGCTCTTATCCAGGCTATCGACCGTCATCGTGAGATGACCGAGACCGAGATCGCCGGTGACGAAACCCCCGATCGCGCGCGGCGAATGAAACGGCACGGCGCGTTCGATCAACGGGCCGCAATAGGCTTCGCTGGGGATCCCGTCGGGATCTTCAAATTGGATCAGATCGACCACCCGGCGAGTGCGTTTCGCCGCGGCATCGCCGAATTTCACCTTAATGCCAGCGGCCGTCAATTTGAGGGCCAAGGCGCTGAGCGAGGCGGCGTCCGATACTTCCCAGCCGAGCAAGGTTAGATCGTCGCGCGGACCCTCGTGGAGCGCAATGCGGTAGGAATAGTCATCCATGCGCAGATAGGTCGTCTCGGGTGTTGTCTCGACTTCGAGGCCGAGGACCTGCGTCGCATATTCGCGCCAGGCGACGAGGTCAGAGACTTCAAGTCCAATGTAACCGAGCTGGATCGGGCAGGCGCTGGCAGTCACGGTGATTCTCCTTTTTTGAAGCGCGCGGAATGTTGTTTTTGAGTTAAGGGAACGCTAACACCCGCACCCGAGTGCGCGCCATCAGTGACGCAGAGCGCCGTCAGTTCATCGCGCTTTCCCGTGCGCCCTGTACATGGCGTTTCAGTTTGACCGGCAAGTGTTTAAGGCCACCGACGAAGCTCGATTGCACGCGTTCGACCGGGCCCGTGATCTCGATGCCGTCATAACGCGTCATGAGCTCTTCCATGGCGAGACGAATTTCGATCTTCGCGAGCGGCCCGCCCAGACAGAAATGCGGCCCGGCGCCGAAGCCGAGATGCAGATTTGGGTGGCGCGTGATGTCGAACTTGTAGGGTTGATCGAAAACGTCCTCGTCTCGATTGGCCGAGGGGAACCACAGCAGCAGACGATCGCCTGCTTTGATCTTGCGACCACCGAGTTCGGTATCGGCGCTCGCGACTCTCATCAGCGAAATCACCGGATCCGACCAGCGCACGATCTCTTCCACCGCGAGGCGCAAGCGCTTCGGATCTTCGCGCAGCAGCGCCATTTGGTCGGGATGCTGAAGGAGGGCGAGTACCCCACCCGAAAACGCATTGCGCGTGGTTTCAAAGCCGGCCAGCATCAACTGCACACCGTTGTGCGCGACCTGCGAGGGCGTTAGCGACTGGTCGTAGACCGTTGCATTGGCGAGCAGGGTCAGTGGATCAGAGAACGGGCAGCCGCGGCGTTCGGACGCGCGGCGCATGCTGTAGTCGTAGAGGAGTCGAAAGCCGCCGCTGACGGTGGCGGCTGCGGATGAGCCTTGCTGATATTCTGGGTCGGTACCGCCGATCGCCATCTTGCCCCAGCCCAGCAGCGAGTCCCAATCTTCGCGGGGAAGCTTTAAAATGTCGCAAATCACGGCCATCGGGATGCGCACCGCGAGTTCGCTCACGAGATCGATTTCACCATGCGCGGGCAGTTGGTCGAAGATCTCGCCGATCAATTCCTTGGTGCGCGCTTCGCCGTCCGCGAGCGCCTTGGGCAGGAAGGGTGTCGCCATGACTTTGCGAAACTCGGTATGGCGCGGCGGATCGATCGTCAACACGTTCTCGCCGACGCCCATCGCCGTGCCCGCCACTGCGGCCATCTCGTGGTCGATCACAGGCATCACGCCCTCACGCTCGGAGCTGAACAACTCGGGCTCGTTGAGCACGCGCTTCAAGTCGGCGTGGCGGAATACAGACCAGTAACCGCGGCCGTCCGGGCTCTGTGTCCAGTGCACAGGATCGTCCGCGCGCATCCGGTCGAACAGGCCGTAGTACTCGTCGGTCGCAAAGAATGCCGGGTCGTTCAGTTTTTCATCGACACTCATGAACGACTTCTCCTCGCGTAATGTTCGCTCGAATGTAGTCGGAAACCGGGCAGGAAACCATCAGGCGATACCCCATCCGTTGATCTTTAAATCGCCGAAGTCGAAATGCGGGATTCGCCGTCGGTGGTCAGTGCAATTTTTTCATGGTTCGTGCCTTGAGATTAGGCAAGTGGTGGTCCCTATTCCGATCTCGGCGCGCGCTAGGCCCTATCTTTCAGTGCCGGTAGCGTGTACGCTCCACCGATACCTGCAGTTCGACGTTGTAAACCAAACTCGAACCCGACACCAACCCCGCCTGATTG
>JAYTEX010000227.1:0-3534 GCA_043734785.1 Pseudomonadota bacterium | reverse complement strand
GTGCCGTACATGCTCCCGGGCGCCACGCCGAAGGCGCGTTCGATCCAATCGAACGTGTCCGCATCGAGTGGTTCGCCCGTGAACGTGCATTTTTTGAGTTTGATCTGGTAGCGCTCGCGCAAATCTGAATTGCGTAGCATGCGATAGACCGTGGCCGCGGCCGCGAGGTTGTCGATGGCGAGCGTCTCCAGCGCTTCGAACAGGCGCCCTGCATCGAAGCGGCCTGCATAGGTTGCCGTGTGGATGCCAAGCGCGAGCGGCGAAATCGTACCGTGCCAGAGGCCGTGGCCCCAGGCCGGCGAGGACGGGCAGAAATACCGGTCACCAGGCCGCAGGCCGATGCCGTAGAGCGCCGCAATCATGACCGTCACGACCGAGCGCTGGGTGTGCTTGACCGCTTCCGGCAATTCCCGCGTGGTGCCGGAGGTGTATTGAAATACCGCGAGATCGTTGGCGGCGGTGACCGGCGTAAAAGTCACCGGTTCGCCCGCGAGTTCGTCCCAGAACGCAGCATCGACGGTCACGACCTGAAGATGGGGGAATTGCCGGCGTAGGGCTTCGGCGTTATCCATCGTCATGATGACTGTCGGCTTGCAATCGTTGATACGCAAGGCAAGGCCGTCGGGCCCGAACAGGGTGAACATGGGGACTGCGATCGCGCCGCGTTTGATGGCGCCGAACAAGCAGGTGTAGAACGCGCGCCCTGGTTCCAGAATAACCGCGACTCGCGCGCCGGGCGGCACGCCTCGTCGGATGAGCCAGTGCGCGAACTGGCTGGTCAAATCCGCTAGCGCTGAGAACCCATAGTGTTCGAGGTGGCCATCCGCAAATTTCACACTGACCGCCGTGCCCTTGTCGCGATGGCGATCGAGACACTCGTGCGCGAGATTCATCTGGCGGCGATCACCGTCGAATAACTCCCACAGCCGCGCCGGCGTGAACGCCGCGACCGCAGTGGCGTAATCATCGATCTCAGTCAGTTTGGCGCTCATCGAGTGAGTCTTTCGCGTAGCGATAAGGGGATCATTCGCTGGATTGTGCTGGCTCTGCGATCAGAGTTCAATTTTCGGCATGGATGGTGCAGTGCGTGCGCATAGGCCTGACTACCTTGGAACCACGCGATCTGTTAGTTTCGCGCTTGATAAGGGCGTGAAATAAAGAAGGAGAATTTCGATGGCCACGGTCATGAAATCGACCCATCACGGCGGCTGCCCGCATGATTGTCCCGATACCTGCGCGATGATCTTCGAAGTCGAGAACGGCAAGCTCGTGGGCGTCAAAGGCAACCCAGATCACCCCATGACGCGCGGCGGGCTGTGCGTAAAACTGAAGGACTACGAGAAGCGTCACTACCACCCCGATCGCCTGCTCTATCCGTTGCGCCGGACCGGGCCTAAAGGCCGCAAACAATTTACACGGATTTCCTGGGACGCAGCACTGGATGAAATGACTACGCGTTGGAAAGCCATCATCGCCGAGCACGGTCCGCAGGCAATCGTTCCCTATAGCTATCTCGGTCATCAGGGTTTGGTGCATGGCCTGAACGGTGGTGACGCTTTCTTCAATCGCATGGGCGCCACCGTGACTGAACGCACGTTCTGCGGCGAAGGCTCAGCCACCGCATGGCTGATGACCTACGGGCCAAGCGGTGGCATGGATCCCGAGTCCTTCAAGCATTCGCAGTACATCATCATCTGGGCCTGCAATAGCGTGAGCACCAACTTGCACCACTGGCATATCGTGAAAGAGGCACAGAAGCGGGGCGCTAAGGTGGTGGTGATCGATGCCTATAAGTCAAAGACCGCCAAGGAAGCGGATTGGCATCTCGCACCGAGACCGGGCTCAGACGGCGCGCTCGCGATGGCTTTGATTCACACGCTTATCGAAGAAGATTTGGTCGATCGGGATTACGTCGATCGCTACACAGAAGGCTTTGCCGAACTCGCCACGCGCGCCAAGACACGCACCCCTGAGTGGGCTGAGACCATCACCGGGATCCCGGCCCGCGAGATCCGTCAGCTGGCGCGTGAGTATGCCAAGGCTAGTCCTGCGGCGATCCGTATTGGCGTGGCACTCGAGCGGCATCACGGTGGCGGCCAAACCATCCGTGCGGTGTGCTGTCTCCCCGCACTGACTGGTGCGTGGCGCGAAGTCGGCGGCGGCATCCTCGCGATGCCAGTGTGGGAGCATCCCTACAAATTTGACGTGATCTGTCGCCCGGATTGGATCCCGCAAGGCACGCGGGTGGTGAATAACCTCCAGATCGGCCGTCACCTGACTAACGAAATCCCGATGGATCCACCGATAAAAGCCATGCTGTGCTGGAACTCGAATCCGGTCACGCAGGCGCCAGAGTGCGACAAGATCGTTAAAGGCCTATTGCGCGAAGATTTGTTTCTGGTGGTGGCCGATCACTTTATGTCAGACACCGCAATCTATGCCGATATCGTGCTGCCAGCGGCGATGGGCGCTGAGATGGAAGATATCATCCTGTCGTGGGGCCATAACTATCTCACGTATAACGAGAAGTGTGTGGAGCCACCAGGGGAAGCGCTTTCCAACTACGAAATTTTCCGTCGCCTGGCGGCGCATATGGGTTACACCGACCCGCAGTTCCGGTGGTCGGACAGCGAATGCCTCGAACATTACATCGCATGGGACTCGCCAGCGTGTGAAGGCATCGATCTCGCGCATCTGCGCCAGCACGGTTACGCGCATCTCGCCATTGGTGGCGCAGATGATCGCGCGCCGCACCGGGAAGGCAAGTTCCCTACGCCGTCGGGTAAATGCGAGTTCAAATCAAGTCTCGCCGCGCACGGCAATTTCGTGGCCGGCCCGTTCCGTCAGATGTACGACGATATGCAGGGTGGCGAGCCGCTCGATGCGTTACCGGATTACGTCCCTTCGCGGGAAACCCCATTGACCAATCCAGCACTCGCGAAGCGATACCCGTTGAATATCGTCTCGCCCAAAAGTCACGGGTTCCTGAATTCGTGTTACGCCAATATGGAACAGAAAATCAAAGGGCAGGGCGCACAGTCTGTGCTGATCAATGCCGTGGATGCGGGGCCGCGCGGTATCGTCGAGGGGGATACGGTGCGGGTGTTCAATGACCGTGGTAGTTTTGAAGGCGCAGCGCGGGTCACCGAGGATGTCAATCCCGGGCTAGTGGTAGCGACCTTGGGTTACTGGCGGCAATTGAATCAAGGTACCGTGAATAACCTCAGTTCTGCGGAGTTCGTGAACATGGGCCATGCGCCGAGTTTCTCGGACAATCTGGTGCAGGTGACGAAAATAGCGTAGATAGTCGTCCCTGAAAAAGTCGCTTCTATCGCCGCCAAAGCGCATGCGGGCAGCGTGTTCAAGGTAGGTTGGGGTGAGCGGTCGCGAACCCCAACATCCATTATCCGCCGAGTGCCCCCCCTGTGTCAGGCCAGTCGTCGCGAATCCGAGTATCCGCGCGAGCCGGTCTACACACTGTTGGGCTTCGCAAGCTCACCCCAACCTACCCGATCGGGTCAAGCTCACCCCAAC
>JAYTEX010000226.1:0-4718 GCA_043734785.1 Pseudomonadota bacterium | reverse complement strand
GACTGGGACTACATTCGCGACTTTCCGGAAATAGGGGAATTTGGGGATCCACCTCCAAGGTTCTAATTAGATATAAGGGCTTTTTGTCAGCATTCACTCCTCTGGAATGAGCGTGTGCCGCCGGTGCCGCCAAATCATTTTTGGCGTGTTGATTTGCCTGGTTTCCATGCCTTTGGTGCGCGTGGCGGCCAACGGTGGCAAGACGCCCGCGGTCGCGACGGATGCGGAGAAGCTTCTCGGCCGAGCGTTCGGTGCCGGAGCTTTGCTTATTTGCTTATTGCAGATGTAATTCCTTCGTCCATCGTTCCCTAATAAGCAAATCTCCGGCACCGGTTTTCCCCGGGGTTCGGTACCTGATCGCACGCGGGGACGCCGAGCGTGCGTTGCAGTCGCTCGTGACCGCAGCGACCCTGATCGCCAAAGACCGGCGCGAATGCTCACCTCGCTGAATTGCATGAAGTGCGCGGCGTACGCCTTGGCTTTTGGCGGACCTTGGACCCGTGCAGAAGCGCTCACCACTGCTCATCACCACTGCTCATCACCACTACGCGGCACTTGACGCTATCGCGCAGATGGCGCGCCTGGAGATAGTCATCGGGGGACTCTGAGGTCGCGTGTAATTTCGTATACTGATCGAAACCCCCAAGAAGCTCCGATGATCCTGGAAACCTCAGTTGAGCGCTTAGAGACGTGAGCAAGGGCATGACTGGGTTGAGGTTTATCGTTCAAACCTGCGTCACCTTAGGGCTGAGCGTCGCCACTACACGTGCCGCGCGTTCCGTTGCGCGCATGGCTGCGTTTCAACTCGTCGGAATAGCGCGCCATCCTTCTGCCTTGCCCCGCACCCAATGGAACACTCTGCACGCGCCGTTCAACTGAGGTTTCTAGAATGATTGAACCCCTGCTGACCCTAGGTTCCCGCGGCCGCCTCGCCATGGCTGCCCTGCTGATCCTCGGGAGCCTGGCCGCGATCTCCCAGCTGCCGCGCTTGCAGATCGATCGCAGCGACGAACGACTGGTCGGCGCGGATGATCCGGGCTGGCCAGCGCTGCGTCAGATGCAGCGGGACTTCGGCCATGAGCAGACGGTGATGGTCTACCTGCGGGCCAAAAATCTGTGGACCAGCGAACGTCTCTCCGCCTTACAGAAAATCACGCTCGCCCTCGAAAATACGCCGGGAATTACCTCGGTTAAAAGCCTTCTCTCGGCGACCAATATCCGCGATAAAGGGCGATTCGTGGACGCGGGTCCCCTGGTCGATATCGTGCCGACCTCGGCTGCGGGCTTGGCCGAACTCCGTGACGACGCCCTCTACAGCCCGCTCATCCGCCGCCTCTACATTTCCGATGATGGAAACGCCACTGCGATCACCATCGGCTACACGTCGAAGCCCGAGAACCCGAACCACGAGCTCGAGGTGTATCGCTTGATCGAAGCCGGGATTGCACCGCTGCGCGAGCACTTTGAAGTGGTGTTTCAACTCGGCTGGCCGCGGCTCAATGCGGAAATAGATCGCGGCTTAGTCAGCGACATGAAGAAGCTCGTGCCGCTTTCGATGCTGATCCTGATCGGCACGGTCACGGTTTTTCTGCGCTCGCCAAGGGTGACGCCCATTCCGCTGGTGACTACGGGTCTTACTATCTTGTGGACACTCGGCTTCATGGCCGCCGCAGGCATCCCGGTCACCCTGCTGACTGCGATCCTGCCGACCTTGATCATCGTGGTTGGCTCAGTTGAAGACGTGCATCTCGCGGCGAGCTACCTCGAAGGGATTGTCCCCGGCGCCCCGGATCTGCGCCGGCGCGCGATTGCGCACATGGCCTATCACGTCGGTCCGGCGATTCTGATCACATCATTTACCACAGTGCTTGGCTTCGCCTCGAACGTGATCACCGATATTCCTCTGATCCGAGAGTTTTCGATTGCGGCAGCGTTTGCGATGTTCGCGAACTTCGTGGTCACCATTGCTGCCGTACCCTTGATGCTGCATGCCTTTGGGCCGCGCGTGAATCGTCTGCGGACTGCGGACCAAAAGCCGCGCGGCCTGATCGGTGCGGTTGTCCGTGTGGTTGAGGTGTTGAGCGACCGTTACGCGAGCGCAGTGGTCGTTACGGTCGCGGTGCTTCTAATCGGCTTCGGGACGCAGATCGGCCGCTTAAAGGTGAACAACGATCCGATGGCGTATTTTCACGCCCAGCACCCGTTCGTTACGGACGCGGCAATAGTGCACGATGACCTGGTCGGGCTCAAAAATTTCAGTATCACCTTGCGCGCGGCAGAGCCCGGTTGGTTCAAAACCGTCGACGGCCTGCGCACGATCGCCGAAGTTCAAACCCTGTTGGACAACCAAGGTCTCTACGACAAGACTTTATCGCTGGCTGATTTAATGGCGCTCATGCATCAGGAGATGCACCAAGGCGATCAGCGCTATTACAAGGTGCCTAATACGCAGGAAGAGTTCGACCTGTATCTCTCGAGCATGCCACGCAGCGAGCTCGCGGCGTTCGTGACCGCCGACTATACGGTCGCACAGATCACGGCGCGCCATAACGTGGCGGATTCGGTCAAACTCAACGCGGCGGTCGATCATCTAAATGCCGTACTGCCGACCGTACTCGGAAAGCGGGCGCGCTTCGCGGTCACCGGCAAAAATCTGATGGTTAATCGCGCCGCAGAGTCGCTGATCGAGGGCGAACTGATGTCGCTTGCCCTGATTCTGACGGTGATCTTCGCGCTATTCAGCTTCCTGTATACCTCGTGGCTGGCAGGCCTTTTGGCGCTGGTACCGAACCTGATCCCGATTGTGCTGAACTTCGGGGTGATGAGTTGTCTCGGCGTGCCGCTCAATCCAGGCACCGCTATGGTCGCCGCGATCGCAATCGGGCTGGCGGTCGACGATACCATTCATCTCATGACGCGCTTCGGCACCGAAAGTCGGCAGCGGGTCGATGAACACGCCGCGGTGCGCGCGACCATCCGGGCTGAAGCTGTGCCGGTGTTGACTACCGCCGTTGCGCTCGCGTTGGGTTTTGCGGTGTTCGGGCTCTCGAATTTTCGAATTATCGCCGAGTTCGGCCTGCTCGCTGCAGGCACCATGGTGTATGCCGCAATCTCAGATCTGTTGCTGATGCCAATTCTGCTCAAACACCTGCGGCTCGCGACGGTGTGGGACATCATCGCTCTCAAGATCGACACCGAGGTTCTCACCCGCTGCCCGCTGTTCACGGGCATGTCGCCGTACCAGGTCAAGAAGCTGATCCTGCTCTGTGAAATTGTCGAATTTCCGCGCGAGCAGACCATTCTCAAGCAAGGCGAGGTATCCTCTGGCATGTTTGTACTCCTTAAAGGGCTCGTCGATGTCACCCTTGAGAAAGACGGGACGCACCTCAAGATCGATCAAGGACAAGCCGGCGACATTTTTGGCGAGATCGGCTTCGCGGGCACCGGCGTTGCGCGCACTGCCACTATTACGGCGACTACCCCAGTCACCGCCGTTCGGATCGACGCCACGCGCGCCCACAAGGGCTTGCGATTCTACCCAGGAATCGCGACTCAGTTGTTTCGCAACATCAGCAAGATTCTGGGCACGCGCCTGCTCGAGTCGCATCAACGCCTGTTGCGGGCTGCGGACCTGAAATAGCGAGCAGCGAGTAAACGCTCTGGCGGGGGTGGCTGAGACGCTCGCCAAGACAGTGGGCTCGGGTACCACGCAGGCGGCGCGAATGGTTTGCTACTTCTCCGGCAGACGCTCGCGAGCCGGTGATTAAAGGGCAGGAACTGGTTGACGATGGAGGGATTCAGCCCGAGACTGCGGCTCGCGCACGCAGGACGCATGCGCGCCATCAATCATCCAAAAACACCGGTCCGGTCCTTGCCACCATGCGCATACGCTGTGCTTTACTCGTCCTCGGACTTGGAGTCTGTCCGCTCACGCTCGCCAATTTTCTCGACGGCAACGAATTGCGTGAGCGCTGCGAGTCCAATCGTCCTGATTCGATTAATACCTGTCTTGGATACCTGACCGGTGTCGCTGATGGGGAAGATGCATCACCATCCTGGAAGCTGCAGAAATCCTTGTTCTGCGTGCCACGCGGCGTGGGCGCAAATCAGCTGCGTCGCCTGATGGTGGACTACTTCCAGGCGCATCCGGAAGAAGCGGATCTGAATGCCGCCATCGTGGTCGGCAATGCGTTCCTGGAAGCGTTTCCCTGCGATTGAGGGGCGGGAGCTGCACCCATGCGGGTTGTAAAACTGTAGATGCCAGAGGATGAAGACTCATGAAATTCCATTTTCGTTGGGCCGCTAGATGCCCTTTCCGCCGCCGCGCTGACCCTCACGGGCAAACGAAGTAAGCGAAACACGAAGTAACGAACACGAAGTAACACGAAGTAAGCACGAAGTAAGGACAGGCATCAAATCGAAGAACACGAAGTAACGAAGTAAGGACAGGCATCAAATTGTCTTACGCATCGAAGTAAGGACACGCATCGAAGTAACGAAGTAAGTACGAAACGAAGTAAGGACAGGCATCAAATTGTCTAGCCGGAGATCAGGTGAGATACGAAGTAAGGACAGGCATCAAATTGTTTGCGCAGAGATCCGGCGAGGAATATATGGGTGGATTAATAGATCGCCATCAAGTTAATCAATATTTTGGAATCAGCTTGGCTGCGCCGGCGGCAGGGGATGCGGGCGGAAATCCAGTTATTGGCTGAGAA
>JAYTEX010000225.1:0-13276 GCA_043734785.1 Pseudomonadota bacterium | reverse complement strand
GGGTATCACGGCGGTCATTCAGCCTGGCGGCTCGGTGCGCGATGCGGAGGTGATCGCGGCGGCGGATGAAGCCGGCATGGCGATGGTGTTTACCGGGATGCGCCATTTTCGCCATTGAAGCCGCGAGGGAGCTGCCACGGAGAACACGGCGTAAGAAAATATTCGAGAACGCACCGATCGACGCTTAACCTGGCGACTCCCCCTTTCTTAAAGGGATGAATCGCTTGCCGATCGATTTACGAACTCGATGTTCGCCCTGGCAATCCGGATCAAAAATATGAAAGTGCTAATCGTCGGTGCTGGTGGGCGTGAGCACGCACTTGCCTGGAAGTGCGCGCAATCCGAGCGGGTACGCGTGGTGTACTGCGCGCCCGGTAATGCCGGCACCGCGACCGAGCCGAAGGTGCGCAACATCACGCTTTGCGCGGCAGACCTACCGGGCCTCATCGCCTTCGCGCGCCGCGCGCAGGTCGACCTCACGATAATAGGTCCTGAAGCGCCGCTGGTTGCCGGCATTGTGGACGCATTCGAACACGCCGGGCTGAAATGTTTTGGCCCGCGCGCGAATGCTGCTGTCCTGGAAGCCTCCAAAGCCTTCACCAAGGATTTCTTCAAACGGCACCACATCCCGACCGCGCGGTATGAGACCTTCACGGACTTTGACACCGCTGCCGCCTACCTCCGTGCGCAGCCATTGCCGGTGGTCGTGAAAGCGTCCGGGCTTGCTGCCGGCAAAGGGGTGGTGATCGCGCACACGGTAGACGAAGCACTCGCGAGTGCGCGAGACATGTTGTCCGGTAAGGCCTTCGGCGCGGCTGGCAGCGAGATCGTGGTCGAGGAATTTCTGCGTGGCGAGGAAGCGAGCTTTATCGTGATGACCGATGGTCGCACCATCATTCCATTCGCCTCTGCGCAGGATCATAAAGCCGCAAACGATGGCGACCAGGGCCCGAATACCGGTGGTATGGGTGCGTATTCGCCGGCACCGATCGTCGAGCGCACCCTGCATACGCGCGTGATTCGCGAGGTGATCCGCCCGACGCTTGCCGGCATGGCTGCCGAAGGACGACCCTATCTCGGGTTTCTCTACGCGGGCCTCATGATCACGCCAGAGGGTGATCTGAAAGTCCTTGAATACAACTGTCGGTTCGGTGATCCGGAAACCCAGCCCATGATGATGCGCCTGCAATCCGATCTACCCGCGGCCTGTCTCGCGCTGATCAAAGGCCATGGCGCCCGCGTGAAGTTGGATTTCGATGCGCGCGCCGCGCTCGGCGTGGTGCTCGCTTCCGGCGGCTATCCGAACGATTACGCCAAGGGTTTCCCAATCAGCGGCCTCGATCAACACGCGCCGGAGACAAAGGTATTCCACGCCGGCACCGGGCTGCGCGATGGTGCGGTGATCAATACCGGCGGCCGCGTGCTGTGCGTAGTGGGCCTCGGCAGTACGGTGAAGCTTGCGCAAGCACGGGCCTATGCTCGCGTGGACCAGATCGCCTGGCAGGACATGCACTGCCGGCGCGACATCGGCCATCGCGCGGTGGCACGAGAAGATGCGAAGCTTTGTGACTGAGGTGGTTATTCTGCGACGGAGAACACAGAGTTCACAGAGAACATGGGGATTTTTAACATAGGCCGGGAAAAGAGATTGCCCGGCTGAAAATCGTTTCCGTTACCGCACCTTCACTATTTCTCTGTGGCAAATAGCTTTTCCCAAAGTCCAGGTCGGAAGACCAAACGATCCGGACTACACTGCAAGCCTGAATCAAGCTCGAGAAGGAAGCGTCATGCCCAGAATCACCGGTACTTTTGAAGATCGTGAACAGATCCGCGAACTCTACGCGCGCTACGCCATCTACATCGACAGCGCCCGCTTCGAGGACTGGGTGAATTGTTTCACGCCGGACGGCGTGTTTGAGAGCCCGATCTTGGGCAAGTTCGCCGGGCAGGCAGAGCTGCGCAAGTTCACCGGGCAATATCAGGAGTCCTGGTTAGGCGGCGGCGTGCGTCACATGATGGTGAATGTCAGCTTCGAGATGGAAGGCGATACCGCCACCGGCACCTGCAGTCTCATCTACTTCAAGGTGCATGATGGCAAGAGCGAGTACCTACTGACCGGTGGTTACCACGACACCTTGCGCAAAGCGCACGGCGAGTGGCGGTATGCGCACCGTAAAGTCTACATCGACCAATAGCCCACATCGTCACCGCGCGGAATCACGCCTTGTTTCTCGACGTGAATATCTAAAGTCATCAGAGCCGCGGCCACCGCGGTTCACCACGTGGGTATAGGTATCATCGACAAAATTGGCGGGCAAAATTGGTACAAAATCAAAATTGGGGTCAGACTCGATTAAATCTTAACGAGGGCGATAAAGATTAAAGCGAATTTAATCGAGTCTGACCCCAATTTTTCACCAATTTTTCACAATTTTTTCCCTTTTACGTTAGGCCGCACCAAGCTATGCCCATATCTGAATCCGATCCGCGCGTGTTCTTTGCCGCTGAGCGCACCCTTCTTGCGTGGCTTCGTACCGGGCTCACGATCATTGCGCTTGGTTTTGTGGTTTCGCGCTTTGGATTGTTTGTGCAACTACTCGCCACGCAATCGCAAACGTCTTCGCCTGCTGCTCGCTCGTCGTTGTCGGCTGCACTTGGAGTGGCATTTGTCATCGTCGGCACGTTGGCCATTGTGGTTGCCGCTGTTCAACACCAGCGCTTTGTTGCCACGTTGTCTCAATCCGATTTGCCACGCGCCTACTCCCGAGCCTTTGCGCTCGTGTTATCGCTTCTCGTGGGGGCGCTCGGCGTGGTCCTCGCCGGCTATCTGCTTGTCACGCAACCGTGATGTGGCCTTAAGAAACACCGTTCAGGTGAATGATCTTGGATGAGGCTTTTCACACAGGTTGTAACGAGGGCGATAAAGATTAAAGCGAATTTAATCGAGTCTGACCCTAATTTTTCTCTAATTTTTCTCTAATTTTTCTGCGGTGGAAGCGGCAATGAGCAAGCGACTCGCGCCGCAGAGCGCCTTCGATGCCATCCACAAGTGTCTGTTGTTGCACGGTCACGCGGGCTATGACCTAGCGTCCAAACACCAGCAGCGGCTACGCGATGTGATGGGTTACGAAATCGGGGATGGCACGGCGGAAATCATGAACCGTATTATCGCGCGGCGACGGCAGCCGGGGTTCGGGGCCTAGCACCGAAGAGGCCCGGCGTTGCCGATCCTTTAACCTGGAAACCTCAGTTGAACGGCGCGTGGCGTAGCGCCGCTCGGGCGGAACCCAGAAGCTCGGCACCTTTTGCCGTTTTCTAGCCCGCCAGCGCGACCACCTGCGCCAGCGTCTTTTCCGGCTCTGGCCTGACCGTGTAATCCGGATCGACATCCGTCGCACGCACGATGCCCTGCTCGTCCACCACGATCCGGCCCGGCATCGGCAAGGTCCAACTGGCTTCGCCATTGCAGGCCGGCAGATCGATCCCGAAGCCGCGGTAGATCGTCTGGATTTCGGGTGGAATTTCGAAGCGCAACCCGAGCTGTGCCGCATAGGCGTTGCCGGGGTCGCTCAGGATATCAAAGCCTAGCGTGTGCGCCTCGATCATTTTCAAGCTATGCGCAGGTAACTGCGGGGTCAGTGCCACCAGGGTCGCGCCATGTTCTTTCAACGATCCAACAATGTCCTGTAAAGCATACAGCTCCACATTACAGAAGGGTCACCAATGGCCGCGAAACACCGTGATCACAAGCGCACCGCGCCCAAGCAGGTCGGCAGAAGATACCGCATCACCTCGCGCGCCGGTCAGTGCAAAAGGCGGCAGTGTTTGGCCCACTTTGATCACGCGCTCCAGGATGCCAGAGGCGCGCAAGGCGGCGGTTGCCTGCTGCATTAACGTAAGTTTCTCGGCAGGTATCCGTGCTTTGGCCCCGGCTCGGATTTCGGCCAGCTTGTCTTCCAGACTCATATGAATTTCTCCGCTATGGTTTAGTTGGGGTCTGAGGCCTACCTGAGACTTGGGCGGCCGGCACACCGATTGTAAGCGCGCCTGCACGGCCCTTGGCAAGGCGCGAGAGTCCTCTCAAAGGGTCACTCGCGCCCAATCGCGACGGACCCAGAACAAGCCGAATATACACGCTTGCAGGATACGGTAACCGACTTGCAGCAACCAGATGCCGGTAAGGCCGTAGCCCAGCACGGGCCCCACCAGATACGCGAGCGGCATGAACAGACCCCACTGATTAACGATCGCCACTTTCATCACGCGGCGCGTATCACCGGCACCGAGCAACGCATTTTGCAAAATAGTACCGACGGCTTCGAAGATCATGCTCAATCCGATGAGCCGTAACGGCCACAGCGCAAGTTCCAGCGTCTCGCTATCCAAGGTGTAGATCGCGCTTAACAGCGTGCGCGGCATGATGACCATGGGCAGCCCCAGCACGGTCAGGCCGACCACGGCGATTTTCACGACATCCCAGCCCCAGCCTGCGGCTTCGTCGATATTTTTGCGACCAAGCGCCTGGCCGACCAAGGTGGCCGCGGCGAGTCCCAACCCCATCCCCGGCAACAGCGCAACCAACATCAGGTTGATCAGCACATTGGCCGCCGCGACTTCCGCGGTGCCAACCCTGCCAATGATCCAGAACATCGCGAGGAAACCTGCCGAAAAAAACATCTGGTGGATGCCACTTGGCATCGAAACTTGGATCAAGCGCCGCGTGTCCGCGCGGGTAGGAAGTTTGCGCAGGAAACCATACTCCCGCGCGTAGCGCAGTCCGAGCAAGAAATACAGCGAACTGCCGAAACCGAGTGCGATCACCGAGGCGATCGCCGCGCCGCGCACGCCGAGCGCCGGCGCGCCGAAATGGCCGAATATCAAAATATAATTGAGCAGAATATTGAGCGCGTGCATCAGAACCACGGTCACCATATAGAGACGCGTGAGATCGATCGCGCTCCAATACCCTCGAAACGAGAAATTCATGGCCACGAACACAATGCCGAGCGCACGGATCTGTAGGTAGGGCACACCGAGCGCCATCACGTCCGGATCGTCATTGATGTAATGGTAAACGTGCGGGATGACATAGATCAGCACTGCTGAAATGACCGGCGCCAACAGCACCACGATCAAGAGTGCTGCATTCAAAAAATAACCGGTTTCGCTTTGCCGTCCCTCCCCCTTACGCCGTGCGGCGGCGACCAGTACGCCGGTCGACAGACCCAGGATGATCGACTGCGCCACAAATAGCGCGAACCCGCCGTAACCCACTGCCGCCAACGCGGCATTGCTGTGGTCGAGACGACTGACCATTGCGGTATCGACCAGATTAAGCACATTCTGGGACACCATGCCGGTGATGACCGGCAACGCGAGGCCTAGGATGCGATTTATCCTGTTCTTAGTGAGCAAGCAGATTTCTTTCTGAGGGTAATCGGGTGTCGGGCCACCCGCGAAATTCTACCGGTTCCAGCGCCGGGATGGTGTGCAGAATATTCTTGAGTGACTGACCCGCCGTGCCTAGGCCCGCGCTGATCAGTGATTGCCCGCCGCGCGTAGGGCATCCAGATCCTGTCGCAGCGCGTCCACCAACGTTTCCAGCTGCGCCACCCGAGCGGACAGCGAGCCAGGCTCGGTCGCCAGCCCGGCCAAGGGCGTGTCCGCGACCGAATCGATCTCCCCGCTGAACTGATGCATGTAACGAAACTCGCGGGCCCCTGGGACGCGCGGCAGTCGCGCGACGAACGGCCCGTCCTCGCGATCCATCAGCGTCGTTATCACAGTCTCCACTACACTGACGTCCGCGAACTCGCACATGCGCTGCGTGTGCGTGCGCAATTCACCGGGCGTTTGTGGCCCGCGCAGCAGCAGCGCGCAGACAATCCCGCGCTCCTGTGGTGAGAACTTCAAAGCACCGTACTCGGTGTTGCAGAAGCGATGTTTGTACTTCGTCGTGCGCCCGCCGCCATAACCCGCCTTGTCGCTGATCAAAAAACGCTTCGCGAGGCCATCGAGCCCGTTCTGTATTTCGCCATCGGCGAGCGCCATGACCGGATCGCGATTCGACTTCTGATTACAGGCGTTGGCCAGTGAATTGAGCGACAACGGATATTGATCCGGAGTGGTGGTCTCTTTTTCCAGTAGGCAGCCGACGATGCGCGCCTCGAGACTCGTGAGTTGAATCTTCATGCACAGTGAATCCTTGTGGTTAACCAGCGTAGGTCGATTGCCGGCGCGGTGCGCATGCGACGCGATGAGACGCCAGTATACGAGACCTGGTGCGCACGGGCGTTCGCCGCTCGCCCGCCGCGCGCGAATCAGCCGTATTTGGCGAGAATTTTGGCGACGTGCGCGCCGGCGGCTTTGGCAGTCTTTAGATCGGGAGCCGTTTCAATCTCCGCTTCCATGGTACAAGCCACGATCTCGTAGAACGCGCGGTCGAGCGCGCGGCGCGCGGCAGCGACCTGCTGGGCCACCGCTTCACACGTGGCGTCTTGTTCGATCATGCCCTGGATCCCGCGCAACTGCCCCTCGACCCGCCGCAGGCGCGAAATCATGCTGCGCTTGTGGACGTCGTGCGCTGGTGGATCGGCGGCGGGCGCTGGATTGGGCATGACGCTCTCCTGACTTAGCGCGGGGCGGCGGCGCTCGTTCATGGTTTTAGGGCTTCCTGTTCCATCTGTAGGTAGATGCTATAGGCATTGCCGCGGTTCGCGGCAGCGAAGGTCGGTAGCTCGGCAAACCGGTGCCAGTCGATCCTGGCGTACGCTTCCTCGAAGGGCAGAAAATCCACCACTGCGCGGCGCATCTCCGCGCGCAGGAAGGTCAGATAATCGCGGGTAAGTTCCAGATCCTGTCGTGGTCGATGCGATGCCGGCCCGTGTCCCGGCACCAGCACGCGCGCAGGCAATTCGAGCAGGCGTTCGATGGCGGTGAGCCACAGCGCCGTATCGGCTTCGCCGACGAACGGCACGCGACCCGCGTAGACGGTATCGCCCGCATACAGCACGCCGTCAGGCGCCACCAACATGACGAGATCCTCGGGCGCATGACCCGGCCCGATGTGGCGCAGGGTAAAGTGCAGCCCGCCCATTTCAAAAGACTCATCGTCCGTCAGCCAGCGATCGGGCAGCGGCAGTTCAAAGTTTTCACCCAGCCAGGGACCGAGGCTCTGCTTGCGCTCGATGAGGCGGCGTTGCGCGGCGTCGCCGTTCAGGTAATGGTGCGCGTCCGTATGCGCCCAGATCTCGGCCCCCGCCGCGCGCAAGGCCGGGATTCCGTAGAAATGATCGGCATGATAGTGACTGATGATCACGCGCCGGACGGGTTGCGAAGTATGGCGCTTGATTTCGGTCAGCAGACGCGCGGCCAGTGCCGGCGAGCCGAGCGCATCGAATACTACGACACCAGCGTCCGTGATCACGAAGCCCGCGTTCGACATGAAGCCTTGATTCGCGCGCGAAGCGTCTTCGAGGCGCCCCTCGACGACCCAGCAATGTGGCCCTACCTGCACCACCGGCATCGCGACGGTTGCGGCAACCCAGGCGGGCTCCGCGGTGGCAGTGACGACGAACATCGGCAGCCACCAGCCCCAGCGCGCGGCGATCTTCACCCGATCCCCGGATTGCCTTCGATCCCGCGCAAGGTCGGCAGATTCAGCACGGGTGGCGTAAGCGAGCGCTTGGCGCGCAGATAGTCCGCGACCACTTCCCAGATCGGTCTGCCTTCCACGTTTTCCGCGACCGAGGCCCAACCCGCGACCTTGTAGGTACGCCCGGCCGAGAGCGGTTGGTCGTTGCGCCGTAGATCTGAAATGCGTTTACCCATCTCGGCCGTGGGTTCGCAGGTGTAACGCAATCCGCCCACGCGCACCATGTCGCCACCCTGTTGGTAATACGGATCAGGATTGAAGAGATTGTCCGCCACGTCTTCCAGGATGGCCTTGATCCGCTCGCCCGTAAACTCGTTGACGGTGATCGCTGGATATGTGATGGCGGTTTGATCGAGCAGCTTCTCCATGGTGATGGGGTCGCCCGGCAGTAGACTCGTGCCCCAGCGGAAGCCTGGCGACAGCGCGATCTCGGCGCCCTGAACCTCCATGAGGGCATCCAGGATCACCTGATCGAAACTGCCATTGAAATTACCACGGCGATAGAGCAGGCCCTCGGTGACGGCGAGTTCTTCCGCGAGCTTGGCCACATAGGGCGCGCGTTGTTGCTCGATGACGGCCTGCATGGCGGGATCTGGAGGGAGCAAGTTCGCGAACACGGGCAGCAACCGGTAGCGCCAGTCCTTGATCTGCCCATCGCGCACGTCAAAATCGAGTACGCCCAGAAATTTGGTATTGCTGCCGGCGTTGGTGACCAGCGTGGTGCCACCGCGATTCTTGACCTGCACCGGGTGCGGGATCCCGTCGTGCGTATGTCCGCCCAGGATCGCGTCGAGTCCGGTCACCCGAGTAGCGAGTTTGAGATCGACATCCATCCCGTTGTGGGATAGCAGCACCACGACCAGCGCGCCCTGTGCGCGCGCCTCGCTGATCTGCGTTTGCACCCGTTCTTCCTGGATCCCAAAACTCCAGTCAGCCATCAAGTGACGCGGATTCGCAATGGGCGTGTACGGAAATGCCTGGCCGATGATGGCAACCTTCACGCCATTGATCTCGCGCAGGGCAGTGGGTGCGAACACCGGATCGCCAAAGTCGTTGGTCGCCACATTGTGGGCCACGAACTCGATGCGATCCTTCATCGGACCGGTGATCAGTTCCTGCACTCGCGCCATGCCATAGGTGAACTCCCAGTGGCCGGTCATGATATCGACCCCGAGCGCGAGTTGTGCTTCGACCATATCTGCGGCCCGCGTCCACAGCGCAGTGGCTGAGCCCTGCCACGTATCGCCGCCATCGAGCAGTAGCGCGCCGGGTCGGCTCTCGCGTAGACGTTTGACGAGGGTCGAGAGGTGCGCATAACCCCCGACCTTGCCATAGGTGCGGGCGGCGGCTTCAAAATCGAGGGAGGTCAGTGCGTGGGCTTCGCGGGTGCCAGGCGCAATGCCATAAAAATCGAGAAACTTCCGGCCCGTGAGGTGCGGTGGCTGGCCGCGCCATTTGCCTAGGCCGAGATTAAAAGACGGTTCGCGAAACCACACGGGCAGCAATTGCGCATGGGCATCGGTGTAATGCAGCAGACTCACGTTGCCGAACGGTGGTAGCGCATAAAGTTCGCTACCGTCGCTATCGGCGAGCGCACGCGGCGCACGCAGATTTAATCCAGCAGCGCTGGCGAACACGAGTAATTGTAGAAATTCCCGGCGATTCATTGGTTCACCGGCGAGGCCGGATCAAACAGGAACGCCATCAAGTCCTTTAGCTGTTGCTCACTCAGAATGCCGCGATGGCCAAACCGCGGCATGTTCGAGCACGCCAGGGTGGCATTTGAGTTATAGAGCTTGCCCCAGGTGTATTCGAGCATCGCGGGCGTTCTGCCGCGCAGGTTGCCGTACTGGCGAAGACTCGGGCCGATGGTGCCGTAGGCGAGTTCACTCGCCGCCAGCTCGTGGCAGGCATAACAGTTTCCGCCTGCGGGCTTTGCAGGATCGTCGCTAGATTGCAGACCGGTGCCGGTCTGCGCAATGACTTCCCCGTTCTTAAGGTCACCGAAATATTGCCCACCGGCCGGGGCTCGCAACGTCGCGCGATTAAGTGCTGTAATTTTCTCGGCAATGTCGGCAGGCAGCGGGGCCGATGCATGCTGCGTGCACAGGGTCTGGGTTTCATCCTGCACCAGTCGCTCCATGGTGGCCTGGCGTTTAGCCTCGAACGAAGTCTGCATGGCGGCGGCGACATTGACCCCATGCGCCGCGCCGTGGCCGTCATCCGCCTGCGCAAATGAGAGCCACAATGTCGCGCACCCGAACAGGCTGGCGGGTATTACTGATAATTTACTGAACTTCATGTCGAGATCCCCTCAACGTCTGATCGAGGGTGCGGCCATCACGCCACCCTCGGCATTCTTGGCGAGGAACAGGGTGAGTCCGATTGCGACCTCCGAGCCGAACTTCAACTGTGGCAAACGCTGTTGGCGGAAACAATCTTGCAACCGCCATTCCATCGTGCGCAGCTCGCCCTGCGAGATGCGATAAGCGGGCCAGTGCGTATAGGCGTCCTGCGCACCAGCGGGATCGGTCAACTTGGGTAGCGTCTGCAGGCGAATGCGCTTGCCGCTTTCGCCATGACAGGTCGCGCAGGCGAAATCGTGCGGCCCTGCGCGGTAGTAGAACACCCCGCGGCCCAGCTCGTAGGCGGCTTGCTCCTCTGGATGTTGCATGGGAAGTGAGATCGCGTGTCCTTTGGACGCCACGACGACATACGCCGTCAACGCTTCGAGCGCTGATTTCTTGGCGCCATCTCCAAACTTGACCGTGAGTACTTCCTCCGCGCTCAAGCCCTGCAGGCGCACCATGCAAGTCACGAGGCGCGCTTCGAGGTCCTGCACTTGCTGGGTGTCTTCAAACCAACGCGGCAGTTGCGCATAAGCGCCTTCGATCACGCCGGCGCCTAGGCCGAGATCGCACCCGCGCAGATCGGCTTGCTTAGGCCCGCGTTTCTGTCGCCACAATTCCTCGCCGCGGATCTGCCACAACTCGGCCGGATTCTCGTCGCCGAACATCGCGTGATACTCGGCGATCGCGTCCGCAGTCGAGGTCGTCGCCGAAAGCGCGCTGCCGGCCCAACAGAGTCCGCCGAATAACGAAAGCCATGGCCAAACTCCAGGTTTCATAGCGTTACTCCCCCACCTTAAGGTTTGATGTAGGCATAGCCATCCCGCGCCTGTAGTCGGGCGAGCTCGGCGACGCCCGAAGGCACGAACTTGGCGTCCTCAAGCAATTGCTCGCGTTTGATCAACCGGCTGTCGAGCGTGTTCTGGCACACGCGGAATTCCACGCCCTGTGCAGCGAGCGGTTGCACGAGAAGTTCATAGGGATAGTTGCCAGCATCGACCGCGTCCAGGAGCAGGAAATCGATGCCGTTCGCGAGCGCGACCACCACAATCTTCGTGTTGGCATCGGCGCGTAGATGATTGCGGATCTGGCGGAGCGCGCGACTCGCCTGCGGCAATCCCTCAGACAGGTGGTAGACCACGTTGATGCGCGACGCTGACTCTGCAGCCTGGGCACACAGCACCCGCGCGCAGGTGCTGCCGAGGGCCAGGAACAGGACCGCGCGGCGGTTCATCCGATGATGACTTCGTCGGTCCGGCTGTCACCCGCCGAGTCGGTCCATACGATCATGATCTTGTCGCCCTTGGCCGCGCCCTTAAAGCGGAACGCAAGATAGGGATTCTTGGACACCGAGGGGCCCCAGTCGGCGGCTAGCACATTGCGGCCGTTGCAGGTCGCCCACACCTTCACGATGTAGTGTGCGGGCACTACATTGCCATCTGCGTCTTTGCGTTGCCCGGTTTCCATCACATGCGACATCAGGATTTTGACATCGACCTTGTCGCCCATCATCACCGCGCGGATGCGCATTGGATCTGCCATTGCGATTCTCCTGAGTGTTCGATCAGCCGCCGCAACCACCCAGCGTGACTTTGACGAGCCTGGTGGTGTAGAAGGCGCCCGTGTCAGTCTTAACCACCGCATGGATGAGCGAGCTTTCGGCGACCTTGACCCGGGTCGCGACGAACGGCTCCGTGCCCTCGGGAATCGCGAACTCCGCCGACATCACGTGCGGGTTCTTTTCGACCAAAATCGCGATCGAACGGGTGTTCGGCAGCTTGCTCTCAATTTCTACTGGCACGACCGCGCCGTTCTCGGCGATATCGGGCGCCTTGAACGCAATCTCGGTGGATTCCTTCGGATCGCTCGCGCCTAATTTCTCGAGCGCGTCCTTGATCGCGGTCGCTTCGAAGGCCGGGCGGGTGTCTGCCGCGCGCGCGGCCCACGGTATCAGACCCGCGGCGAGGGCCAGTGCCGATAACCCTGCACTGCCGGTCAGCTGTAGAAAGACTCTGCGAGTCTGAGACATGACGATAACTCCTGTCGTTGGACTTTATTGAGCGCTGCTGAATTCTAACGCGCAGCGCTTGCGCGCTTCCCTGCGATGAGGGTCCTTCGGTGGGTTGTTTCGACCGGACGCAAACCGGGTCATTCATTTTTCGCGCCCACCAGGATCCATTCCAGCAAGGTCATCAGATCGGCCTCCGGGATTTGGGTCTGGGGTGGCATCAGCGCGCTTCCCCACACGCCGCTGCCGCCCTGCCTGACTTTCAAGGCCAGGTTCCTGGCGGCCCCCGCGTTTTGTGCATAACGCCGGGCGATGTCGACGAAAGCCGGGCCGACGAGCGCCTGATCGACCCCATGACAGGCGAGGCAGCCATGGCTGCGCGCAAGTTCCCGGGCTCCCGATGTGGCGGGGGCCACCGCCACGATCCCCAAGGCAAGAGGATTTGGGACCGCCAGTTGCCGAAAGTGAGTGCGGATATCCCCGTACATCTGAGCCGTGAAACCCGGCGGCAGCTCCGAGGTCACCGTCACGGTGCTCGGTGCACAGTCCTTCATGCAAGCGACATTCTTGATGTCTGGCTCGCCATCGACCCGGGTGAGGCCGTGGTCCAGGGTGTAGCCCGCCTGATTCGGCATCTGCACCTTGGGCAGCGTCTTCTCGTCGAGTATGGCCTCGGCCGGCACAATTTCGTTAAGGTTGAGCATATAGGCGGTGACGGCGTAGACCTCGTTGACGGCAAGCGTTTTCGAGTTGTTAAACGGCATCGCGCGGAAGGTGTAATCCCATAGCGTGGTGGCGTAGTTCAGCTTGCTGCCTACCGTGCGCTGTGGGGTATCGCTCGCGAGCGAGCCGATACCGCCGGTGAGGGCGATGAAATCCGTACTCTCACCAAAGGCGCCATGACAACTCGCGCATTGCGTGTCATAAATTACCTGGCCTTCGGCGACTGAGCCTTGGCCCGGCGGTAGACCGGTACCATCCGGCAATACGTCGATGTCCCAGCTGGCGACTTCTTCAGGCGCCACCGCGCGACCGAGCGCATGCCAGGGTGCGGCAGCAGTGGCGCTAACGCCCCACAACAACAGTGCACCGGCCAGCGCGCGAACTTCAAACCTGTACATTGCGGATCTCGCCGCTTGGCAACACCTGCCAGGTCTGAATGGCGTTGTTGTGGTAGATCGAGCGAGTGCCGCGGGCCTCGCGCAGTTGCTTGAGCGCGGGCTGCACGTAACCGGTGTCGTCGTTGCACCGGCTCTGCAGCAACGC
>JAYTEX010000224.1:0-10325 GCA_043734785.1 Pseudomonadota bacterium | reverse complement strand
GCGAGCTTTCGCTCTGCTCAACCCACAAATCTTGCAAAATCATCTCGCCACTTATGCGAGCAGCTCCCTATTTCCACCGCGCAGAATGCTTTTTTCAGGATCGACTGGCACTACGATGAGGATCGCAGCCGCATCCGTACCGCGTTCGGGTTCGGGTTCGGTGCCGGAGCTTCGCTTATTCGGGGACGATGGACGAAGGAAATACATCTGCAATAAGCGAATAAGCAAAACTCCGGCACCGGTTTCTTTCCAAACGAATAAGCCGATGAGCGGGAGGGAGTCTCGCGACCGCCTCCCGCTCATCGGCATAATCAACCTGCGCTCAGCCGGCCGGTCGACTCGAGTTGAAGATGTCCAGGAACAATTTCCACGCAGAACCTTCCTGCTTCCAGACCACCAGGTACTTCCCGTTGTCGATTGCGGCATTGTTCGCGCCATACAACGTGTAGGCGCCGACTTCAATCGCGGTATCGCCATGGTCTTCGACACTGATCGATTTCAGGACGCCGCCCTTCACGCCCATATCTATTGCACCCTGCCAATAGCCAGTGAGACTCGCGTTGTCGATGAAATCCAGATTCGGCGGCATCAATTTTGCGCCGGTGGCATACATCTTCGCCACTCCCGCGGCATTGCCTTTGGCAAGTTCGGCACACAGGATTTTATTGTTCGCGTCGATGATTGCGGCGACTTCTGCGTTGGTAGCCATGGAATAACCCTCCCGCTCTGCGGTTTGTGACAGCAATTTTTCGCTCAGGACAGCAGTGTCTAGTTAGCGAAGTGGAAATACGATCCAGTTAGAAGACCGTGGGTGCAGGCGAATCGCAGCGTGCCTCCCGCGCCAGCGAGCCAAGGAAGGTCTAGCGCAGCGCGGGTGGTAGCGGAGCACTACAGGGGTGAACCGCGGAGCGGTAGGGGCGACCCGCCTGCACCAACAGCCTCCAGCACCATGGTCGGTATTTCCGCTTTGTTATTTAGAGCTGGAACTTCTCCATCTCGACCCCGAGCGCCTCCCAGTCGTTGGCGGGCTTGGCCTCGGGGTGATTGAACTCCGGGATCACGTATTTGCCGAACATTTCGATGCTCCGCAGGTTGTTCTGGTGGCCGTAGCCGTCGATCTTCAGGATGACCTCGTCGATCCCCATCTTTTCGAGTTGCTTGCACCGTTCGATACATTGATCGGGATCGCCGATCACGAGCGTCGGACTCGCGTCGATCATGTACTCGATGTCGTTCTTGTGCTGTTCGAGATCCTCCATCCGATGCAGATAGCTGTAGCCAGAGCCACCCGCGGCGGCTTCGCCGCGCGCGAGATCGAGATAGAGTTGACCGACACCGTTGAATAGACCCATGACGGTCGTGCGAGATTCGGCAATGGCCTGTTCGCGCGTGGCGGCGCAGTGTGCCGGGAACGTCAGCAACGACGACACCGGATTGACTTTGTAAAGTCCACCAATCGGCCGCGCCTCCTTGAGCCCCTTGCGGTACTCACCCACGCACTCCTCGATATACTCCCAGCCGAACCAGTTATCGAAAGTCATCGCGCCGATGCCGAGCAAGCCTGCCGTACGGTGCGTTTCGTGGCTCGAGGCGGAGACGAATACCGGCGGGCATTCCCGACGATACAGCTTGGGAACGACATCGACCGGATCGAAATCGTAGTGTTTCCCATGAAATTCGAACGGGGATTCCATCAGTGCACGCAAGGTCGCCTCCAGGGTTTCGCGCCATTCCGAACGGGTGGTCGTCGGGTCGACTCCGAAGGTCTTTAGGTACTGGATGTTGTTGGAACGGGCGGTGCCGAATTCGACCCTGCCGCGGGATACGATATCGAGTGTTGCGAGACGCTCGGCAATGCGAATCGGATGGTTGAACTTCAGGGCAACCACAGACATGTGCCGGAGCTTGATCGTGGATGTGAGTGCGGCGATCGCGCCGTAGAGCACTTCAGGCGCCGAGATCGTGTAGCCGGACGGCACGAAGTGCTGCTCGGACGAGCCGAAGAACTCAAGTCCCATTTCCTCGGCGAAGATCGCTTCCTTGATGACCTCGTGATAGCGAACGCTGTACGACATCCCTTTCGATACGCAAGCTTCGCTGATCATCCCAAAACGCATGGCTGTTCCTCAGTACTGATTGATACGAAACTGATTGATACGAAAGCTCAGTCTGTGAAGAGGTCCGCAAGATCGAGTTGACGGGACTCGTGGTAGTGCACGATCTTCCAGCCCAGCGACGTGCAGTGCAGGCCGATACTGGCACGCAACACGCCGATGAGCGGCTTCTTCGCGCCTTTCACCACGAGATGCGTCTGGAGTTTTCCGTAGACGAACGCGACGTCGCCGTATATCGCCACCTTCCGCGAGAGTTCCCGCCACTCGGGAATGGATTCCACAATGAGCGGCGCCGCGCTCCAGTAGCTGTCGATTTCCCGCCAGGTATAGAGGGGATCGGCGTTCTCTTCCGATTGATAGACGAGTCCGGCTGAGTCTTGTTCGAACAGTGCTTTCATCGCCGCCGAATCCAGAGTCTGGAACGCCTGGCACCAAGCCTCGTAGAGCTCGAGAACTGCTGCTTCAGCGGACGTGTTCATGCGCATACTCCGGTAACTGCGGCCGCGACATTTTGCCGGGGCGGCCGCTTGAGCTTTTGGACATAAGATTTAAGGACGTCCGGGCATTCGAATTCGCGTGATGGATCCAGTGTGCGTCCCGCCCGGGACCGTATCATGAAAGCTTCGCACAACGCTACAGTGTAACTGTCGTTCCACCAGGGTGAATTTGCGCTTACGAGAATAATTAACGCGGCCAGAGCGTTAACCTATCAAGCTAAACATCGCCCAACGTTCCTCGTATAAAGCACGAGATGGAAGCGGCTAAATCTACGGGCGCAGCGCTCTCGGAACTCCAAGTACGTTTGGTGGAGCGCCGCGAAGAAGCGCGTTATCAAGCGCAGATGACCCGGCACCATCCGATCCACGCCGCGCGCAGGGGCGACGCCATCGATTGCCGGTGGTGCTCGGCCTCGCGGCGGGCGCTACCCTGTGCGGCATGCGCGGGTACAAGGCCATCTCCGACTGGGCCGATGCCTTGGGGCAGAAAGCCCGCGAACGCTTCGGCTGTCGGCGTGAGAAGGGACACTATGTCGTGCCCAGCGAATTGGTCATTCGCGATTGCTTGGTACGCATTGATCCGGGGGCACTGGATCAGGCGCTCAATGCCTGGGATCAGGCCTGGGGGAGGCCAGACGACGCATTGGCGATCGACGGCAAGACGATGAAGAATGCCCTCGACAAGGCCGGGCAACAGAGCCACATCATGAGCGTCGTGGGGCATCGCTCAAAGACCTGTCACACTCAAAAAAAGTCGGCGCCTTGCCCGTCGCAAGCAGTGATGCGCAAAAGCGCACCAACGAAATCCGCATGGCGATCCCCTTGCTAGAAGGCTGTGACATCGCCGGCAAAGACGTCACGGGCGATGCCCTGCTGACCCAGCGCGCGCTGGCAAGGTATATCGTCAAGCGCCACGCGCACTATCATTTCACGGTCAAAGGCAACCAACCAACGCTGGAACGCGATATCGCTTTGCTGTTCGAGACGCGTCGCATTCAGTGTAGTACAGCGCTCAATGCGACCCTAACGGGTACTCGCGGTCAATCGGGGGCATTGGAGCATCGAAAGCGTCCATTACCTCATCGACTGGCACTACGATGAGGATCGCAGCCGCTCCGTACCGGCCACGGCCCGGAGAACATCACCCAGCTGCGTCGCTTCGCGGTAGGCATCCTCAAGATCCTTCCAGAAACCCGCGTAATTCATCGCCGCGATGATGCGCGCGCTCTGCTTCCGCACTCGCCTCGTGTTCGACTACTTGCGCATGACGCAAAATTCAAGCACCGGGGCTTGCCCTCAATGAGAACAAATTTGCCGTGGTCCCGTGAAAATCCGGGGTAAACGGCCGCCATACAGCGGAAACGTTCCTGTTGACGGCGTTCGAATTCAACGCACACGACGCTCGATTTGGTCCAAACTGGTGGTTATCCTGCCTATACGCCGGTGCCGATGAGCTGGTCGCAGGAAAATCTGACGATCGGGGTGCAGTTCGGTGGCCGTGGGCCACGCGCAAGCCAGAAGTGTGCAGCTAGGCCGCAGGCACGCACGATCATCCACAACCAGAGGACTTGCCCGCCATGAGCGTCCCGAACATCCGCCTGACAGCCACGGGCGGGCTATCGCGTGTGTGGCAACCGCTCAAGGTCGGCGGCCTCACGCTAAAGAATCGCATTCTCCAGCCGGCGCACAGTTCCCAGCATGGCGATGCGCGCGACCATGTGTTCTCGGAGCGCCAGATTGCCTATTTTCGCGAACGGGCCAAGGGCGGGGTGGCGCTGATCATCACCGAGACCGTGGCGGCGGCGCGTAGCGCGGTCGGTTCTTTCTACCACGTCGTCGATGTCTGGAACGAGCGCTGCATCCCCTCGATGGCGGCGCTGGCCGAAGCCGTGCACGAGTACGACACCCGCATGTTCGTGCAGCTCGCCTCGATGGGCGTACATGACCGCGGTCGCATGTTCATCGATCACAACAAGCCGATCTGGGGCGCTTCGCGCATCCCCTCGCTTATGCACAACGAAATGCCGCTGGTTATGGGCCGTCACGAGATCGCGGAGCTGGTACAGGACTTCGGTCAATCCGCCGCTAACGTGCAGCGCGCAGGACTCGACGGCGTCGAGCTGCACGGCGCGCACAGTTACGGCCTCGGCCAGTTTCTGAGCCCGACCTACAACCAGCGGCAGGATGCCTACGGCGGCTCGCCGACCAAGCGCTGCAAGCTCATGATCGAATGCGCCGAAGCTGTGCGCGCGCGCGTCGGCACGGATTTCGTGGTCGGCGTGCGACTGTCGTGGGACGAATTTCTGGGACCCTTCGGCGGTATCACGCCGGAGCAGTCCGAAGAGCAGCTGGAAGTGCTGGCGGCGACCGGCCTGTTCGATTTCTTCGACATCTCGGCCGGCGGCTATCACACCATTCATCTCGCGCTGCCCAGCATGGAGGATGACGCGGAGGAAGGCTGGCTCGCGCCTTTCAGCAAGCGTGCCAAGGAAATCGTAGGGAGCCGCGGCAAGGTCTTCGTGGTCGGCAAGATCCGCGACCTGCATACGGCCGAGGCCATACTCGCATCGGACTCAGCCGACATGGTCGCAATGGCGCGGCAGTTGCTCACTGATCCCTTCACCGTCAGGAAAACCCTGGAAGGTCGCGAGCACGAGATCATTCGCTGCAACCGCTGCAACGAATGCGCCGGGCGCCTGTGGGAGCACCGCGAAGTGATCTGCGCGCTCAATCCGGTGAGCGGCCGGGAAGCCTACTGGGGCGACGGCTCCCTGCAGCCGGTGCCGGCAGCGCTGCGGGCGCGCGTTCTGGTCGTGGGCGGCGGGCCGGCCGGCATGAAGGCCGCCGCGGTCGCGGCCAGGCGCGGGCATGCGGTGACCCTGCTGGAACGCACAGCTCAGCTTGGCGGGCACTTGCGCTTGTACGAACGCCTGCCGCACATGAGCGACTGGGGCATAGCCATCGACAACCTCGAACGCGAAGTGGCCAATGCCGGGGTCGACGTGCGTCTCGATAGCGAAGCCACGCTGGAGACCCTGCGCCAAGCGCAGGCCGATCATGTCGTGATCGCGACTGGTGCGGCCTATGAGCGCACCGGGCTGAGCCTTTATCGACCCGATCGCGTGGCGATCCCGGGCGCTGACGCAGCGCATGTCGTCGATGTCTGCAGTGCCGCCGCGCGCGTGCTGGAGAACGCCATGGCCCTCGGATCGCGCGTCCTCATACTCGATGAAACCGGGGCGCACCTGCCGTTTGCGCTGGCGGAGATGCTGGCTGGCGCCGGTGTCGAGGTTGAGATCGTCAGTCCGCGCATGTATGCAGGCGAACGCATCTACCGCAACCTGGACATGCTCTACATCTTCCCGCGGCTCAAGCGCGCCGGCGTGCGTATTACCCAGCAGTACTTCGTCGAGGCCATACGTCCGCGCGAAGTCGACGTCTACGACATCTGGGCCGGACCCGCGGCAGTGGAAACACGGACCGGCGTCGACAGCGTCGTGATGTCGATACTGCGCGTACCGAATGACAGCTTGTTCCACGCCGCCGAGGGCAGCTTGGCGCATGTCGTGCGCATCGGCGACGCCGCCGCACCGCGCGACGTTACGGCGGCCATATTCGATGGTGAAAAACTCGGTCGAGAGTTCTAACAGGACGTAAAAGGGGACGGAGGGATTAAAAAATAATCACCGCTGGTTCGCCGCGCCACGCATGATTGCCAGCCGGTGGCGGATGACCGTTTCCGGAAACAGATTGAAGGGCGCCATGGCATCAAGCTGGGGCAGATGGATCGCGGGCCGGGGCGAAAAGAAGACGAATGAGCTGATTAATTTTTAATCCCTGCGTCACCCTTTATACTCCCGCGTCCCCTTATATACTCCAACTCACTCATGGGCATCATGGATGAGCTGGATGAAGCCCTCGCAGAAGAAAACGCCAAACGTTGCGGGCGATACTACGCGACCGACTATATCGCCCGTGAACTCGGGTTATTCGACTAGGAGAATTACCATCGAAATTGAAAACAACGCCTCAAAGAAGTTCGTCATCGGCATAGCCGTGACCCATATCTACGGCATCGAGGTCATGGCGGACACCCATAACCTCGCCCTCCTCAGGATGGATAACTGGGTGCGCGGTAACTTGCCGGCCAACGAGCTGGCTCCCAAGATGCGCAGCTCCGACCTGAAGGTGATTGGTCTCGGCGTCGTCACGGATGGCATGGTTGCCGAGGTCGGCGACATCTCCTCGGACACCCGTGCCGAAATGGCCGCTCGAGGCAAACTGCCTGAGACTGGCTGGCTACACCTGTTCCCCGCGCCGCCGAGCAGCATCACCCAGAGCGGCAAGATGGCCGAAGCCAGCATCGAGGCGCCTTAGCATGAGCCGGAACCCTTCGCCGAAGACACTACGGTCAGCACGCCGGCAACCCTGCGCATCAAGGTGGTGGCGATCGACGGCGACGTGGTGAATTTGGCGCAGGAGTTCACCGACGACCTTGGTCACTCAGTGACCTCGAACCAGCTCGCGCGGTTCGGGTCCGCGAACCCACCTTAACATCGGAGCATTAATCATGGACCTTAAACCTAAGGGCGTATTTCTCTTCAGCGAAGGTTTGTCATCAGCCGATCTTGCCGTTGCGGTACAGCGCATTGAGCGGCTCGGCTACGGCGCCGTATGGTTTCCCGAAGCGGTTGGCCGCGAACCGTTCGCGATGGCAAGCTTCATTCTGTCGAACACGAACAATATTGTTGCCGCGACGGGCATCGTCAATATCTACGGTCGCGATCCGATGGTCTGCGCGATGGGTCAGCAGACCTTGAACGAGCAGTCAGGGGGTCGCTTCCTGTTGGGTCTGGGTGTATCGCACAGCGTGCTCGTGACCCTGCGCGGACACGACTATGCAAAACCGATCGCGACGATGCGGAACTACCTTAACGGCATCCGCGAATGCCACCAGTCGATCGCGATCAGCAATAACTTGCTCGTCGAGGGATTGACCAAGCAACCGATCGGCACGGGTGCGCGTGGCGCACTGACCACCGTGCTCGGTGAGATGCCGATCATTCTCGCCGCACTCGGACCTAAAATGACGGCGCTGGCTGGCGAAATCACGCAGGGCTCACATCCAGCAAACAGCACGCCTGAACATACGGCGCGATCACGCGCGATTCTCGGGCCCGATCCGTGGCTCTGCCCGTTTCAGCGCGTCTGTTTGACCAAGGACGGTTCCGTTGCCCGTGCAATCGGGCGGCGAATGATCGCGTTTTATCTCGATTTGCCGAACTACCGGAACATGTGGCTGAGCCTCGGCTATACCCTTGCGGATTTCGAGCACGGCGGCAGCGATCGACTCGTCGATGCGATGCTCGCGTGGGGCGACGAGAAGACCTTGCGCGCACGGATCCAGGCGCATCTCGATGCCGGTGCCGATCACGTCCCGGTGTTTTCAGTGAACGCAGAGAATCCGGCGCTGCCCTGCTGGCGGGCGCTTGAGGCATTAGCGCCGTAGTGCTAACGGAATACCTGCCTAAGACGCTCGCGATCGAACAAGAGAAATCCAGATGACTGCTAAACTCAGTTTGCTGCAGTGGACCGAAGGAACACGGAGCGTCGATCTCGTGACGAATACGCTGCGATTTGAGGCGTTGGGCTATCACGAGCTGTGGCTGCCCGAGCTTTTCGGGCGCGAGCCCTTCGCGACGGCGGGCTTTCTGCTGGCGCACACTAACAGGCTGCGGGTCTCTTCCGGCATTGCCAATGTCTATGCGCATGATGCCGACAGCGCGGCTCAGGCCGCCAACACGCTTGCTGAACTCTCCGGTGGCCGCTTCAGTCTAGGGCTCGGCGTTTCGCATCCGATGCTGGTTGAGCCGCGCGGGCACCGCTGGGTAGCCCCGGTGCCGAAGATGCGCAATTACCTCGAACGTCTGCGCGTGGCACCGATCGAAAGCCCACGAGCAGCCCAGCCGGCACCCGTGATCGTGGCCGGGCACGGCAGTGGACTCATCAGGGTTGCGCGCGATTTGGCCGATGGCTTGTTTCTTTTCCTGCAACCGGTAGCGGCCATCCGCATGGCGCGCGCCATTCTCGGACCCAACCAGGAAATCCACGCGGTTGTGCGCTGCGTACTCGATGCCGATGCCGAGCGCGCGCGCGATCTTGCGCGGCGAGCGTGCGCCTTCTACATCGGGTTGCCGGCCTATCACGCGCGCTGGAGTGAACTCGGTTTTACCGACGAGGATTGGCACAGTGGCGGTAGTGATCGCCTGATCGACGCCATCTGCGCCTGGGGTGATGCGGCGATGCTAGCGGATAAGCTCGGCGCTTACGCCGCAGCTGGAGCGACACACATCGCCCTCTATCCATGCAATCCAGACGAGCCCTATACCCCTGACAGCGCCATGTCCAGGCACTGGCACTGGCCGCTGCTCGAGGCGCTGGCACCCATCTGAGGCGGCAAGGCGGCTGCGTGAAGTGGTGATGTTTCCCGCGTCGGAACCTTCACTAACGTCAAAACCTGTTTCCTCCACACGCGCCGGCGACGAGGCATTGGGCCGGGCACAAACAATCGATATTCGGAGTAAATTTTATGAGTCTCCCATACAAAACTGCCTTGATCGTTGGTGTGGGCAGCGGCATCAGTGCTTCCGTGGCGCGCTTGCTGGCCAAGGAAGGCGTCACAGTCGCGCTAGCGGCACGCAACCCCGGAAAATTGGCCGATTTGGTCAGGGAAACTGGCGCGCTGGCGATCGAACTGGATGCAACGAAACCGGACGCAGTGGCCAGAGCATTCGAGACTGTGGATAAACAGCTGGGCGCGCCCGACATCGTGCTCTACAACGCTTCGGGACGCACACGCGGTGCCTTCGCCGAGCTTGATCCCATCGAGGTGGCGCGCGAACTCGCCGTCAGTGCCTACGGCGGCTTTTTAGTCGCCCAGCAGGCAGCGCGACGCATGCTTTTGGTGGGCCGAGGCGCAATCCTGTTGACCGGCGCTTCGGCCAGCGTGAAGGGTTATGCCCAGTCCGCGCCCTTCGCCATGGGCAAGTTCGCACTCCGCGGACTGGCTCAGAGCATCGCCCGGGAGCTCGCGCCCAAGGGTATCCATGTGGCTCACTTTGTGATCGATGGCGCGGTACGCAGCGCGAGCCGGATCGAATCGTCTGAGTCGCCCGATTCTTTTCTGGATCCCGACGCCATTGCCCGCACCTACCTGCACGTGCTGCAACAGGAACGCAGCGCCTGGACCTGGGAAATCGAATTGCGTCCTTGGGTTGAGCGGTTCTGATGCCTGCAACGGCAAGATTTCAAAAGCCCCGCAATTCACCAGGACAAAGGCGGCGCAACAGCCGGTTGGCTCGCGTCGCCGGATAAGCACCAGATGGTAGACAGAAACAGCAGGCAGCCAGACCGATGTCCCGTAAACCTAGTACGGCCACTGTCGTTAGTCGTCCCTGAAAAAGTCGCTTCTAGCGCCGCCAAAGCGCATGCGGGCAGCGTGTTCAAGGTAGGTTGGGGTGAGTACCGCGAACCCCAACATCAACCATCCGCCGAGTGACCCCCTGTGTCAGGCTAGTCGTCGCGAATCCGCGCGAGCTGGTCTACTCACTGTTGGGCTTCGCAAGCTCACCCCAACCTACCCGATCTGAAAAAGTCGCTTCTATCGCCGCCAAAGCGCATGCGGGCAGCGTGTTCGAGGTAGGTTGGGGTGAGT
>JAYTEX010000223.1:0-2944 GCA_043734785.1 Pseudomonadota bacterium | reverse complement strand
ACGGGCTGCGGGGTCGCGCGCGAAAATGCTGCGGATATCTTCTCTAAGGTGCTCGAACATGGGACAACGGTACCGATGTTAAGATGCGGGGCTGAATTCAATCGACAGGCGCGTTGCGCGAGAGGTTTATAAAGTAATGGCCGACAAAAAACTTCCTCACGAGGGGCTGAGCATACTACAAGTCTTTCAGAGCGTGCTCGCCGCAAGCTTCGGCGTGCAGAGCAATCTGAATCGCGAGCGCGATTTCACAAAGGGCTCGGCCAAGGCCTTTATCATGGTCGGCCTCATTGTGACGATCATGTTTATCCTGACTATCTTTGCCATCGTCACCTTGGTGTTGAAGGCGGCGGGCTGAGCGGAATTTTTCAAAAATCGTTTTGGTCCACGCGCAACACGTTGGTATCGGAGATCCACCCTTGAATAACCCAATTCAATCGACTGTTGGGCAGTCTACTGTTGACGACGTGCGCCAGGCGTTGATGGCGATTCAGACCGGTTTCGAGGCGATCGGATACCTGTGCAGCGACGCTATCGCGATGGCGATATTCCTCGCCACACGGCTCGCCAAGCCGGTCTTGATCGAAGGCCCACCCGGGGTCGGCAAGACCGAACTCGCGCGCGCCACCGCAGCTTGGCTCACTAAACCCCTCATACGCCTGCAGTGCTACGAGGGACTCGATGAGTCAAAGGCACTCTACGAGTGGAAATACGGCAAACAGCTGCTTTATACGCAGGTGCTCAAGGACAAACTCGGCGATTTGATGGCCGGCGCCAAGGGCTTGAGCGAATCCATCACGCGCCTGCATGAGTTCGACGATACCTTCTTCAGTCCCGAATTTCTGGAGCCACGCCCGCTGCTCAAAGCCCTGTGGGAGCCCGGTGGTGCCGTGCTTTTGATCGACGAGATCGACAAATCCGATCAGGAGTTCGAAGCCTTCCTGCTCGAGATATTGCAGGATTATCAGATCTCGATTCCGGAGCTCGGAACGATCGCCGCGCGCGTGCCGCCGGTGTGCTTCCTGACCTCGAACAATACGCGGGAACTTGGCGACGCCCTCAAGCGGCGTTGTTTGCACCTATACATTCCGTACCCGGCGCCTGATCTCGAGCGCCGCATCATCGCGCGCCGAGTGCCGGATCTCGCGGCGACCATTCGTCATCAAGTGGTCGCGTTCGTGCAAAGTCTGCGTGGGCTTGATCTGAAGAAAGCGCCGGCTATCAGTGAGACTATCGATTGGGCGCGCACCTTGGTGTTGCTGCACGCGAGTGAGCTCGAAACCGAGCTGGTGCGCACCACCTTGAACGTATTGCTTAAATACCAGGACGACATTGCACTCGTCGACAGCGAACTCTATGTGCTGATGGCAGCCGCTCGCAAGGCCTAGTCAGGCGCCGATGAGCACGGTGCTCAGTCATTTCCTGCAGGCATTGCGCGCCGCGGACGTGCGGGTATCGACCGCCGAAGGCATCGACGCCGCCGCCGTTTTTGCGAAGGTGGAAATCGGCGCGCGTGATTTATTGAAAACCGCCTTGTCGCTGGTGCTGGCGAAAACGATCGAGGACAAAGCGCGCTTCGCGAGTTGCTTTGAGCAATTCTTCCGCTCCGCAGATTTGCGCGAGCTCAAACCGGTCACGGGGGAGCCTGCGCCAGACACCCCCGATTCAGGGATGATCGACCCTGGCCCCAGCGCCGGCGAGGACGGCCAGGGCCAGGGCGCACCGTCCCTGCAAGCGCTGCTGGAAACGGGCGATCGCGCAGCGCTGCAACTCGCGATCGCTAACGCTGCGCGTGTCGCGCGGGTCAACGAAATCCGACTATTTACTCAGCGCGGAATCTATAGCCGTCGGATGCTCGAACAAATGGGCTTGGTCGCGCTCGAGCGCACACTGCGCACGTTGCGTGAGGCTGGGGCTGATGCCGAAGTCGAACAGCTGCGTGCGCGCCTCACGGCATTGCGCGAAGAAGTGCTAGCGTATGTCGAAACTCAGATTCTGTTGCTGACGGCGAATGCGGGCACGCGTCTGCGTGAGGAAATCCTGCAGGAGATCCCGCTGGCGCGCGCCGAATATGGCGATTTCAAGATTATGCAGACCTTGGTCCGCAAACTCGCTAAGCGGCTGGTCGCCATGCATTCGCGGCGACGCAAGGTGGCGCGGCGCGGCCAGCTCGATGTGCGGCGGACAATTCGGCGCAATATCGAATACGACGGCCTGCTCTTTGAGGTGGTGTGGAAGCGCCGCAAGCTTGAGCGTCCGAAGATCATCGCCGTGTGCGATGTTTCAGGCTCGGTCGCTGCGGTCGCGCGTTTTCTGCTGCTCTTTCTCTACAGCATGACGGAGGTACTGCCCGCAGTGCGGGCCTTCGTGTTCTCCTCGGAGCTGACCGACGTGACGGAGATCTTCGCGACGCATAAGGTTGAAGACGCGGTTGCCTTGACGCTACAGCGTCACGGCTGGGGCTCGACGGATTACGGGCGGGCATTTGCCCAGCTCGCCAAGCAGACCCTGGACGATATCGATCATCGCACGACCGTCCTCATCCTCGGCGATGCGCGCTCGAACTATGGCGATCCGGGGCACCGTGATCTGCAGCGTATCCATGAACGCGCGCGGCGGGTCATCTGGCTTAATCCAGAGCCGCGGGCATTCTGGAACCTCGGCGATTCCGAGATGCGGCGTCTGGCCGCGGCCTGTGACCGCGTTGAGTCCTGTCGTTCACTACGGCACCTCGAGCGGATTGTGAGTGAATTGATAAGGACCGCCGTATGAATACGGCGCACCGCATCCTGTTGGATGAGACGTTCGATCGAATATCCTGAGGGCTAATATCCTGAAGGGGGAGGCGTCCCCGGCGGAGGATAGGCGCCACTCGGTGCAGCATAGTGGGCTGGCGGCGCTGGCGGCGCCGGATAGGCCGGGCTCGCTTGCTGAGCAACGCCCGCTG
>JAYTEX010000222.1:0-7863 GCA_043734785.1 Pseudomonadota bacterium | reverse complement strand
CATGCCGGGTAAGTGCGCCGCGCCGCCCGCGCCGGCGATAATGATCTGCAGCCCTCGTTCGGCCGCGCTTTGGGCATAGTCAAACATCCGCTGCGGCGTGCGGTGGGCCGAGACGATCGCCACTTCGTGCGGCACCGCGAACTCAGCGAGGAGATCGGCCGCCGCCTGCATGACGTTGAGATCAGAGGTGCTGCCCATGATCACACCCACCAGCGGCGCCGTGACCTTGCCGCGCTTTTTCATGTGCCTCCTCCCATCACTTTCAGTGCGCCCTGTAGCGCATGCGCAGTGGCCAGCGCCTCCGCGAGCGTGGTGGCGGTCACCGTCACGTGGCCCATCTTCCGAAACGGCCTTACCGTGCGCTTGCCGTAGAGGTGAACCGCCGCACCGCGCGTGTCGTTGGCGCGCGCCAAGCCCTGGAAAAGAGGCTCGCCATGCGCGCCGGGCTCTCCCAGCAGATTGAAGCTCGCGGCGGGCCGCAGCAAGGTCGTCGGACCGAGTGGCCGGCCCGTCACTGCGCGCAGATGTTGCTCGAACTGCGAGGTGGTACAAGCCTCGATGGTGTAATGGCCTGAATTATGCGGGCGCGGCGAGATTTCGTTGATCAAGATTTCGCCGCTGCGGGTCAGGAAAAACTCGACGCCAAAAATACCGATGCCATCGAGGCATTCGACGATCCGGCACGCTAGCGCCTGGCAGAGCGCCGCTATCTCGGCGCTGATCCCGGCGGGTGCCTGGATGAGATCGAGAATGTTGGCGCGGGCATCGAATTGTGCCTCGACCACTGGATAAGTCGCAATTTCTCCGTGCCAATTGCGCGCGACCATCACGGCCAGTTCCTTGTCGATATCCACCAGGCGTTCTACGAGACATGGCACCTTCAACAATGCTTCTGCGTCAGACGAGGCACGGATCACCTTCACCCCGCGCCCATCGTAACCATGGCGCCGGGCCTTCATGACACAGGGAAGTCCAAAAGAGGCGAGCGCGGCATGGTCGCCCGGCACGAGTGCGCGGAAGTCGCTGGTCGGCAAGTCGTGTTGACGCAGAAATTCTTTCTGGCGGAATTTGTCCTGGATGATGCCGAGCACCTGAGCCGAAGGCGCCACACGATTACCACAGCGCTCCAGCGCTCCCAGGCAGGAAGCGGTGACCGCCTCGATATCCAAGGTCACCACGTCGCACGCGCGTGCCAGCGCGGCCAATTGTGCGGGATCATCAAAATCCCCGATTAACTGCGCCGCGAATTCGCGAGCAGGACAATCTGGGGTGGGATCGAGCACCGTGATCTTGAGCCCCATGCGCGGAGCCGCCTCGGCCATCATGCGTGCGAGCTGACCGCCGCCGACGATACCGACGTGAGTCGCTGGGGCGAGTTCCTGGGGTGGGGTGAGTGGCATCGTTTTCCCGTGTCGACAGAGCTGGCCGACGGTCAAAGGTGAAAACGCCATAGGATAAGCTTATCTGAGCGATGAGCAAAACCCGCAGGCGATCACTCGCCACGGTGAACAAAGAAAGCCGCCTGGTGGGGGACCAGGCGGCAAGCGGCCTAGAGGGGTAGGCTGGGAGGGATTAGCTCCAACGCTAGCTTCTACGTGCGCTCACGCGAATCGGATCACCGGCGCCGAAGCTGGAGTAGCCTTCCGCCCGGGCGCATGTTTCAATTGCGGGGCACGCCGCCAAGCATGGCGGGGCAGGTGTCCTATAACACCCGCGCCATCTTCGAAGTCGCCAGCGTTCCGGGTGCGTGGAATATCCAAGCTTTCAGTGTGTGAACGATTCAGCGAGAACGTGGAAGGATAACCAGCCATGATCGTAAAAACCCCGACCCTGGATGAAATTCAAACAATCGCGAGCCAATTTGGACTCGATCTCAGCGAGGCGGATCTCGCTTCATTTCAGGGCTTGATGGCCGGCACTCTGGCGTCTTACCAACGCTTACAGGCGCTGCCAGAGCCAACCCTGCCGGTGAAGTATCCACGCGCCGGCGGTTATCGCCCAGATCGTGCCGAGGATCCCCTGAACGCCTGGTATCAGAAATGCTCGGTCAAGGGCGCCAATAGCGGTTTGTTGCTTGGCAAACGCATTGCGATCAAAGACAACATCTGTGTCGCCGGGATCCCGATGATGAACGGCACCTCGGTGCTGGAAGGCTATGTGCCGGACATCGACGCGACGCTCGTCACTCGGATTCTCGACGCCGGCGGCGAGATCGTAGGCAAAGCAGACTGCGAAAGCCTGTGTTTCTCCGGCGGCAGCCACACCAGCGATAACGGCCCGACCTTAAACCCGTATGACCACACCCGCACGTCGGGGGGCTCGTCTGCAGGTAGCGCGGCATTGGTCGCGGCGGGCGAAGTCGATATGGCAATCGGGGGTGATCAAGGCGGATCGATCCGGATCCCGAGTGCCTGGTGCGGCACCGTCGGCTTGAAGCCCACCCATGGGCTGGTGCCGTATACCGGCGCGTTCCCGATCGAGGCCACCTTGGATCACCTCGGACCCATTACGCGCACAGTCGCCGACTGCGCGCTGCTGCTGGAGGTCATCGCCGGCGAGGACGGTCTCGACCCGCGCCAGTATGCCGTGCAGACGGCGGCGTATACGCAGGCGCTGAGCGGGGATATCAAAGGCCTTAAGATCGGCATCGTGACCGAAGGCTTCGGCTGGCCTGGTCTCTCGGAACCTGACGTAGACGCCTCGGTGCGGCAGGCCGCAGGACGCTTTGAGGCACTCGGCGCGGTGGTGTCCACCGTTTCCATTCCCTGGCATCGCGAGGGCCAACACATCTGGACCGGGATCGCAGTGGAAGGCGCGACGCAATTAATGCTGAAAGGCCATTCGATGGGCACCAACTGGAAAGGCCACTACACCACCAGCCTGCTCGATGTGTTCGCGCGTGGCTTCCAGACCCGCGCCAACGATCTGTCGGAGACCACCAAATTGGTGCTGTTAACGGGCGAGTATTTGCAACAGAAGTATCACGGCCGCTTCTATGCCAAGGCGCAGAATCTGGCCCGGCTGCTGCGTGCCGCCTACGATGCCGCGCTCGGCGAAGTCGATCTGCTGTTGATGCCGACCTTACCCCTCAAAGCGACGCGCATTCCGGCGCCGGATGCACCCCGCGAAGAATACTGCGCGCGGGCCTTGGAAATGCTGCCCAACACCAGCCCGTTTAATGTGACCGGCCATCCCGCAATCAACCTGCCGAGCGGGATGTCACAAGGACTGCCGATCGGCCTCATGCTGGTGGCGCGACATTTCTGCGAAGCGACGATTCTGCGGGCTGCGCACGCCTTCGAACAGGCCTATGATTGGAAAAAAATCTAAGCGTCAAGAGGATCTGACATGAGCGCCAACCATAATCGTCCACTGACGGATGTCGAAATCCGGGTCAAGGCACTGGAATCTCTGCTGGTGGAAAAGGGGTTGATCGATCCCGCTGCCGTCGATGCCTTGATTGACACCTACGAGCATAAGATCGGGCCGCGGAACGGCGCGAGAGTAGTGGCCCGCGCATGGGTCGATCCCCAATACAAGCAGCGGCTGCTCGCGGATGGTACCAAGGCCATCGCCGAACTCGGCTATTCCGGCATCCAGGGCGAAGACATGGTCGTGATCGAGAATACGCCGGATACGCACAATGTCATCGTTTGTACCCTGTGTTCCTGCTATCCGTGGCCGACGCTCGGCTTGCCACCGGTGTGGTTCAAATCCGCGCCCTATCGCTCGCGCGTGGTCAGCGAGCCGCGCGGCGTGCTGCAGGAATTCGGCCTGAACCTGCCCGATACCGTGCGCGTGCAAGTGTGGGATAGCACGGCCGAACTCCGCTACATGGTGCTGCCAGAACGCCCGGCCGGCACCGAGGGCTGGAGTGAGGAAAAGCTCGCGGAGTTGGTCACGCGGGATTCCATGATTGGTGTCGCCAACGTTCAAGCGCCTGCGAAGTAGGAGCATTGCGATGAATGGCATTCACGATCTGGGCGGCATGCATGGGCTGGGGCCGATGGTGGTCGAGCACAATGAACCCGTGTTCCATCATGAGTGGGAGCGCCGGGTGTTCGGCATGTTCCTGCCGATTTCTGCGAACGGCACTTTCAGTGTCGATGAATTACGGCACGCGATTGAACGGATGGGCGCGCAGGCCTATCTGAACACCACCTACTACGAACACTGGCTGCACGCTTATGAGACGTTGTTGGTGGAAAAAGGCGTCCTCACACAAGCTGAATTGGAGGCACGTCGCCTGCAGCTTGCGCAGGAGAACCACTGATGGCGATTAATCCCCAACAAGCACTCGCCGCGACCGCCGCCGGCGCCAGCGCGCGCGTTAATCAAGCAGTTGCACCTCGTTTTAAATCGGGCGATCGTGTGCACGTGCGCAATATCAATCCACAAGGTCACACGAGGATGCCGCGCTATATCCGCGGCAAGGTCGGTTTGATCGAACGGGACCACGGCGTTTTCGTGTTTCCCGATACCTACGCTGCCGGCCAAGGTGAGAAGCCACAGCACATCTATCTCGTGCGTTTCAGTGCCCAGGAACTGTGGGGCGCAGATGCGCGCGGCAACGACGAACTGCTCGTCGATGTGTGGGACGACTATATGGAACCGGCCTGATATGAGCGCGGAAAGCGGCCCGGCATTGCCGAACTTAGCGGCCGTCCCAGGATTGCCTCAAGATGAGGAGGGCGCGGTCTTTGCGGCACCGTGGGAGGCGAAAGCCTTCGCGCTCGTGGTCCATCTCCATCAACGCGGTTGCTTCGAATGGAGCGAATGGGTAGCGGCCCTCGCGACAGAAATCGCCGCTGACCGCACGCGAGCTGAGCCGACCCCGTACTATCTTCTGTGGTTGACGGCGGCGGAGCACCTGGTGGCCGCGCGCGGTCTCGTGAACGCGAGCCAACTGGCGAGCGCTCGCCACCGACTGCACGCCGCGCAGACCGCAGACCACGATCACGATCATCATGACCATGACCATGACGAGGATCACCGCTCCCACTAGCGGCTCTATTCCACCACAGACATCGCGGCTCGCCGCTCGCAACGGACCGACTTCGTCGCCGGAATTGGGGCGGATTTATTTTCCGGCAACAAATAATAAATCCGTCCCCAACTCCATGACCTTCAATGAACGGGCAAAAATAATTTCAACGGCTCATCCGTAAAGGCCTCGAAACCATATCGGAGCAGTGGTTCGGTGCCGGAGCTTTGCTTATTTGCTTATTGCAGATGTAATTCCTTCGTCCATCGCCCCCTAATAAACAAAACTCCGGCGCCGAACCCGCACAAGTGGACCAGGATCGGTAAGGATCCCGTTTCTGAATTCACGATCTCTCTAGACCCATTGAACTCCCCGGCGACTGGCCGGCGCGCGTGAACTCATCGTGCCAAAGCCTTCAGCGCACCAGCTGCTCGAAGGCATGCCCGGCGCGCAAGACCACGTCATCCTCGCCGTGACGGCCAGTGAACATGATGCCGACGGGCAGGCCTTCAGACATGCCCGCCGGCACGCTCATGGATGGATGACCGCTGGCATCGAAAGGACAGGTGTTACCGGTCATGTCGAGCGCGCAGCCCATGATGACTTCCGGGCCGGCATTCGGCGGCGGAATGCGATGAGCCTTCATCGGCGTGGTCGGCATGACGAGGATGTCGCAACGGCGCAAGGCATCGTCATAGGCGGCGCGCAGGCTGCGCACTAGGTTGTGGGCCTTGGCCGAGTAGTAATGACCGTAGCGACGCCGCATGGCGAGACCGAACAGCAGCATGGTCTTGACCGTGACCGGAAAGTCATCGGCACGCTCGCGATGGCTGCGACGATAGAATTCGATGGCCGCCAGTGGGAAGTGACCGCGCACATTGGGGCCGCTCGCGCCCTGATCGGTGAAGGTCGAGAGCGTGTTGTCCATGATGCTGGTGAACATGATGGCCGGGCCCTGGGCATGCATGGGCACCGAGATCTCTTCGACCGTCGCGCCGGCTTCGCGTAAGCGCAGGGCCTGGCTGCGCACCATCGCGTCGACGTCGGCTTGCGCGCCCGGTGTGCCGAAACCTTCGCGCACGATGCCGAAGCGCAAGCCCTTCACGCCCTGCGCAAGCGCGCTGACATAGGGTTTGGGCACGAGGCCCGCGAATTGACGCGGGTCGCGACCGTCGTCGTAGCCGGCCAGCACTTCCAGCAACAGCGCGCAGTCTGCGCTGCTCATGCCCATCGGGCCTAAGTGATCGACCGATTGTTCGATCGGCGCGGCGCCGGTGTAGGGCACCAGGCCATAGGTCGGTTTGATGCCACAGATGCCGGAGAAGGACGCCGGCATGCGCACCGAACCGCCCTGGTCGCTGCCGATGGCCAGATCCGCTTCGCCGGTCAGCAGCAAGGCCGCGCAGCCGCTCGACGAGCCGCCGGTCATGTAATCGGGATTGCGGGGATTGCGCACCGCCCCGGTCGCCGAGGTGTGGCTGCCGCCGGAGAAGCAGAAGTTCTCGCACACCGCCTTGCCGATCACTTCCGCACCGGCATCGAGAACGCGGCTGACGACGGTCGCGTCCTCATCCGGCACGAAGCCTTCCATCACTTTTGAGCCATTCATCATGGGCAGACCGGCGACGCCAATATTGTCCTTGATGACGACGCGCTTGCCGGCCAGCTTGCCGCTGGGCGCGCCCTTGATCGAACACTTCCAGTACCAGGCGTTATAGGGGTTCTCGTCCGCGCTCGGGCGGTAGCCAGCACCACGCGGATACTTGCTCGGCAGGCGCTCTGCTTGGAGGCTCGCGATGAGGTTGTAGTCGGCGGTCAGGCCGCCCATGAAGGCGGCATACATGTCGAGCTCGGCGTCCGACAAGGACATCGCGAGGGTATCGGCACTGGCGCGCAATTCGGCGCGTGTGATGGGGGCAACGGCGGGCGATGAAGGCATGCTTGCTCTCCTAAGGTGCGACGCGCCTGGGACCGGGGCGCCGCCGCAACATAACCCAATGCCGGCACCGCTCCTAGCGGGCCGCGCGGCCCGCTCACGCGGCTTGGCTTGAAGCTCGCGATGCTTGCCGCCATCGTCGGGAGCCCGGTTCGGTGCCGGAGTTTTGCTTATTGCAGATGTAATTCCTTCGTCCATCGCCCCTAATAAACAAAACTCCGGCACCGAACCGGCACAAGTGGACCGGGACCGGTAAGGATCCCGTTTCTGAATTCGAGATCTCTGACCCGAATGGCACTTACTTAAGCAGAAATGCCACAAAAATGCGTAATCCTGCGCCCTCGACATTCCGGCGAAAGCCGGAATCCAGTGAATCTCGAACTTATCTTTTACTGGACCCCTTGTCGGAACACGGGGTGAAGGGGTAAATCGCCTTAAGTAGTCGTCTCTGAAAAAGCCGCTTCTATCGCAGCCAAAGCGCATGCGGGCAGCGTGTTCCAGGTAGGTTGGGGTGAGTGCCGCGAACCCCAACATCCATTATCCGCCGAGTGACCAAGGAGTCGCGAATCTGAGTATCCGCGCGAGCTGGTCTACTCACTAGTTGGGCTTCGCAAGCTCACCCCAACAACCCCGATCGGGTCAAGCTCACCCCAACCTACCCTCTCGGGTTTCCTGTCTGCGCGCGGTTTTGCAAGCTTTCGCTCGGCGTAACCCACCAATCTTGCAAAATCATCTCGCCATAATGCGAGCAGTTCCCTATTGCCACCGCGCAGAATGCTTTTTTCAGGGACGACTATTTAAGCAGAAATGCCACAAAATGCGTAATCCTGCCCCTCGTCATTCCGGCGAAAGCCGGAATCCAGTGGAATCTCGAACTTATCTTTTACTGGACCCCTTGTCGGAACACGGGGTGAAGGGGTAAATCGCCTTAAGTAGTCGTCTC
>JAYTEX010000221.1:0-2460 GCA_043734785.1 Pseudomonadota bacterium | reverse complement strand
TCAGTGCGACCAAACCTATATCATTCGACCGTGCGTTCCATTGTCCTCTTACTCAGCCTTGCGGGATTTGCCGCTGTCGCTGTCATGCGCATAGTCGATCCCTTGCTGCCCGTATTTGCCAATGATTTTGGCACGACCGTCGGCAGAGCGGGCTTGATCATCACCGCCTATTCGCTGCCCTACGGGCTTTTCGTACTGTGCTACGGCCCGCTCGGCGATCGCTTCGGCAAACTGCGCGTGATTATCTCGACGATGACGGTGTCGGCGAGCTGCATCTTCATGTGCGGTTTCTCTGAGAGCCTTTCGAATCTGATCTTCTGGCGCTTCCTGACCGGCGTGAGTTCCGCCGCCGTCGTGCCACTGTCGCTCGCGTTCATCGGTGACAGCTTCCCACTCGCAGAACGCCAGAAAGCGCTTGCAGGCTATATGAGCGGCGTGATCCTCGGGCAGATTGCGGGCGCAGGATTAGGGGGGATCTTCGCGGACTTCGCGGGTTGGCGCATGCTGTTCTGGGCGTATGGAGTGCTCACGGCATTGGTAGCGGTGGCCGTCTGGTGCGGCTCACGTCAGATCGTATTGCCGGTCCATCCCACGGCGGGACTGCGCGGCACGCTGGTGCGCTTTCGGAGCATATTCGAACATCGCGCGGGCCGAGAAGTGATGACGGCGGTGTTCCTCGAAGGATTGCTGCTGTTCGGTGGTTCGGCCTTCATTGGCGCGATGTTGCACGATCAATATGCGCTCAGCTTGACCGGGGTCGGACTCCTGCTGATATGCATCGGCGCGGGTAGTCTGCTCTATACCGCGCTGGTGGGCTGGCTGGTCAGGGCCGTGGGCCAACGTAGGATGATCGCGCTCGGCGGCGCGCTGATGACGGCATGCTTTCTGGGGCTGGCGCATTCGCAGCGCTGGCAGGTGGCTGCGCCCTTGCTACTGCTGCTCGGTTTCGCGATTTATCTGATGCATAACACCCTGCAGACGTTTGGCACCGAGCTCGCGCCAGAGGCGCGCGGCACCTCGGTGTCCCTCATGGTCTTTCTGCTATTTGCCGGTCAGGCGATTGGGGCTTTCTGTCTCGGCCATGCCATCGATCGCCTCGGGTATGCACTGAGCTACACCGTGATTGCGCTTGCTTTGGGACTGCTCGGCTGGTGGTTGCAGGGCACGCGAGCCCTTATCAAAGGCCTGCACACGACATGACTTCAGCCCTACAGCTTTAACCAACGTCGCGGATCGCTAGGCGCGGTGGCGGCCATGAGAATCTCGGGACGCTGGTGGTAGACGGCCTTTGAGCGTTGTTCCTCGTTGACCGGCGCCGGCCCGATGTAACTGCCAAGGTCGCGGCTGAAGTCCAGTGCCGCGAGTCCATATTTCAATCGCTCGTGGTTCCAATCGACCAGTGCGGCGCGCGGATCAGGTGCGCTCAAGGCGGTGGCTAAGGTGGTGGCATCTGCAACGGCTTTCGAGACGCCGAGTCCAATATGGGGTCGCGCCGTGACCGCCGCATCGCCGATCAGGCACACACGCCCGTAGACCAATCGCGTGCACCCCAGATCGACCATGCCCTGAATGAAGGGTTGCCGGGTCGCCGAGATCACGGCCTGACACTGTGGCGCTAACTGCGCGCGCGCTTCCTCGCGCATGGCATCGATCAGTTCGCGCCGAATCAGTGGGTGAGGGATCCCTTGCGCGTGATAATGGCCCGCAGCGTCGGTGAGATGATCGCGGAGTTTGGCGGCATCAGCGGTGCGGTACCAACCCCAGTTGTACCAGCGGTTACCGGGGGTGAGATCGTCGTTGGGACCGGCCACGAGGTAACCGAGCCAATGACCGCCCTGCGCTAAGCATAAGGCCATGCGGTAGGCCACTTCTTCCAGCGTTGCGCTCGGCACCAGGTGCTCATCGATCAAACCGCGCCACCCGAAGTAACCGCAATAATTTACCAACACCTCGGGCGCGACTTGCTGACGCACCGTGGAACGGGTGCCGTCGGCACCGATCAGCCAATCGGCTTCGACGGTAGTGCCGTTGTGGAAGCGCGCAGTCACCTTATCTGCATGCTGTTCCAGTGATGTAAGGACATAGCCATTGTGGTAGCACGCCGCTGGCATCTGCGCGCGCAGGAAGCGGTACATCAGGCCCCAGGAGGTCATGACCTGCGGCATCTCGAGTGTGCCGGTGATTGCACCCGAAGGCGCGAGCAACATGCGTCCCACGGAACGCACGCCCATTTCGGGCCGCAGGTGCACGCCGGCCCCGTGCAAGGCGTGATAGAGCTCATCGTGAGTGGCAATGCCCGCGCCACGACTGGCGAGTTCCTCGCTCGCCCGTTCATAGATGGCGACATCGAAGCCCAGGTGATGCAGGGCGACGCCGGCACTTAAACCCGCCATCGAGCCGCCTATGATCGCGACTTTTATCATGCGGTGATGCTAGGCAATATGCGCATGAGCGCTGAGG
>JAYTEX010000220.1:0-3695 GCA_043734785.1 Pseudomonadota bacterium | reverse complement strand
CTCATTTCATGTTCGAGCGTTTCGGCGAGTCCCACCGATAAGGTTCGCGGTTGATAACCGAGCTCGGCTTTTGCCTTGGTGTTGTCACCGATGTAGGTGACGCCACTGCTGATTTGCATCGCTTCTGAGGAGTAGGTCGATGGCACCGGAAGAATTTTTTCAAGCCACCGCATCGGTTTGATCATCGGTTTGAACAGGAACGACGGCGCAGCAAGCGGGGCACGCCGACCACACACCTTGGCCGCCAGCGCAAAACTTTCGGCCAAGGTATGGGTGGGCCCGCAGACGATATATTTCTCGCCGGCCCGCCCCTGTTCCATGGCGAGGACGTGTGCGCGTGCCACATCCTCGACATGCGCCCACGAAAATGCAGTCTCGCGCGGTACCATCGGCATTAGCCGCTTTAGAAACTGCACGAACATCTGGCGCACGCTGCTGGTATCCCCGGGGCCGTAGATCAAGCCCGGCATGACGATCACCAGCGGCAATCCTTGCGCAATCATGGCCTCCGCCAAGGCATGCGCCGCCGCTTTGGTGCGGTCGTACTCGGTCAGGTGCGTGCCGGCAAACCGATAGCTTTCATTGGCGAGCTGGCCGTGGGTATCGGAGTTGACCGCCAAGGTGCTGGTATACACGCCTTTCGGGATCTCAAGTTCGCGCATCAGCTCGAGCACATTGCGCGTGCCGTCGATATTGGTGGGTGCCGCCGGACGCTGATCGCGCGCACCGACCTTGTACCAACCCGCCACATGAAACACCCCCTCCACACCGGACATCGGCTCGCGCATACTGGCTTTGTCCGTCACATCCCCCGCGTGCAGGGTCGCCCCCTGTTGCACGAGCGCGTGCGCCGCGGCGGGATTGCGCACGAGGCAACGCACTTCATGGCCGGCCTCGCGGAGTTGGCGCACGAGATAGCCACCGACGAACCCGGTCGCACCCGTCAGAAAATAACGCATCTCGGCTCCTTATGTTTGAGGGGTCATCACGCGCGGCGACTTGGTCCAACCCCGCTAGCGCGGGTCTCGCGTGCACCGCCAATACTAGCAAAGGGACGTGCGTTGAACGCTACCCCGCGCGCGTCGCCCTCGAAGCGATGTAGGATCCGACTCAGTGGCGCCTGAACGCTTGAACACTCGAACTTCGCGCTGCGGCGCCTTAAGGAATCCACCATGCGCGAGCCCGCCGAGCAAGCCACGGACACTACTGCAGCACTGGATTTGCAACCGCTCTGGATGCCCTTCACGCATAACCGGCTCTTCAAACAGCTTCCGCGCATGGTCGTGCAGGCAGAGGGGATGTACTACACGAGCGCCGATGGCCGGCAGGTGCTTGATGGTCTGTCGGGCTTATGGTGCAGCAACGCGGGACATCGGCATCCGAAGATTGTCGAAGCCGTAAAACGGCAACTGGATGTGCTTGACTATGCGCCCCCCTTTCAAACCAGTCATGACAAGGCGTTTGAACTGGCCGCCGCGCTGACTGAGGCTACGGGGCACGGTTTCGAGCACGTGTTCTTCACCAATTCCGGTTCTGAGGCGGTCGATACCGCACTCAAGATCGCGCTCGCCTACCACCGGGCACGCGGTGATGGCGGCCGCTTCCGCCTGATCGGTCGCGCCAAAGGCTATCACGGCGTGGGCTTTGGCGGCATCTCAGTCGGGGGCATGGTCGCCAACCGCACAGCCTTCGCGAGCGCCTTGCTGCCCGGGGTCGATCATCTCCCGCACACGCACGATCTGGCGCACATGGCGTTCTCCCGCGGGCAACCGACGTGGGGCGCGCACCTCGCAGATGAGCTTGAACGGCTGGTCCAGTGGCATCACCCCTCCACCATAGCCGCCGTGATCCTGGAACCCATGCAAGGTTCGGCCGGCGTGATCGTGCCACCGGTGGGTTATCTCGAACGCATCCGAGAAATCTGTACGCGGCACGACATCCTGCTCATCTTCGATGAAGTGATCACCGGCTTCGGGCGTATCGGCCCCCTATTCTCCGCCGACCGCTTTGGGGTGGTGCCCGACATCGTGACTTTCGCCAAAGGGATCACGAGCGGCGTGGTGCCCTTGGGCGGCGCGCTCGTACAGAAGCCTATCTACGAGGCCTTCATGAGCGGCCCAGAGCACTTGGTTGAGTTTTTCCATGGCTACACCTATTCCGGTCATCCACTGGGTTGTGCCGCCGCCCTTGCGGCGCTGGAGGTTTATCGCAGCGAAGGGCTTTTCGAGCGCGCACGGGCGCTCGCGCCGGTGCTAGAGGATGCCATTCACTCACTGCGCGGCGAGCCCCACGTGATCGATGTCCGCAATTTCGGCCTCGCCGCTGCCGTTGAACTCGAACCCCGGGCCGGCGCGCCCACGACCCGTGCCATGGAAATTTTCCATCACTGCTTCGACCATGGCGCGATGGTGCGTTATACGAGCGATATCATCGCGCTGGGCCCCGCCTTGATCATCTCCGAGACGCAGATTGCGCAGCTGGTCGATCAGGTCAGACTGGCAATTCGTGCCGTTCCTTGATCAGGAGATTGGCCACGGAGAACACTGAGATTCAAGATTACCCAATGGAGACGCGACTCAACACTGTCACCGCGCGCTGGCCGACTTTGATCCGTGCTGGCATCGGCCTCCCGTTTCTAAAATACCCACTAAAGGAATCCCGTTATGAAGTATTGTCCCCAGTGTGCGCAACCGCTACGCCGGATCGAAATCGGAGGGCGTGCCCGTGACACGTGCATGGACAATCGCTGCGGTTTCGTGCACTGGAACAACCCAGTGCCGGTGGTCGGCGGTATCGTCGAATGGAATGACCAGATCATACTCGTGCGCAATGTGGGCTGGCCAAGCAATTGGTATGGCCTGGTGACCGGCTTTTTGGAAGCCGGCGAGATGCCGGAAGAGGGCATCGTGCGCGAGGTGAAAGAGGAAATCGGTCTCGATGCGGAGTTGCAATCCTTCATCGGCATGTACGAGTTCTATCGCCAGAATCAACTCCTGATCTGCTATCACCTCACCGTCGCTTCGGGTGATGTTGTGTATCCGCCCGAGGAGATCGCAGATTACAAGTGGGTGCCCATCGAGAAGGCCCAACCGTGGACTGCGGGTACCGGGCGCGCCCTACGCGATTGGTTGCGCGGGCGCGGGATCGAACGCGAGATGCGCGATTTTGGCGAGGTGAACAACTAGCCGCCGCATATCTTAAGCAGGAATCGCCGCGACGACTCCTAAGTCCCGGACTGCTAGGCCGGCGGTACGGGATCAAGGCCGGACGTACCCCACGGATGGCACCGCGCGAGACGTTTGAACGTGAGCCAGGTGCCGCGCGCGGGGCCGTGCACATCGAGCGCTTCCAGGCAATACTCGGAGCAACTTGGCAGATGCCGGCAACGCGGTCCGAGCAGGGGTGATACCCCATAGCGGTAGGTGTAGACCAGCGTTTTGAGCAGGCGTGAGATCACGGCTACTTGAGCTCAGGCAGGGGTGCGAGTTTCGTCAGAAAAATAATCCGGTTTGGCAAAACATCGGCTGCAATAGTAACACTCGACGCTGGCTTCCCCTTCAAAACGCAGATAGACCAGCGGATGCCCTAGTGCCCCGCCGCCGCCGTCGCATCCCACCGTATCGTCGGTCGCTTTTACGCGAATGATCTCGTTTGGTTTCATGTGCGTCTCCCATGATCGCTGCCGACCATGACAC
>JAYTEX010000219.1:0-8960 GCA_043734785.1 Pseudomonadota bacterium | reverse complement strand
CTCCGCAGACCGCGAGCGAGGGCGACCATGGCCAACCGGTGACCACCAGCAGTAAGAGTCCCGCATGTAACCCGTAACAAGCGCGGATCACCCACGGTGATTCACGCGGGACGAAACGTAACGGAGCATTCAACATAGGGTTTCGAGCGTAGCAGACATCTCAGCGTTGGCCCATCGCCAGCACCCTGCCGGGAGATTTCTACCAGGTAACCGCGAAGCGCATTTTTGACGCGCGCCAAAATACCCCCTTATGCTTGAATTTGATGACTTCACACCAGATACTAGCGCGCATTCGAGGCGTTGAATTCTTATCCCTCCTCCAGCGGACCACCATGACTGACGAACACACCCAAAAGGTCCCGGATCTGCCCACCACCACTGCGGCACGAGCGTCCGAGCCCGTGCCTGACGCCACGTTTCCGAGGGAAATTGGCGGCCCTAAGGGACTGGAACCCACCCGTTATGGGGACTGGGAACGCAAAGGCCGCTGCGTAGATTTCTAGGGATGCATGTCGACTCCCGCGTGATGCAGATGAACGGCAGGCGCTCAAGAGCGCTAAATTTTCGAGGATGAACGAAACTCGCCAGATGGAGAAACGATGAGTCGAAGCAAACCGCTCTCGCCACATTTACAGGTTTACCGACCGCAATTGACCAGCGTCCTGTCGATCACGCACCGCGCAACTGGCGTGTTCCTCAGCATCGGCACCCTTCTGCTGCTGTACTGGCTGATCAGCGTGGCCGGCGGACCGGAGCGCTACAGAGCAGCCCAGGAAGTGCTGGGCTGCTGGGCCTCCAAACTTGCGCTGCTCGGCTGGACCTGGGCATTCTTCTACCACCTGTGCAACGGGCTACGTCACCTCGCTTGGGACGCAGGCTTCGGGTTCGACCTTAAAACGGTCTATCGCACCGGTTATGCGGTGATCGCAGCGTCGCTGATCCTAACGGGCTTGGTCTGGGCCTACGTGCTGGTTCAGCTGGGAGTGACGACATGAGCCTGCGCAGCGACCTCGGAAAAGTGAAGGGGCTGGGCACAGCAAAGGAGGGCGTCGGCCATTGGCGCCTGCAACGACTCACGGCGCTCGCGCTGCTACCGCTTGCGCTGTGGTTCGTCACCACCTTGTTGGGTTTGATTGGTGCGCCGCATGCCGTTGTCGTGGCGTGGATCGGTCAAGGTCATGTGACTGTCCTGCTGCTCGCGCTCGTCATCGCGCTGTTTTGGCATCTGCAACTCGGGCTGCAAGTCGTTCTCGAAGACTACCTCCACGTGCCATGGTTGCAGATCGTGCTGCAATTGGGTTCGCGCTGCTTCGCCGCGCTGGGCGCCCTGGTCGCGATTGTTTCCATCCTCAAGATTTCCGTAGGCATGAATTAACCGATGGCTACCTATTCCCTCATCGAACATCAGTATGACGTCGTGGTTGTGGGTGCGGGCGGCGCGGGCTTGCGCGCCACGCTCGGCATGGCGGCCGAGGGCCTCACCACGGCGTGTATTACCAAGGTCTTTCCGACCCGCAGTCACACTGTCGCCGCACAAGGCGGGATGAGCGCCGCGCTCGGCAATATGGGCCCGGATGACTGGCGCTGGCATATGTACGACACCATCAAGGGGTCGGACTGGCTGGGCGATCAGGACGCGATAGAATACATGTGCCGCGAGGCCATCCCGGCGGTGATCGAGCTCGAGCATTACGGCGTGCCGTTCTCGCGCACCGAGGACGGTCGGATTTACCAACGCCCGTTCGGCGGCATGACGACGAACTATGGCGAAGGCATCGCCCAACGCACCTGCGCGGCGGCCGATCGCACGGGGCACGCGATTCTGCATACCCTGTATCAACAATCGTTAAAGCACAACGCGGAGTTCATGATCGAATACTTCGCGATCGATCTGGTGATGGACGCCGGCGTGTGTCGCGGTGTGCTGGCCTGGAATCTAGATGACGGTACGTTGCATCTGTTCCGTGCGCATGCCGTAGTGCTCGCGACTGGCGGCTACGGTCGAGCATATTTTTCCTGTACCTCGGCGCATACCTGCACGGGTGATGGCAACGCCATGGTACTGCGCGCGGGCCTGCCGCTGCAGGACATGGAATTCATCCAGTTCCATCCGACCGGGATCTACGGCGCCGGGTGCTTGATCACCGAAGGCGTGCGCGGTGAGGGCGGGTATCTGACGAACTCAAAAGGCGAGCGCTTCATGGAGCGCTACGCACCGAATGCCAAGGATCTGGCCTCGCGCGACGTGGTATCACGCTCCATGACGATCGAGATCCGCGAGGGGCGCGGTGTGGGTGAGCATGCGGATCACATTCATCTGCACCTCGAGCACCTAGGGCCGGAGGTAATCGAAGAGCGGCTGCCAGGCATAGCCGAATCCGCGGCGATTTTTGCGGGTGTCGATGTAACCAAACAACCGATTCCGGTATTGCCGACCGTGCACTACAACATGGGCGGGGTGCCGACCAATTACCACGGTCAGGTCGTGACCCTGAAAAATGGTGATCCCGATGCCGAAGTACCGGGCCTGATGGCGATCGGCGAGGCGGCTTGCGTCTCGGTGCACGGCGCCAATCGTCTCGGCTCAAACTCGCTACTGGATCTCGTGGTGTTCGGTCGCGCCGCCGCCAAGCGCTGCGCGCTGATGATCAAGCCTGGTATGCCGCATCCCACCTTGCCGGCACATGCCACGGAACGCTTGCTCGATCACTTCGATCACATGCGCCATGCCAATGGCAGCGAACCCACCGCTAAGTTGCGGCTTGCCATGCAAAGGATCATGCAGAACAACGCAGCCGTATTCCGTACTGGCGAGGTGCTCGACGAAGGCATTCATAAACTGCAGGAAGTCTGGGATGCCTTCCAGCATGTGAAAGTCTCCGATCGCTCGATGACCTGGAATACCGATCTGGTCGAGACCCTGGAGCTCGAGAATCTGCTCAGCAACGCGATGACCAGCGTTTGCGCCGCCTCCAATCGCAAGGAGAGTCGCGGCGCACACGCACGCGAAGACTTCCCCGAGCGCGACGACGAAAACTGGCACAAGCACACCCTGACCTGGATCGATGATAAAGGGTCAGTGCGCTTCGATTACCGACCGGTCCATATGTATACCTTGAGCGATGACGTTCAAGTGGTGCCGCCCAAGAAACGGGTGTATTAGCCGGTCTGTTTACAAGATTGCGGCACGGCCGCCCAGTGTCGGGTGACGCTACGTAACCCGACCTACGCTTACAACGATTTGAAGATTTTGCAGTACGCACCGAAGGCGCACCGTGGCAGACGGGTAACAGGAGAAAGATCGCATGGCGGAGTTCAGACTTCCAAAGAATTCACGGGTGATGCCCGGTAAATCCGTCGCGGCGGCCAACGGCGCCAAACGCGCACGGAGCATCAAAATTTACCGCTACGAGCCAGATTCCACCGAGAATCCCCGTCTCGATACCTTCGAGATCGATCTCGACAAATGCGGACCGATGGTGCTCGATGCCATCATCTACATCAAAAACGAACTCGATCCGACCTTGGCCTTCCGCCGCTCCTGCCGCGAAGGGATCTGCGGCTCATGCGCCATGAATATCGACGGCACCAATACCCTCGCCTGCATCAAAGCCACCGCGTCCATCAAGGGCGACGTCAAGATCTACCCCCTACCGCACATGCCGGTCCAGAAGGATCTGGTGCCCGACATGCGCCATTTCTACGCCCAGTATGCCTCGATCAAACCCTGGCTGCGCGCTGACTCCCCACCACCTCCCGATCGCGAACGCCTGCAATCCAAGGAAGATCGTGCGAAGCTCGATGGGCTCTACGAGTGCATCCTGTGCGCGTGTTGCTCGACCGCTTGCCCGAGTTATTGGTGGAATAGCGATCGTTACCTTGGACCCGCGGCGCTGCTCCAGGCTTACCGCTGGCTGGTAGACAGTCGCGATGAAGCAGCGGGTGAACGACTGGACGATCTAGAAGATCCGTTCCGCCTGTATCGGTGTCATACGATCATGAACTGCACGCGCACCTGCCCCAAAAACCTGAACCCGGCAGAAGCGATTGCAGAAATCAAGAAGCTGATGGTGGCGCGCACGCTTTGAGCGAGCGGCAACACACGCGCTGATGGAGCACAACAAACTGCAGTGGCGTTGCCGACGAGGCATGCGGGAGCTCGATATGGTGCTCGAGCGGTTTCTCTCGCAGGATTTCCCACACCTGAATCCGGAAATGCGCGGCGCGTTCTCCCAACTTCTAGAGGCGAGCGATCCCGAGCTCTACGACTGGCTGCTCGGCCGCGTGCCGGCGCCCACCGCGCTATTCGCACGTTTGGTGGAACGTCTGCAGACGCACCGACCCCGGCTATGAAACTGCGCGAAGCGATTTCACCTGACGGCGGCTGCTACGACGATGCTGGCGACTGCTGGTTCAAGTCCCCGGCAGAAGAGTTCGCGCTTGCGCACAACGCGATTTGCACTAGCCCGCGCGTCTCGCTCGCCGTTATCCGCGTGGCAGGATCGGAGGCCGAGGCATTCCTGCAGGGGCAATTAATCACCAATCTGCGCAAGCTCGATCCCGAACGCGGCAGTTTGAGTGCGTGGTGCACACCACAGGGCCGCGTGTCATTCCTGTTTCATCTGATACCGGAAGTGAATGGCTACCTGCTGCTGGTGCCCGAGTCCGAAGCGGCGCGTCTGGTCCAGCGTCTAAAAATGTTCGTCCTGCGTGCCAAGGTCACCGTGGAAGACGTGTCTACCCAATGCGCTGTGATAGGTCTCAGCGTACCGCGCGCGCGCGCGCGACCGCCCTCGCTAGACGCCCTGCACGCCGCGCGCAATGTGATTTCTGGCGTAACGGATGAACTGCGCGCACTGTGCATTGACGATTTCGCGCGATTCTTGGTGTGGGGCGACACGCGCCCCCTGCTCGCCTGGTGGCGCGACTGCGCGCTCCCCAGCATGGGCGACGCTGCGTGGCGTCTGCTCGATATAGAGCAAGGATATGCCGAGATCACCGGCGACGCTGTGAATGCTTTTCTGCCGCAGCAACTCAACCTCGACATGCTCGACGCGCTGGCCTTCGACAAGGGCTGTTATCCAGGCCAGGAAATCATCGCGCGAATCAAGTATCGCGGCGAAGTGAAATCCCGCCTGTTGCGCGGCCACGCGCGCGGGGAGGTGCCGCGTGGCGCGCGTTTACGTACCCTCGGCGCGGCCCAATCGGCGGGACAGATCTTGAGTGCCGTCACCTTGCCATCAGCGGAGACCGAGCTACTGGCCGTGGTCGAACTGAGCGCACTGATGGTGGCACCACAGGTAGAAGGCGCACCGCTCGCCCAGCTCCAATTTGAGCCCCCCCCCTACTGGAACGCCTGAGGGGGAGTCACCGCGCCGAGAGGCGCCACACTGGGTCGCCGAGGTGCGCTCACTGCTGATCCTCGAGTAGTCTGCTCCGCAGATGACGACGTGCATTCTCTGGTGACCTCGGCCAGGCGCGACCACCGGGCGCGCTCCCCTGCCTTTGCGGGTATCGCCACAGGTTCGGGAGTTTTTATAGCACGCGCGTACGGGAACTCGCTTAGAATACGCACGATACTCAGTGCCCGAATGGATTTTCATTATGGCTATCGTGCTGCCACGCCGCGCACCTTTCTTTGCCATGACCGCCGTCTGCGCCGGGCTGCTGGGGTTCGGCTACTACCTGCAGTTTCAGAGTGGACTCGATCCCTGTCCGCTCTGCGTGTTCCAGCGGATCTGCTTCATGGCGATCGCGCTGCTTGCGCTAGCCGCCGGCGCACACGGCGCCCGTCATCGCGGTGCCGCCGTTTATTGCGCGCTGATATTCATCGTGGCCATCACTGGGGCCGGCATCGCGGGTCGCCAGGTCTGGCTGCAACACCTACCGGCGGATCAGATTCCGGAATGTGGACCAGGGCTTAATTTCTTGCTGGAAATGTATCCCCTCACAGAAACCATTCGCACGGTACTGCGTGGCTCCGGTGACTGCGCGAAAGTCGATTGGACGCTGCTGGGATTTTCAATCGCCGAGTGGTCCTTGCTGTGCTTCATCGGGTTGTGTGTCACATCGGCCATACTCCTCTACCTGCGAAGCTTCCAACGCCCGCTCCGCGTCCGCCGTCGCTCGCCGCGTCACAGGCAAGCCTGAATGCAAATCAGATGCCCAGCAAAACTGCGCCGTACGAGCTTGGCCACCTCCTGTGTCTGGCGCGTCGTCTCGCTGCTCCTGGGCTGCGCAATGTCAGGGATGACGCTTGCCGCAGCGCCGATTTTTTCCCACATGACGCTCAACGAGATCCACGCGATCGCCATTACCGTCGAAGACGTCGAGCGTGATCTCGCGGTGTACGGACTCACTGCGGAGCGGGTGCGGGGCGTCGTGCGAGATCGCCTGCGCGGCGTCGGGATCGAGGTGGTGGATTATGAAACCGCGGTAACCACTCCTCGAGCAGGCCTACTGCGCGTGCGCATCATCACCAATCGTGATGCGCAGGGGTTCTATCATCTCTCGGTCAAGTTCGAATTGCGGCAGAAGATTCCGCTGAGTAATTCCGCCGGCGGATTCGTATCCCAGGCCGTCTGGAGCGATGCACAGAACGGGGTGATGCTGGCCAGCGAAGTAGAGAAAATCGATGCTCTGGTCGATGAATTGCTCGGGAATTTTCTCACCGCCTTCCAAGCACAGAATAGACCGACCGACTCCCCTTAACCGGCGCGACGCACACACCGCCCTTAGCGGACTTGCGCATCAACCGCCGCCAGCGCACTCATGTTCACGACGCGCCGCACTGAGGAGGACGGCGGCAGAATGTGCGCCGCGTATTTGAGTCCGGTCAAGATAGGCCCGACGGTCACCCCCTCCCCCAACACTGTCAGAAGATGCATCGCGATATTCGCCGCATCCAAGGTCGGCATCACCAACACGTTCGCGGCCCCCTGCAAGGGTGAATCGCTGACTGCCGTTTTGCGCACGGCGGCCAACAACGCCGCATCGGCCTGCATTTCGCCATCGATCGCGAGGTCCGGCGCGAGTGCGCGGACTCGCGCGAGCACCTCACGCATCTTCGGGCCAGAAGATTCGTCGCTGCTGCCGAAATTAGAATGCGATAACAACGCGACGCTCGGCGTCATGCCGAAGCGCCGGGCGCGTTCCGCCGCCGCGAGCGCAATATCGGCCAGGGTAGCCGCATCGGGATCGGCGTGTACATGCGTATCGCCGATGATAAAAATACCTTTTCGCAGCACGAGCACATTGAGCGCCGCCAGCGCGCGTTGCTCGATCACCCCAAGCACATCGACGAGATGATTCAAGTGCTCCTGGTAGACACCATTCAAACCGCAGATGAGCGCATCGCCATCGCCACGTCGCACCAGCATCGCCGCGATCACGGTGGTATTCGTGCGTAATATGCGCCGCGCATCGGCTGGTGTGACGCCCCTGCGCTGCACGAGTCCGTGGTACTCGGTCCAATAGTCGCGGAAGCGATGGTCGCTTTCGGGATTGACGATATCGAAATCCTGGCCGGGGATGAGGCGCAGGCCGAAGTTCGCGATGCGTTGCTCGATGACGACCGGGCGACCGACCAGCACCGGGCGTGCTAGACCATCATCGACCACCGCCTGTACCGCACGCAGCACCGTCGCTTCCTCACCTTCCGCGTACACCAGACGTTTACGGTCCTGCTTGGCGCGCTCGAACATAGGCTTCATCAGCAGCACGGACTGGAACACGAATTTGGCAAGCTGATCCTTGTAGGCAGCGAGATCGGCAATCGGCCGAGTGGCCACTCCACTTTCGATCGCGGCCTTGGCCACCGCCGGGGCGAGGGTCGTGATCAGCCGTGGGTCGAAGGGCTTGGGGATCAGATACTGAGGTCCAAATTTGAGGGCTTCGCCACCGTAGGCGGCAAGCACCACTTCAGAGGCCTCTTGCATCGTCAGCTCGGCAAGCGCCTCCACACACGCCAACTTCATCTGCTCTGTAATCGTGGTGGCGCCAACATCCAGCGCGCCACGAAAAATATACGGGAAGCACAGCACATTGTTGACCTGGTTCGGATAATCCGAGCGGCCGGTGGCGACGATCGCATCGGGGCGCGCGGCATAAACCTCCTCTGGCATGATCTCGGGCGTGGGATTTGCCAACGCCAGGATGATCGGTTGCGTGCCCATCGTCGCTACCATCGCCCCGGTCAGCACTTTAGGGCCGGATAAACCGAGGAATATATCTGCATTACGAATGGCATCCGCGAGCGTGCGATCTTCCGTGTGGCGCGCGTATTCCAGTTTGTGCTCATCCATCTGCGCGGCGCGACCGTGATAGATCACGCCGGCCTTATCGACCACCGTCATATGCGCGCGCGGCAGGCCGAGCGACTCGAGCAGCCGCAGGCAAGCCGTCGCGGCCGCACCGGCCCCCGAGCAGACCAGCTTGACCGCGTCGAGTTCTTTACCGACCAACCGCAGGGCATTACGAATCGCCGCAGCGGCGATAATCGCAGTGCCATGCTGGTCGTCATGAAAAACTGGGATCCCAATCCGTTCGCGTAACTGTTGCTCGATATAGAAGCATTCGGGGGCCTTGATATCTTCCAGATTGATGCCGCCAAAGGTTGGCTCGAGGCTCGCGATGATGTCGACCAGCCGGTCTGGATCGCGCTCATTAATTTCGAGATCGAAGACATCGATGCCAGCGAACTTTTTGAACAATACCGCCTTGCCTTCCATCACGGGTTTGGCCGCCAATGGTCCGATATTCCCAAGCCCAAGCACCGCCGTACCGTTGGTGACCACCGCCACCAGATTGGCGCGATTGGTGTAGCGCGCAGCGGCGGTGGGGTCTTTCGCTATCACCAGACACGGAACTGCCACGCCTGGCGAGTAGGCGAGCGCCAAGTCGGTCTGGTTGGCGAGCGGTTTGGTGGCGGTGATTTCTATCTTGCCGGCGCGCGGGAACTC
>JAYTEX010000218.1:0-6038 GCA_043734785.1 Pseudomonadota bacterium | reverse complement strand
TCCCCGGCGGAGGATAGGCGCCACTCGGTGCAGCATAGTGGGCTGGCGGCGCTGGCGGCGCCGGATAGGCCGGGCTCGCTTGCTGAGCAACGCCCGCTGGGACCGGCACCTGGTGACCCTTGGCATACATGCACTGAATGTACGCGTTGTCGTAGCGGTCCTGCATCCCGTAACCGCTCGCCCCGTAGGCGTCGGTACCTCCCGCGCTGCCCAGGAGCAACCCGCCCCCGGCGCCGATCGCAGCCCCTGCGCCGGCGTTGCCGGCCGCGGCCCCCAGCAACGCCCCAGCCACCGCACCAACGGCAGTGCCGAGCGCTGCGCTATTGACGCCGCTCTCGCTCGCCGCCTGTTGGGGTGAGCGTTCACCGGTGGCTTGCCGCGCATAGCCTCGGCATCCCAGATCATCGACCTGGAACTGATCGAAGCTCGCGCCGGTGCCCGGCAATGCCAGCATGCTCGGCCCGTTCGGAAACGTCGCGCAACCGGCGAGCAGCGCGCTGGTCAAAAGCACAAGCGGGCGGCAGGAATGAGTAATGAATTGCATGGTGGTCTCGCGTCCTTATTGTGGGGGTGTGGACGGCGCCGGCGGCACGCTACGCGGATCGACCGGCACCCATTGTTGCGAGCAGTTGGCGATATGTGGGTAGTAGCCAGCTGGATTCGGGCAGTAGTACCAGAGCTGCGTTGCCTGCGCCTGCGGCTGTGGCGCGCGTTGGATATACACAGGCGGCTCGCGTTCGATGATCACTGTCCGCTGGGGATAGTCGTAATCCGGCGAGTAATCCCGATAGTACGGCGACCCTCCCCAGAATAACGGGGATCCAAAATAGAGTCCGAAATGGCTGCTGGAATGTCCGTAAAGACCTCCATGGTGGCCTCCGTAATGGCCTCCGTGGTGGTCTTCGTAGTGGCCTCCATGATGGTCTTCGTAATAATCGTCGTCGTCCGCTGCTGACTCGACGACGACGCCAAATGCGAGCGCAAGGATCGTGGACGCGATGGTAAGGGGCTTTTTCATGATGACGCTACTCTGCGGCGACCTTCGGTTTACCGATTCACAATGATTGGACGTGTGCCATCGGCCACTGATTGCGTCCTCCCTCTATGACCAGCGCTCCAAGATCTCCGTGTTCGTGTTGACTCCGTATTGTCGGCGCATTCAAGCGCGCAGTTTCCGGGGATAACGCTAGACGTGTGTGCGTAAATGTCCACTGAACCGCGACCGTCAATTCACCGACTGTCAATTCGCAAGGCCCGCGCCTTGCCAAAGTTAAGGATGGCGCGAATCGCCAGCCCGACTTATCCTCACCACTTTGATGCAGCGTCACCGAGATAGTTCGGTGATTCTCGCGGTACTCGCACACCAACAATCAAGCGGGGAGGATTCGTCATGCCTATAGAAGTTCGTGAAGACTGGCTGGCACAGGTTACCGAAGAAATTCTCGAACCCGCGCGTCGCATTGTCGATCCGCATCATCATTTTTTCGCGGTTAACCCTGAGTTTCCGCCCTACGACCTTGATAAGCTGTGGGTAGATACGGCGACGCATCACGTCGAACAGACCGTCTATCTGCAATGCTGGGAGGGCTACCGGTCCATCGGACCCGAGGAGCTAAAGCCGGTCGGGGAGACGGAATGGGTGGATGGCATTGCCGCGCGTGCCCGACAGCAGCCACAGGCCGCACAGATCGGGGCTATCATCGGCACCGCTGACCTGCGTCTCGGTGCACGCGTGCGCGATGTGCTCGACGCGCATTGCGCCGCAAGCACGCTGTTCCGCGGAATTCGGCAAATCGCGGCGTGGGATACCAGCGATACGGTGCAAACTATGGACGGCCTTGCTGACGCGAATCTTTACGGCGACCGGGACTTTCGCGTCGGTTTCGCCGTGATGGTAGACATGGGGCTCAGTTTCGATGCCTATCATTATCACCACCAGACGCCATCTTTGACGGCCCTGGCGCGCGCATTTCCGGGGGCCCAGATCGTGCTTGATCACTTGGGCACCCCACTCGGTGTCGGCCCGTATGCGGGTCGCCAGGAAGAAATTTTCGCGCAGTGGGCGCGTGACCTGGCTGAGCTTGCCACGTGTCCCAATGTTTCGCTCAAACTCGGCGGCCTTGCGATGCCCTGGAACGGATTCGGTTTCGAGAATGGTGTGCGGCCGCCAAGCTCGGACGAGCTAGTGGCAAAGCAGGCGCGTTACTATCGATACGCGATCGAGCAGTTTGGGCCGCAACGCTGCATGTTCGAGAGCAATTTCCCGGTGGATAAATGCGCGGTGTCTTATGCGGTGCTGTGGAACGCCTTCAAAAAAATAGCGGCAGCTTACTCAGAAACAGAAAAAGACCATCTGTTTCGTGGCACCGCGACACGCTTTTATCGGCTCCCCTCGAGAGGCTGATAGTTACAAAGGTGAAAGTATGCGTGACATGCAACACTTTGACGTCGTGATCGTAGGTGCTGGGCTGTCCGGAATCGGTGCGGCCCGCCAACTGCAGGATAAATGCCCAGGCAAGACGTTTGCTATCCTGGAGGGGCGCGAAGCCATCGGCGGCACCTGGGATTTGTTTCGCTATCCCGGGATTCGATCGGACAGTGACATGTACACCATGGGCTATAACACCAAGCCTTGGCTGGCGCCCAAGGCGATTGCCGATGGGCCGTCGATTCTGGCCTATGTGAAGGAGGCCGCCGCCGAGCGCGGCATCGACCAGCACATTCAATTCGATCAGCAGGTGAAGTCTGCCGCCTGGTCCACCGAGCAGGCCTGTTGGACGGTGGAAACCGCGCGCCCGAAGACTGGCGGAAGCGCACGCTTCACCTGCAATTTTCTGTTCATGTGCAGTGGTTACTACAGTTACGAAAAAGGCCACTCGCCGGCGTTTGAGGGCGTCGCAGATTTCCAGGGACCAATAGTCCATCCGCAGCAATGGCCGGCAGATCTCGACTATGCCGGCAAACGGGTGGTGATCATCGGCAGCGGTGCAACCGCCATGACCCTCGTCCCAGCCATCGCGGCGACGGCGGCCTCGGTCACGCTGCTGCAGCGCTCGCCCACTTATGTGGTTTCAATGCCAGCCGAAGATCCCATTGCGACGGTGCTCCGAAAAATCCTTCCCGAGGCGCTCGCCTACCGTCTCATCCGGTGGAAGAACGTCCAGTTCCAGCGCTATGTCTACCACCAGACGCGAGTTAAGCCCGAGCGGGTCAAGCAGAAGTTGTTGCGCATGGTGCGTGCGCAACTGGGGCCCGACTACGACATCGACCAACATTTCACGCCGAGTTACGCCCCGTGGGATCAGCGCCTGTGCCTAGTGCCGGATGCGGATCTGTTCAAGGCCATTCGGGCCGGCAAGGCGGTCGTGGTGACCGACGAAATTGAGCGCTTCACGGCCGACGGCATCACCCTCAAATCCGGTGGCGTGGTCGCGGCAGACATCATTGTCACGGCGACCGGTCTCGATCTCGTGTTACTGGGGGGCGCAGCGTTCAGTGTCGATGGCGCGTCGGTGAGTTTTCCGGAGACCTACTCCTACAAAGGCATGATGTTCTCGGGGGTCCCCAATCTGGTCTCTACGCTTGGCTATATCAACGCGTCCTGGACCTTGCGCTCGGAACTGGTCGCGGAGTATGTGTGCCGACTGGTGAATCATATGGAAGCACTGCACGTGCGCCAATGCACCCCGCAGTTGCGTGACGCCGATCAGGGCATGACCACGCGCTTGTTGACCGACAGTTTCTCGCCGGGATACATGCGCCGTGCATTGCATTTGTTTGCGCGCCAGGGCGATTGCGATCCCTGGCGTCACACCCAGAACTACACGCTCGACAAGCAGACGATTCGCGACGCGCCGCTCGCGGACGGTGTGCTGGAGTTCACCAATCCGCCGGTCGCTACCGCACCCGCGCAATCCCGTTCGGCGCCAGAAACGCGCACCCAATCGACTGCCTGAGTGCGTAATGCCGAAAGCGATTTAGCCCGACGTTAGCGCCATCCCGAAGCGCGTACGGGTGGTGCACGACGATTCGCCCAGCTGCCAGACCCCGCGTGGCACGCGAACCCGCGGAACGGTCGAGCGTATTCCCTATCAGGATGCCGCGCGCATACAATCATTACTCAGGAATGACCTTACTATCCGTAAGGTCGGCATACCCCAATTGCAAACCCGCCGCGTGTGGCGAGAAAGATCAGGAGTAGTCATGGAACCCGTCGAAACTCTCTTGGCGATCGAGGAGATCAAGAAGCTCAAGGCCAGATATTTTCAAAATCTGGATTTCAAGAATTGGGAGGAATTGGCTCAACTCTTCACGCCCGACGCCGTCATTGACTACAGTGAACACCCCCGTGATCTGATCGAGCAGCACGGGCGCGACGAGATTAAGCCCGCGCCTGAGGCGTGGGTGTTCACCGGCGGGGCGGCCGTAGTGCGATTCCTCGGCCCGCTGCTGGCGGATGTGGTGTCGGTGCATCATGGTCACGACCCTCAGGTGACCGTGACAGGCGCCGACTCTGCCACCGGATTCTGGTCCCTCTATGACCGCTTGGAGTTCAAGGACGAGGTCTACCACGGTTATGGCCACTACCAGGAGGAGTATCGGCGGGTGCAGGGCAAGTGGCTGATCAGCCGCCTCGTACTGACCAGGCGCCGCAGCGTGTTGGAGCCGAAGTCGGCGGTCCGCTAGCGTGTAATGGCCTAGAACGACACGATGCCGGAACTTGCGTGTCCGGTCTCGTGTGAGGGCGCGCGACATTCTGGCAATCCGACCTAAAGCATATCCTGTCAACATAAAAAGGAAGAGCGCTCATGCAATTCGGCATCGGGGTTAGCACGCATATCACCAACTGGGACATCATCCGCTACGCCGAGGAGCTCGGTTACGATCGGGCTTGGGTCGGCGACTCGCAGATGATCTGGTCGGATTGCTATGCGACGATGGCGCTTGCCGCGCATCATACCAAGCGCATTCAGATCGGCACCGGCGTATCCATCACCGGCACCCGCATCGCACCGGTCACCGCGCATTCGATTGCCAGCATTAATGCGATTGCCCCTGGACGCACCTTCCTTGGCCTCGGTACCGGCCACACGGCTATGCGCGTGATGGGGCAGGATCCGATGCGCATCGGCGAATTCCGCGAATATCTGCGGGTAGTCCGGGCCCTACTCGACGGCGATGCCGTTGACTACACCTACCAAGGCACCACGCGCGAGATCCAGTTCCTGCACCGCGAGCGGCGCTTCATCGATCTCGATAACCGGATCCCGATTTACGTCGCCGCCAACGGTCCCAAAGCACTCGAAGCGACCGGTGCCTTCGGCGATGGCTGGGTCACAGTCGGCGGCGAGCCTGAGGTGGTCGGGCCTAAGTTCGCCCATATCAAAGCCGGTGCCGCCAAGGCCGGCCGCACGTTGCCGGCGGATTTCCACACGGCCTTCATCTCCTCAAGCTGCGTGCTGCGCCCGGGCGACAAACTCACGGATGAACGGATCATCAACGAAACCGGCGCCTGGGTCGCGTGCGAGCTGCATTTTTTCTACGAAGTGTGGAAGGATCTCGGGTTCAATGACGAAGTCGTGCCAGCGCATTTCCGGGGCATCTGGGCTGATTATCTAGAACATGTAGCGCAGATGAGCCTCCCGGAACAGTCGCGGTTTCGGCAGATTCACGACGGCCACCTGGTCTATCTGCAGCCGCAGGAGCGCCGCTTCATCACACCGGAAGCCATCAAGGCCAGCGCCCTGGTCGGTGAGCCCGACGAACTCATCGAACACATCCGTCGCCTGGAAAAGGGCGGTATCAAGGAAATCAACCTGTGGCCACCGATGGATTGTGAGCGAAAAGTGCTGCGTGATTTCGCAGAATATGTGATGCCGGCATTCCGGTGATCAAAACGGCACAGATTAAGGTGTGGTTACCTGCTCGACGGGCGGTGCTCGCACCACCCGTCGAGAGGCTTTAGGTCATCTCGCCTGGCTTAAATCCGCAGGTGGATAGAACGGCTCGTCGCCAAGCGCGTCGACCGCCGTCCAGAA
>JAYTEX010000217.1:0-3200 GCA_043734785.1 Pseudomonadota bacterium | reverse complement strand
GCCGGCAGGATCGTGATGGGTCCAGTGCACAACACCGCCCTTGGGGTTCCAGGCGAATTCGCCGCTGAACTCGAGGGCGTCGCCTTGCGCCAGGGGCGCGACGCGGCCGGCCAGTTCGAGGTTGTGCGCAATCAACACAGTGTGACCCGAGGGCAGGCGCACGATGAAGCGCTGGTGCGGAATGCCCTAACGATCGTCGGCGAGAATTTTTACGACCGTGCCCGAGCCTTGCACGTGCACGCCTTCGGAGTGCGCGGCGATGGCCTGTTCCAGCGCGGCGCTTCCCGCAAGCGCGGCACTCCGCGGCGGTCGCGACTGCGGCTCCGACGTCGGCTCGACGTGGACTGTGCCCAGCCAGACGACGCCTGCGGCCGCCATTGCAACTACCAGCAATGCCTTGTTCAAGTTCGTGCTCACTTGTTCACTCGCGACAGTCGGTTGATAGGACGCCCCGGGTCAAGCAGCCGACCGGCGATGATTTACACCGGCACCGACGAAGAGCCCTGACGACAGGGGCGGGCAATCCCGGCCGAAAGTGCTTTTGAATCTGAAGACTTTGCTGGAAACTGGTCGGGCGCCGCCCAGGCCATGATGCAAAATCAATTCGAAAGGATCCAAGCCACGCAATGAATACTGAACACGCCAACGGAACGTTTACGGTGAAGATCATTCCCCAGCCGGCGGAGGATAACGTAGGCGATCCCGCGGTGGGACGCATGGCGCTGGACAAGGAATTCCAGGGCCTTCTGCAAGCCACGAGCAAAGGCCAGATGCTCGCTCTACGAACCGGCGTAGAGGGTTCGGCAGGTTACGTCGCCATCGAGCGCGTCATTGGATCACTTGGCGGCCGCACGGGCAGCTTCGCATTGCAGCACAGCGGAACGATGAACCGCGGCCGGCCCGAGTTGCTTGTGAGCGTGATACCGGATTCTGGGACCGGCGAACTGGTCGGGCTTAGCGGCACAATGACCATCGAAATTGCAGACGGAAAACACATGTACAACTTCAGCTACGGTTTTGGCTGATACGACAATGCGCGAGCGCGTGCTTCGGACTGCATTTCTGGCGATCGCGATGATGTCGCAAAGCGTTAGTGGCCAAAGCACGAATGAAGCATTTGTACCGGAGCGCGTCTTTGCAGGCCATTCGCAAGGCAAAGGCGAGTTGCGGCTGCTCCTGGGCAAGCCGCGACCCTTCACCGTGGAAAGCCTGGGTAGCCCACAAGCCGATGGCCGATTTCGGCTTGAGCAAAAAGTGCGGTTCCAGGGCAAGGCAGTGCAATCGCGCGCGTGGGTAATGCAGCAGACCCGACCGGGTTACTACTCTGCGACGCTAAGCGAAGCGGCAGGGCCGGCAACCGCTCGCGCCGAAGGAAGCCGGCTCACCTTGCGCTACCCGCTTAAGCGTTGGGGCTTGGTGATGCACCAAACGCTGGATCTGGCTAAGGACGGGCGCACCGTTGCCAATTACGGCAGCATCCGTCTGTTTGGCATCGAAGTGGGTGAGTTGCGGGAAACGATTTACCTAATGCACTAAACATGGCCCAGCGCGAAAGCGATCCGCCGGCCCAACCGTCCACCTGTTCCGATGATTGGCGGCACACTCGAATAACGGCGTGCACGCGCGCCAGAACCATATAATAAGCGCAACACTTGCTGCTGATCGCCGCGTGCTGCACACACTTCCGGGCACCACTTCGCCACCCGCCTCCACTTTTTGGAAACCAGATGCCCATCCTCTCGACGCAGAAATTCGGTGACACCGCCGCCCATGTGGGACCTTGGGTCAAATACCTGATCCTGGCCGCCGTGGCGATTGTGGCCTTGACCATCTTCACGCCCATCGCGATCGTCCCTAGCGGTTATCGCGGGGTGATGCTGACCTTCTCCCGCGCCGAGGAAGCGCCGCTCGCCGAAGGAATCCACTTTCGCATTCCGCTGGTGCAAACCGTATACAAGATGCCGGTGATGCTCGAGCGCTCCGAGACCGAGAGCGAGGCTGCCTCCAGCGATCTGCAAAGCGTGCACACCACCGTGGTGCTGAACTATCACATCAATCCGGGACAAGTGGTGTCGGTGTATCGGCACCTGGGCGTGATTGAAAATATCGAGCCCAATATCATCGATCCGGCCGTGCAGGAAGCAATGAAAGCCATCACAGCCCGCTACACCGCCGAGCAACTGGTGACCAGGCGGCCAATTGTCGCCGCGGCGATCCACAGCGCGCTGACCCAGCGCCTGCTGCGCCACGGCATCTTGATCGATGAATTTTCAATCACTAATTTCAAGTTCTCCGCCTCCTTTGACCAGGCCATTGAAGAAAAGACGGTGGCCGAACAAAAGCGCCTCAAGGCCGAAATCGATCTGCGCACCACACGCGTCGAAGCCGACCAGGGCATTGCCCGCGCCAACGGCATCGCCGAATCCACGAAACTAAACGCTCAAGCTCAAGCAGTCTCGCTCAAGGCGCAGCGTGACGCGGTGAGTCCGGAGCTGATCGAGTTGCGCAAAGTGGAAGCCCAGTTGCAAGCGATCGCCAAATGGGACGGCAAGCTGCCGCAGGTGGCCTCGGGCGCAGTGCCGTTCATTCAGATCCAGCCGGAAACTAAATAGCCGTGTGTGCGCCAACGCATGGCGTATCACGCTGAGGTTCCGGCGGTAGGCCAAGCTGTTCCATCCGCGAACATTGTCAGCCAGCGCAAGGACGACAGCGCCTCGGTGCCTTGCTCCAGACCCACGCCATTAATATTAGATATTGCTAAATTAGCTCCATAGCATATACTGGGCTTCGAACCCGCCCGGAGCCGCCCATGAGTACGCGCAAGTCACTTGCCGCCGTCGACCCAATGGTTCGAATGCATCGCCACGCGCGGGACGCCTCGATTCTGCTCAGAGCCATGGGTAACGAAAAACGCCTCCTGATCCTTTGCCACCTAGTGGGCCGTGAGTTGAGCGTGGGCGAACTGCAGTCGTGCATCAAGCTGAGCCAGTCGGCACTTTCACAGCACCTGGCGCTGTTGCGTGAGACGGAAATGGTCGAGACGCGACGCGCGGGGCAAACGATCTTCTATTCGCTGCCTACGGGGCCGGTGCGCCGGCTGATGCAGACCCTGTACGACATCCACTGCGGCGACGCGTCGTGAGATGCCAATCTGCGAATTTGATCCGCGTCAAAGCGCCGCCATTCGACGTGAGTACAGT